>JAPLGZ010000262.1 GCA_026389895.1 Chloroflexota bacterium | reverse complement strand
CGTCAAGGCAACCCTGGCTCGTTTGGGGGGCGTGGATATTCTTGTCAACGTCGTGGGCGGCTCATCTACGCCACCGGGCGGCGTGCTTGCCCTGAGTGACGAGCATTGGCAACAGAATTTGAATGCGAATTTATTCTCCGCCGTGCGCCTCGACCGTGGGTTGCTGCCAGCGATGTTGGAACAAGGCTACGGTGTCATCATTCATATTACGTCCGTTCAAAGCCGTATGCCGCTGAATGCGACGTTGCCGTATGCCGCGGCAAAAGCGGCACTGACGAACTACAGTAAAGGGCTTGCCAACGAAGTTGCGCCTCGCGGGGTGCGCGTCAACGCCATCGCACCGGGTTTTATTGAAACAAAGGCCGCTGCGCGACTGATTGATCGGCTGGCTAATGATTCTGGTCGCGACCAGGACGGTGCGCGCCAGGGATTGATGGATTCACTGGGCGGTATTCCGCTTGGCCGTCCCGGTCGCCCCGAAGAGGTGGCTGAACTCGTCGCCTTCCTGGTCTCTGATCGGGCTTCATACATCACGGGCAGTGAATACGTGATCGACGGTGGTACGCTGCGTACAGTCTGAAGTTTCAGCGACAAAGACTGCTGGAAAATATTCCTCTTAAAATTACTGGGTAAAATATTCAAAAATGAGCATTTTAGAAGACGATCCGACCCCTGCCGAATCGACCGCGCTCAAGGAGATCTTTGACGCCAAGCGATTTAGCGATATCGCTGAGGAAATGACCAAGATCCAGCCGGGTTTTGATACCGAACGGTTCCTTGACCTTGCCTTGGCTGGCCTAGACGAACTTTCGCTGATGCAACGTTTGCGCCGCATGACGGAAAGTCTGTATGCCACGCTGCCAGCCGACTATCAAGTCGCCCTGGAGATTTTACGTCAACTCGCCCCGCGCATTCAGCACGGCTTTGTCACCTTGGCGTTGTCCGATTACGTGGGGCTTTATGGCTTGGCTGATTTTGACACTTCGCTGGCTGCGCTGAAATTTTTTACCACCTTTGGTTCATCGGAGTTTGCGGTGCGCCAATATCTGCGGCGCGATTTGTCGCGCACGCTCGCCGTGATGGAAACCTGGTCGCGCGATGAGAATGAGCACGTCCGACGGCTGGCGAGTGAAGGATCGCGCCCGCGTTTGCCCTGGTCATTTCGGCTTGATGCGCTCGTGGCCGATCCATCGCCGGTTGCGCCGATCCTGGAAAACCTCAAGGCAGATTCCAGCCTCTATGTGCGAAAATCCGTGGCAAATCATCTCAACGATATTACCAAAGATCATCCCACCTGGGTGCTGAATTGCATTCAAAGCTGGCCGCTTGACGATCCACATACGGCCTGGATCGCCAAGCGCGCCCTGCGCACCTTGATCAAAAAAGGCGACCAACGGGCATTGGCGGTGATCGGTGCCGGCGAAAAGCCCCAGGTGCTGATCACCGACTTTCTGCTCCAACCCCAGGCAATCTCACTGGGTGATCGGATTAACCTATCGTTCCAACTGGCGTCGCAGTCACCGAATCCCCAGCGTCTTGTGGTTGATTACATCGTCCATTACGTCAAAAAATCGGGTGGGACTTCCGCCAAAGTATTTAAGTTGAAGGAACTCACGCTTGGCCCCGGCGAAGCGGTTTTGATTACCCGCAACCAGAGCATTCGCGATTTTACCACCCGTGTCCATCACCCTGGCCGTCACGCCGTGGAAATTGTCGTCAATGGCGAAAACCTCGCAACGGCGTTCTTCGACCTCGCACGTTGAAAATGTGTTAATTGCTGATGAGTGATGAGTGATAGTTAACTTCACTCATCACTCATCACTCATCACTCATCACTTCTTTACGCTTCACACCAACAACGCCATCCCATCCGCGCCCGTATCCGCCGCACCAGCCAACGCCCCCGTCTGCGGGTCAATCGTAATGGCATGCACCAATGCAAAGCCCCCGTGACTCTGCGCAATCCGTGTGATCGGGTGTTTTTTGCGCACCTCGGCACAGACGTATTCGGGAATGCGCGCATGGCAACGAATGTCACTCACCTGGCAATCGATCCGCGGTGCGGCCACGGCATCGTTGATGTTCATGCCAAAGTCAAGCACGTTGAGGATCACCTGGAGATTGGAGGTGATAATGCGCGTTGCGCCGGGCGAGCCAAGCACCAATACTGGCTTGCCATCTTTGTAGACAATCGCGGGGGCCATGCCGGTGGTGCGGCCTTTACCGGGCGCCATCGAGTTGGGATGGCCGGGCAACGGATGGAAATTGATCATCGAATTGTTATACATAAAGCCCAGCCCGGGCGTGATCACACCCGACGACGCCCCCAATGAGTGCGTCAAAGCCACACAATTGCCCGCGCCATCCACCACACTGACGTGGGTGGTATGCGGTGTGCCGGTGGTGCCGCTAAAACTGACTTCAATCGGCTTGCCGGCGTTGATGTGCGCTTGCCATTCGGCGGCGCGTTCTTTGCTCATCATCCATTGGAGCGGCACATCTTCAAATTCTGGATCCGCCATCGTTGGGTTACGGTCGGCAAAAGCCGCTTTCATCGCCATCGCTACCGTATAGATATAATCCGGCGAATTATGCCCCATCGCCGCCAGATCATACCCTTCTAAGATATTGAGAATTTCGATCAAGGTTGGTCCACCGTGTGGTGCGGTCGCACTGGTGACGGTGTAGCCGCGATACGTGCCCGTGACGAGCTGGTTTTCGCGTAGTTTATAATTGGCCAAATCTTGCGCGGTGACGTAAGCCCCGTTGGCCGCCAGATCTGCACTCATCCGTTGCGCCAAAGCCCCGTGATAAAAGTCGTCGGCGCCGCGTGCGCCCAGGTCGCGCAAACTCTGGGCGTAATCGGGATTGCGCAGACGTTCACCCATCTGATAGGTGCTGCCATCTGCTTTGAGATAAATGCGCTGCGACTCGGTGTTGGCCTCGATATAATCGAGCAACGAGCAAGCTTCGGGATACGGCCGTGGGCGCAGCCAGCCGGTCGATAAGCGATCACCGACGATGAAGCCTTCTTCGGCGATGCGCGCCGCTGGTTCCAGCGCCTCGGCCCATGAGATCGTGCCCCAGCGTTCGAGCATCGTGGCCATCGCCTTCACCCAGCCCGGCGTGCAGACCGAAGTGTAACCGGCGTCATTGACTTTGCCTTCTAGAAAATAGCCCCAGCCATCGGGATTGGGACGCAATACCTTGTCCACCCACATGTCCGGCGTCACTTTAGACCCGGCGAGGGCGGGGCCGTCAATACCAATCGATTTGTCGCCATTCGCCAGATGCAAATTGAGCATGGCGTAGCCACCGAGACCGCACATCTGTGGGTCTAGAATGCCCTGGACAGCAGCGCAAGTGACGGCGGCGTCGATGGCATTGCCACCAGCCATTAATACTTTGGCGCCTGCTTCCACCGCAAGCGGTTGTGGGGCGACGATGATTCCAGACATAGTGATTTTCTCCTTGGTTGGATGTTTGGGTGAGGCGCTCTATAATTTCGCCTTGTTTCGTGCATCTTGGCCCGCAGGCAAATTCTTGTGTTTATCGCGCAATTGCGCGCTGAATTCTCGCCAGATATTTTTCCCTTAACCGTTGATAGAGCGTGCGTACGCGGCTTAATAGACTGGCTGCACTGGTGTAGCTCGTGCTCGTCCGCTCGGCGAGCAAACGTTGCGCTTCTTTGCGATAGATTTCTATGGCGGCCTGCGGGCGAGATCTAGATTGAGCATTTTGCAGCCTTGGCGTTGTTCGGTTAACATGACATTCAAAATACCCAACGATTATACCATAAATGAACAGCTAGTTTAATGACCGTAAAGGGATGACCTATGGACCATTATCGTGTAAAACCGGCCAGCAAAGTGGACTTGTCGAAGTGGGACCCGAAGGATAAGAGTGCCTTTGATGGTGATAAAGAGCTGAGTAAGGTGCGCCTGAAATATCTCAATCACAAATTACGCGCGCTCCAAGAAGTCTTATATGCGGAAGGTAAACACAAGGTCTTGGTGGTCTTTCAGGCCATGGACGCGGGCGGGAAGGATGGCACGATTCGCAGCGTCTTTAAAGGCGTCAATCCGCAAGGCATCCATGTGGCTTCGTTTAAGGCGCCGGCGCCAGAAGAGTTAGCCCATGACTTTTTGTGGCGTATCCACAAACGGACGCCAGGGCGCGGCGAAATCGCCGTTTTTAATCGCAGCCACTACGAGGATGTATTGGTGGCGCGTGTCCACAAACTTGTGGCCGAGAAAGTTTGGTCAAAACGCTATGACCATATCAATTGCTTTGAGGCAATGTTGGCCGATGAAGGGACGACGATCCTCAAGTTTTATCTGCAAATTGATAAAGATGAGCAGAAGAAACGCCTGCAAGAGCGCTTGGAAAATCCAACCAAACACTGGAAATTTAATCGCGCTGATTTGTCCGAGCGTAAATTATGGGACGACTATATGGCGGCCTATGAAGATGTGCTTAGTAAAACCAGCACCGAGCAGGCGCCCTGGTACATCATACCCGCCGATCACAACTGGTATCGTAACTTAATGGTCTCTGAAGTTTTGGTAAAAACGTTAGAAGATTTACAAATGGCCTATCCTGAACCGGAAGCAGGATTGGATAAGATTGAGATTGAATAATAACATCATCTATAGGAGAAGAATCCGTATGCCGCAACAACCCGCGCCCACCCTTTTTGTGATGATCGATGGCCTGCGTCCTGATGCGCTGGCGAAAATCGATTGCCCAAGTTTATCCACCCTGCGCGCCCAGGGCGCTTCGACGCTGGCCGCACGGTCTGTCATGCCGTCGGTCACACTGCCTTGCCATACTTCGATCTTCCATGCGGTGCCACCGACACGCCACGGCGTTGTGACAAACGACTGGCAACCGATGGCCCGCCCCTTGCCTGGCTTGATCGACGTGGCCACAGGAATGGGGCGACGCTGCGCCATGATCTATAACTGGGAGCCGTTGCGTAATCTCAGCCAACCGTTAAGCCTGGATTTTTCCTGGTATCGCGACCTTTCTTACCTGGAAAATGGTGACGATCTGGTCGCAGACGCCGCGATTCAGTATATTCCCGAATTAAACCCTGATTTTGCTTTCGTCTATTTTGGGACGGTGGATACATGGGGCCATCGTTTCGGCTGGATGAGCGACGAATATCTGCGCCAGGCTGAACGTGTGGATCGGCAACTAGGCCGCTTGATGGCCGCCTTGCCCGAAGGTTACCATATGATCGTGCAGGCCGATCACGGTGGTCACGACCGCACGCATGGCACCGAGATGCCCGAAGATATGACAATCCCGTGGATGGCTTATGGACCGCAGATTCGCCAGGGATATACGATTGAGGGACCGGTTTCGTTGATCGACACCACCCCGACACTGGCAAAAATTCTAGATTTGCCGAAGCACCGCGACTGGGAAGGGCATAGTATTGATGAGATTTTTGTATAATAGGTAGACTTACAGGGCAACCACGGTCAGCGGATTATGGGAGTGGATTAAACGGATTAGGATGCCATCTATCCGCTCAATCCACTCCCATAATCCGCTGACAGGGCTGCCCTTGTCCCACGCGTAATGCGTGATATACCGTTTGCACGAAAAATCGAAGCTGTACGATAGCTCACAAAGGTGTAATTTATGGAAAGTGCGGGCTCGAATTCTTCTCAGGTGATAAGGTGCTCGATTCAGGACAACCAACTTGTTATCAACTGGCGTGATGGAACGCAGAGTCGATACCACGCGCTTTGGTTGCGTGACAATGCTCCGGACGCCCGCGATACACGCAATGGCCAGCGTTTGCTGGAATCTATTGATATTCCAGCAAACATTCAGGCCGCTTCGGCCAAGCTAACTGACGATGGTCAGATTGAAATTGGCTGGGCCGAGGCGCACGAGCACAGCCGATTTTCCCCAGAGTGGTTACGCGCCCATGCGTATTCGAATCATCAACAGGCTGAAGCCAACTGTTGGCGCGTCCTGTGGGATGGCACGTTATATTCGTTGCCCAGGGCGCACTTTAGCGAGATTGCTCAGGGCGGAGCGGCCTTGCGCGATTGGTTGGACACGGTGCAGACCTATGGCTTTGCGCTGCTCCACGGCGTGCCGACAGAGTCGCAGGCTTTGTTAAAAGTGGTTGATCTCTTCGGTTATGTGCGCGAGACCAACTATGGGCGTTATTTCGATGTGAAGTCGGTGGTCAACCCGAATAACCTGGCCTATACGGGGCTGGCGCTGAGTCCACATACCGATAACCCGTATCGCGAGCCGGTGCCGACGCTGCAACTGCTCCATTGTCTGGCTGCGGTGGATAACGGGGGCCATAGCACTGTTGTTGATGGTTTTTATGTGGCTGAAACGTTGCGTAAACAAGCGCCTGAACAGTTCGCGTTACTGGCCACGCTCCCCGTGCAATTTCATTTTCAAGATCAGACAACCGACCTACTGGCCGAAGCACCCTTGATTCGCCTTGATGCCCGCGGCTCATTGGCGGCGATCCGGTACAATAACCGTTCGATTGCCCCTTTCAACTTTGCGCCAGAGCAGATGGACGCGTATTACGCCGCCTATCTGGCCTTTGGTCGCCTGATCAACGATCCAGCAAACCAGATCGCGTTCAAACTGGCGCCGGGCGATCTCTTTATGGTAGACAACGAACGTGTCTTACACGGCCGCACCGGTTTTAGCAGCAGCGGCAACCGTCATTTACAGGGCTGTTACGCCGACCGTGATGGCTTGTCGAGTACGTTGCGCGTGTTGCGGCGAGAGAGTTAAGGCTGATGCGTGATAAGTGAGAATTGACCAAGTACGCTGGCCTGTCTCACTCATCACGCATCATTTTCATTCCCACACTTTACCCGAGGAACCCATGTCTCAATCTACTATTATTGATGAAATTTTTGACGCCTTTCACCGGCGTGGTCAGCAAACGTATGGCGAACGGGTGAACATGCAAGAACATATGCTGCAAACCGCCTATTTTGCTGAAAAGGCCAACGTCTCACCACTCTTAATTGCCTCGGCGTTGCTGCACGATATCGGCCATTTGGTCCACAATCTGGGCGAAGACATAGCCGATAAGGGGATTGACGCGATCCATGAAGAGATTGGGGCCGAATATTTGGAAAAGTATTTTATTCCCGCCGTTGCCGAACCAGCACGGCTGCATGTGGCGGCCAAACGTTATCTCTGTGCTGTAGATCCCCAATACCTGGCCGAATTATCACCCTCTTCGGTGCAAAGTTTGGGGCTGCAAGGTGGCCCATTTAACGCGGCTGAAATCAAAGAGTTTGAAACTTCGCCTTTCTTTCAAGACGCCGTACAACTCCGCCGTTTCGATGATATGGGCAAAGTGCCAGCCTTGCTCACGCCCGATTTGGAACACTATCGGCCTTACTTGGAAAAAGGGTTACGATGAAGAACATCAGCGTGATATAATGATGTTTGTGTATAAATCCTGCTAGGGGGTGTGTCTATGGCTTTTACGTTGACCCTTGAACCCGAACTTCGTGACATGATGCCGATGAGCATCGATTTGCGTCCATTGCCGATGATGACGGATGAGGAATTCTTCTTGTTTTGTCAGGCCAATCGAGATCTACGCATTGAACGCACCGCAAGTGGAGAAATTATTATGATGGCACCAGTTGGTGGGGAAACAGGTAGGCGCAATGCTAACTTAGTTACCGATCTTACGATTTGGGCGCGAGCAAACAAACAAGGCGTAGTGTTTGACTCATCGACTGGGTTTGATTTACCTAGCGGTGCTATGCGTTCACCGGATGCCGCCTGGGTGCGGCGCGATCGGCTAGCGCAACTGACAGCTGACCAAAAACGAAAATTTCTGCCATTGTGTCCAGACTTTATCATCGAATTGCGCTCGTCTAGCGATGTACTGCGCACTGCGCAAGATAAAATGGGCGAGTGGATCGCAAACGGTGTGCAACTTGGTTGGCTAATTGACCCAACTGAGCGTAATGTTTACATCTATCGCCCTGATTATGCAGTGGAACAGTTGCAAAACCAGATGACAATCTCTGGCGAACCAGTTCTGCCAGGCTTTGTCTTAGAACTGTCAACCATTTGGCATGCAGGGTTTTAAGCTCTGCACTCCTGTTACGCAGGGGAAGAAAGTTGGTGACGAGCAAAGCGCCCCATCCTAGCCCTCCCTTGGGAGGGAACTGATCGCAGGAAAAATTTTGATGGAGCGACAACCGAATAATCTTCAGCCTTCCAGTCACGGTCCCCACCCTTGGGAGGGCTAGGGTGGGGCTTGCTCTGCACCAACTTTTTGCGCAAAGAAAAATAACAAAGGACGACTCGTTCTTCAGGTGAGAATTCGACATAACAGAGTTAGCTGTAATAGATTGAAGCTTTCTCGCCAGCTTTTTATTCGCGTCTCTTGCCTTTGCGTCAACTTTGTCATTTACTCTGAGCGGCCATAGGATCAAAGTTGGCCGCTCAGAACTACGTACTGGCAACCCCCGCTACTTATTCACGGCTCCCTCAAGTAACGGAGGTGTGCTGGCCAATTCAACCTCACCATTCAGCATCCCGATCACGAGGTTACTTGTGTCGCCGAGGATATGATCAATAAAGTTGTATTTTTGGGCGTCTACCGCATGCATGAAGCGATCCCGTGTGAAATGCTCCTCAATCTCTTGCCAGGTGTGCCCCGAATGTTTGCCGATCATTTGGAATAGTTGGGTCTGGATGCGTTCTTGTTCGCGAAAGGCAATGCGCACATCCTCGGTATAACCCTGTGAGCCACTGCTGGCTGGATGCATATGGATCGTCGCATGTGGTAATGCGTGGCGATGACCTGCCGCGCCAGCGACCAGCAACGCGGTGCCCATACTGGCCGTCATCCCGACGGCGTAGGTATAAACAGGCGCCGTGATCATGTGCATCGCGTCGTAAATCGCAAATCCGGCATAGACATCACCGCCAGGGCTGCTGATGTAAAGATGAATCGGCTGGTTGGGATCATCGCTATTCAAGTACAAGAGTTGCGCCACAATCACATTCGCGACATGGCCGTTGATCGGTGTGCCGAGAAAGATGATGCGATTTTTTAATAATAGGCTATAAATGTCATAGGCCCGTTCCGAATACCCCTAGCCTTCGATGACCATTGGGATCATCGCTTGCGGTCTGTTCAATTGTAAATCTACCATGATTTTTCCTTTTAGGTTGCGCTTACGAGCTGTTTTAGTTGCTCAAAATAATGATTCCAGCGAACTTCACATTCATGTAACCAGACATTGTTGGGGCTAATCGCGACTGTATTGCTAGCTATTGACAAACCCAGCCTAGGCCATTGGTTGGAAATAACCTGGCGCGCCGGTCTGGTTACGGGAACGGTGGGCATCGTCCATTCAACCCCCTGTTCCATAGCCAGCGCGCCATAGGCTTGATGCTCAAGCGTGACAAGCGTTCGTCCGGCACTTTCTTTCAGCGTAATCGACACAATTGTGAACGCTGGCCACGTTTCCAATTCCTCTGCTCGGCGGAGATTCAGCACAAGCTGGCGTGGTGGCTCAAAGACGGTCACCTCGCCAGCCAAGTAGTGGGGTTTTCCGTTGAACAGACTGCGCTCTTCACAGCGCCCCCCTTGCTTCGCTTCTAACCGAATGTCGCTTCCCCACCATTGGCGCAATCCTGCTTCGCTGCCTAGATAGCGCCAGACCTGCTCAATGGTTGCGTTGATTTCGATGGTTTTGTGAATGGTGGTCGGCATCAGTCCTGCCCCCCTTGCGCCTCTGATCCTTGCTCCACCAACTGCTGTAAGAGCGCTAATCGGTTATCCCACAGCGGCTCATAATAGAGCAGCCATTCTGCCATCTGGCGCAGTGTTTCTGGGTTTAAATGATAAGCCCGCTCGCGTCCATCTGCCACGGCGCGCACTAGCTTTGCTTCGCGTAAGATGCGCAGATGTTTGCTGACGGCTGGTTGACTGATATGGGCTAATTGGTTGGCAATCTCACCGGCGCGTAGCGGCCCTTTGTCGCGCAATAGATCAAGGATTCTTCGGCGGTTGGGATCGGCAATGGCCTGATAAGGCGCTGAGTTTGGCATACGTTGCTCTTATCATCCTTTTCGACGAATGGTTAGTCTATGACAAATACCAGCATTATTATATAACTAATTGGTTATATAATAATGTAAGCTGCAATCCTTGTCAAGGACTAATTAACGCCGGTTATGCGATAATCTAACAATACCGTAGGGGGCATGCGGTCGGCGGCGGGCGTGGTGTTCTACATATCATCGTTGTCGCTGAGGGGGCACGCTCTCGACGGCGAAGGTGATTGGCGGTTTATTTCCAAATTGGTTCCGCCGCCGACCTGGGCGCCCTTTGGTCACCCCTACGTTGGCGTCAGATCATCGCGTAATTAAAAAGGCTGGATCTGAGCTTTACCTCAAATCCAGCCTTTCGAGTCAGCCCGAATTTTGCAAATTTGGGCTACACAGGTTGACTAATTACGCCTTGTGGGACGCAATATAATCGTCAAGCTGCTTTTGCAGTTTTTCCTTATAGGTCTGGCGTCCGGCGTCGTCGAGTTGCTTTTTCATGCTGGCAATCGCTTCGTCGGTCGCTACCTGGCCACTCATAAAGCCGTGAACGGCCTCGTCATAGATACCGTTGAGTTTGGACGAATCGACTTCGAGTGCCTTGGTATCGGCTTCGAAACTTTCGTAGGGGTTGAAGACCCAATTGTCCTCGGTCGTGAAGAACTTGAGCGCATCCAGCGCGTCCTGCGGCAGGTCTGCCGGTTGGCGTTGGTAGCGTCCCGAGATACCGGAGACATACCATTGGCGGCGGTAGTTGCGCGCGGCGTCGACGCCTGCGATCTCAGAGAACTTGAGGTCGGCTTCCTTTTTGTAATTTACGCCGTCAATGCCCATCAACCACAGATCCATGTTGTCTTGGCTGCCGGCCAACCAGTTGAAGTACGCAATGCCCGCTTCTTGTTGGGCTTTGGGGGCGTTGACGTTGAAGACAATGAAGTTCCATTGCTTGAGCGCGCCCATTGGTTTTACTTTGCCAGCGCGCATGCCAGTCAGATCAACGCCGCCTAATACCGCATCTGGGTTAGAGGATTTCATCTGCTTGGTGTAGTCTACATGCTTGTATTCAGGCTCGTTTTCCACACAGGCTGCGGCTTTGCCGGGCAGGATATAGTCAACTTCAGAATTCTGACTTGTACCAGAGAATGGCACATCGGTCTTGTTGATGTAGCCTTTCTCCCACCAGGTGCGCACGAGTTTGGCCAGTTCGACCTCGGCCGCAAACTCCTCCTCGTCGATCAGCTTCCAATCGCTGGTGGCGTCGGGGATGACGACCCCAGTCTTTGGAACACCAGGTGCCAAGGCGCGTAACCGTGGTCCGTAGCTGACAATCGACTGAGTGGGGACATTGACAAAAGGAATCATATCCGGCGCATTTTTCTGAACGGCGGCGAGGAAAGACTCCAAGCTAGGCCAGCCACCTTCTGAGGTGGGTTTGTCTGCGCCGTACTTGTCGAGCAAATCCTCGCGGTAGAGTGC
The DNA here is from genome assembly GCA_026389895.1 of Chloroflexota bacterium. GTDB lineage: Bacteria > Chloroflexota > Anaerolineae > Caldilineales > Caldilineaceae > JAPLGZ01. The sequence continues at coordinate 8,878 of JAPLGZ010000262.1, read as the reverse complement.
ACCGCCGGTGCCACCATAATAGAAGGCAGTTGGAATGCCATAGAGGTGACCTTTGGTAAAGTTGACGTTGTAAATCTTCTCGGTGATCTCTTCTTTTAGCTTCGGGCCTTTGGTGTCGATCAAGCCTTCAATCGTGGCCAATGCACCTTGATCGCGCAACGAGTTCATCTTGTTCCACGGCGCATCGAAGGCCATGGTAAAGTCAGAACCCGAGGCATAGAGGGCTGGGTACTTGGTATCATGGTCAGCCAGAATGAGGGACTTGAGCTCGATATCGAGGCCTTCGTCCTTCATCTTTTTGCTGATGGCGGTGGTAACAGGGTCAATACTTTCCGGATATTGGGGGACACCAAACCAACTTTCGATCATGGTAATGGTGACTGGCGCTTTGGTGGCGGAGGAAGCCCCACTGCCACCCGCGGCGGGTGCTGAGCCAGCGGGCGCACAGGCCGCCAACGCCAGACCGACGGAGCTGACGCCCATCAGTTTTAACATTTCACGACGTGATACTTTGTTCATATTTCCCTTTCCTTACATAGTGACGAAATTGGGTAAATAGTTGTAGGTTGAAAGCTGCAAATTACAAGCAGCATTGGTTTAGATAACTTGCATTTTCTAACTGACAACTTGGTTCTACATAGCAAAAATTAGAAATGAATGGCACATTCGAACGCGGCCCCGGCAACGGATGATGGGAGCAGATGAGCGGATAGATAACCGCAGATCTTGAATTATCCTTTAATCGCACCCATCGTCAACCCTTTGACAAAATAACGCTGAACAAAGGGATAGGCCAAGATGATCGGACCGATGGTAATGCAGGCTGTCGCCATGCGCACGCCCAATGTGGGGATCTGACCTAAGTTAATGTTGACGCCGGGATACTTCATGGCGTCCTGGATCGACTGCAAGTTGTTGACCATCTTCAAGACGATCAGGGACAATGGACTAAAACTGGCGAAGTCAAGCAACATGAGCCCGAGGAACCATTCGTTCCAATAAGCCACTGCCATAAAGAGGCCAACTGTCGCCAGCGCTGGTTTAGAGAGCGGCAGAACAATCTTAAAGAGAATCGTCGCATCGGAAGCACCGTCCATGTAGGCCGATTCCAAAATTTCGGAAGGCAGCGCTGCAAAGAAATTGCGCAGCACAAAGACCCAGAACGGCTGCACCATCATCGGGAAAACCAACGCCCAAATGTTATCATGCAATTGGAGCAGATTGCGCACCGTGATGAACCAAGGAATCAAACCGGGCGTGAAGATCATCGTGAAGAAGATGTAGAAAGCAACCTTATTGCGGCCTTTGAAGCGTTTTACCGCCATCAAATAGGCCAACCCCGACATGACAAAGAGTGAGCACAATGTACCCACGACGGTGACAAAGATCGTCACCATATAGCCAGTCTGAATTTCGCTGCCCTTAAAGACCCACTTGTACGCTTCGATCGACCAGACCCGCGCCCAGGGCAAATAGCCATCTTCACGAAGCACGATATCCTTGGTGAAGGACGCCACAATCATGATCCAAAAGGGAAACAGACAGAAGATCATGAAAATTGTCAGATAGACATAACTGCCCAGGCTGAACAAGCGGTCGCCCAGGCTCTTACTTTCGCGCATAGTTACCTCTTAAAATCAGTAGTAAGCGGGATCCGCGATTCTTTCCACTGACCCCTGCCCCATTACTTGTTAGAACAACGTATAATCTTCGCCGCGGCTCTGCGAATATCTTTTCACGATCATGTTAGACCCGTAGATACAGATAAAGCCGAGCACTGATTGAAGCAGACCGACGGCGGCGCTAAAGCCGTAGTTAGAGTTGTTGCGTAGCGCGCGGAGCAGATACGTGTCGATTACGTCTGTGGTGGCATATAGATTGGCTTTATCGCCGACCACCGCATAGATCATCCCGAAATCGCCAAAGAAGATGCGCCCGATATCCAGCAAGACAAGCAGGATGATCACCGGTGTAAGCGTTGGCAGGCTGATAAAGCGCATTCGTTGCCAGCGACTGGCACCATCAATGGCAGCGGCCTCGTAGAGCTGCGGGTCAATGGAGACCAAGGCCGCCAGATAGATAATACAGCCGGCCCCGGTGCCTTTCCAGACACGAATCGTGGTCAGGATCCAGGGCCAAAGTTCCGGTTTATCGGTGACGATCACACGCTCCATGCCAAATTTGGTGATGATGGCGTTGATGGTGCCCACCTGGTAGTCGATCAAACCAAAGAGCACCATCGCCACGATCGTCCAACCCATGAAAAAAGGCAGAAACATGATCGATTGGGCAATGCGTTTAAAACCGATAGCGCGCACTTCGTTCAGGAGCAGAGCACTGAGCACGGAGAAAAAGGTTGTGGCGGCAATGAACATCGCGTTGAGCGAAAGCGTGTTGACGATCAAGCGCACGACAATCGGCGATTCTACCAACAAACGGAAGTTACGAAAGCCGACCCACGGGCTCAGGAACATCGTCCGTGGGCTATAATCCTGAAAGGCGATGATCGTGCCCATCATTGGGATATAGCTGAACAAGAAGATCAAGATTAACGCCGGTGCACCCAGCAGGAATAAAATCGCGTTCTCCTGGACATAGCGCAGGGATTTTTGCAATCCGCTTGCTTTCGGTGGACGAACTTTATTTTGAGTGTCGGTCGTTTTGCGACCAAGGTCTTTGGTAAGCGAAGTCATATTTAATTCTTCTCTAAAAACTAGGATCGGGAAGCGCGACTATACCGGTGTAAGTATAACATACAAGCTCTCTACGTCAAGAGAATTTTAGGGGAAGCTGAATTCCAATTTAATCCAGACTGCTGCACTGTATCTGCACTGTATACAGATATAAAAGGTCGGACGCATCACGTCCGACCTTTTATATCTCTTATCAAATTCTTATCTTATGACAACCTGACGACAGGCTCATTGCGCGGCCTATGCGTAAAACCAGAAGACCAGACCAATCACAATGGCAATGATGCCACAAACGGTCGACCAGAGCCCGGCGGTTTCGTTGGGATTGGCGGGCAATCCATCCAGCGGGGCGCCGGTGGATGTAAGGTTCCACATCAGATCTTTGGCGAAGATATTAAGCAGCCCAACGACGAAAAATAAGACGGCTAAGAAGGTAAACATAGTGGGTAATTCCTCTGTTACAGAATGGCTAGAGAAAAAGGTAGATCGGTCAATTGATAGAACCCTACCAATTGATCTGCGTTTGTATTCTTAATCGGCTAAACCCAGATCATCCCCAGCCCCGCGTGAGCTTTGAGGCATGGGCTTATGGACTTCTACTGGTTTGACAATCTCGTCGATCAGGCTGCGTGTGTTGACCACATTCAGTTTTTCGAAGAAGAATTTGAATTGATCTTCCATGGCTTGATAGAGTTTGGTCTTTGCCTCTTCTGGCAAGCCCCACAATTCTGGTTTGTAGGCGCCCATGGCCTTCTTGCGTGCTTTGTAATAGAACTGCGCATCGGTTTCGCCGGCTTTGCGCTCGTCGGCCGCGTTCACATTCAACCAGCGATAAATCTGTTCTTTCAGCGGCGCCGGGAAGCCTGGGTTATCCATAAAGATATTCTGGAAACCGGTGGCCAGGTGAATTTCCAACGTCTGCATTTCGGGGAACTTGTTGAACATCTCATCGGGTAAGGTGCTGGCGCCATGTTGCACGGCCCCACCCGCGCCATAATGTCGGGCGCGTTCGCCTAATACTTTGAGGGTTTCAAAATCGACTGCCACTTTCGCAATCGAACCATCGGCCAATACAACGCCACCGTGGCTGGTGCCCGTCTGCACGCTGATCTTGCTGAGGCCGACATAGTCGCCCATTTTGGCCAACTCTTTGTTGTAATTGCCCACATAGGCATCCAACTCTTCGGGCGTGGAGTTCTTGTGACCGACTTCGCCAATTTCGCCACCCAAGCTGACGGTGACGCCTTCGGGTTCTAGATCGCGCACAAATTTGGTAATTTCGGCCGATCGCATGTAGTTGTGCACTTGCTGCTCGTCGAGGGTCGGCGGGTCTAGCGTCACTAGGGTGCTGGTATCGATGTCGATATTCCAGAAGCCGGCCGGAATCGCTTCGGCGATCAGATCTTTCACTTCTTTGATTGCGCCTTCGGGATCGGTCTTATATTTGGAGGCTTTGACCTGGAAGTGATCACCTTGGATGAAGATCGGGTGAAAGTAGCCTTCTTTGATGGCGGCGGCGATGGCGTTAGTCGTATATTCGGCAGGCGTCTGTTCGGTGTAGCTCATCTCGCTGCGCGCAATCTCGAAGAGGAAGGCGCCGGCATTCGTCTTGCGCGCCGCGCGTAGGGCCGCGCGCATCACTTCATAGGAGGCAAAGCGAATGTTCATAGCCGGCACAGTGCGATCTTGCCACTGCGAGCTACCGCGCGCCATATAAAAGTCATGGATGCTGGCGGGTCGGGCGCCCAGGGCTTGACCCAATTCCCAGATCAACCAGCGGCTAAATTGCTTCACGGGTTCGGGGCCAAAGACCGCATCGCGCACCAGGGTGTCAATGGCCGAAGCGCGCAACTGCTCAACATCCTGCACCTCTACTTTGCCATCGGCGATTTTTACAATATTTTTTAACTGCGTACGTAATTCATAAACAGATTCATGGATCATAATAATTCCTTTCAGAGAGGTTTGCTCTTAATAAAATTGTTTTGTGATGAGTGAAGCGTGATAAGTGAGCGTTGACCAAGTTCTCTGGCCTATCTCACTCCTCACTCATCACGCTTCACCGATCAATACAAGAACATCGGCTTGCCGAGCACGTGCCGCACCTTCGGGCGGTACTGTTTGACGTCGTAAAGTTCATCGACATCGACCCGTTTGACGCCTGTACCGACCATGCTCATCGGGACATGCGTATAAGCGCCATCGCGCAAGGCGACCATGCGCCCGCGGGTGCCGCTGATAATTAAATCCATCGCCAAATTGGCGTAGTTGACGGCCACCATGCGATCCAGGGCGTCAGGCGCACCTGAGCGCATGAGATAGGAGATTTGCTGATAGATGATGCCTTCGCCGGTTAACTTGCTCAACACATCACCGGTCTGCTGACCAATCCCGCCAAGTTTCTTGTGACCGTAAGCATCAGCTTCGCCATACTCGATGACGTCGCTGCCAATCATTTGGGCGCCTTCGCTAATCGTCACCATCGCGTAGTTGCTGGGATTGGCCCGTTTGTCGGTCATGACCAGTTCGGCCAGATGTTTTACATCAAAAGGCACTTCTGAAATGATTGCCCGATCAACGCCCGCCAGATACGCCGTGATCAAACTGGTTTCGCCACTGTTGCGGCCAAACAATTCAACAATGGCAATCCGCTCATGCGAGCCGGTGCTGGTGCGCAGCTGATGAATGAATTCAACGCTGCGGGTCACCGCGGTGCTGAAACCAATACAATAATCGGTGCCGTACACGTCGTTGTCCATCGTCTTAGGAATGGCAATGACAGGGAAATTCTCTTGGTGTAGCCGTTGACCATAGCTGAGCGTATCATCACCACCAATCGGGATGAGCACATTAACACCCAATCGTTCCAGGTTTTTTAGGACATGGGGGGTAAAATCGTGGGTCTTGGCTTCTTTGTCAGCCTCGGATAGGCCGCTTTGCAAGAAATCAGGCGCATCTTTGGGTTTTACTTTGCCAGGATTGGTGCGACTGGTGTGCAGAAAGGTGCCACCACTGCGGTCAATTTTACGGACAACCTGCTTGTCCAGGGGAATGACTGTCTTTTCTAAGCTCGTAGGATCGTCAAGATTCAACTCAAGCAAGCCGCCCCAACCCCGACGGATGCCGACAATCTCGTGTCCTTCATCAATCGCGCGAAAGACGGCGGTTTTAATGGCCACGTTGAGGCCAGGCACATCACCGCCACCGGTTAGAATACCAATTTTCATTTTTGTTCTCCTTGGTTAACTATATTTTGTGAATCTCCAGTTTGCTTATTATAAGCATCCAGGCTGCGAAACAACGGCAGTCACCCATCTGGCTTCATAAAGAAACCAGATTTGTCAATGCGCTGTTGCAGTTTCGTCATCAATGACTTTGTACTGGCGAGTGGACAACACGGCTTGTCGCGCGTGATGAACTTACCAAAACAAATATTATATCACTAGTGCTCCCTGTGCCAATAAAATGTAGCCTCTAGCTGGGTTTCTTGAAAGGTTAGAGCCGCAGATTGCTATACTGCACTCAAATTAAATTGGGACCAGACTATGGTAGGGTGCGTGCCCTTGTGGCCGCCCGTAGTGCGCAAGACCGACAAGGGCGGCCACAAGGGCACGCACCCTACTAACCCAATGATATAACGATGGGGGGATGGTGCTTTCGGGAACCCTTTGGACGACATGGCATGATCAATACCTGACTGGAGGAAAAGCGCCCACCTGTCAGATCCGGTGCCCCCTATTGATAGCAGCCTAAAACGTTTGCTTGGGTATTAGCTCAGTGAGATATGATAAATATCGCATGATTTTGGTTCTAGGTTAATCAAACTCCACGAGCCCGATCCGCGTGCTCCTGCGCTTCCACGGTTCTAACCTTTCTACTCTAAAACCTAGGCTGATTGGCGGTTGCGCTTTGCGAAGTACGGATCGGGTTGGGCCAACATATGGACAAGGGCGCGCAAATTCATCCACCATTGTTGCTTGGGGCGCTGAAATTCCTCATCATAAGCGCGCGCGATCTCATACATCGGCGTCCATTGGATGTGATCGTTGCCCATCCCGACACAAACGACGGCCGCTTCGCTGTTTTTGGTCTTAGGATTGTTCAGGAATTCCTCTTCTAAGAAATGCACTGCGGCATTGGCCATTCGCACCGCATTCACACGATCGAAAGGGGATGGATTGCCGCCTTGTTGCAGATGACCCAACACCGCAATGCGCACGTCATAGAGATCGCCGCCTTCCTGTTCAAAGAGCGCGGCTAGAAAAGGAGTGGTATAGAGCGGATTGGCATGCTCATTGCGGATCATCAGGGCCAGCCGCTTGCCATGTTCGAAGCCCGCGCTCAGCATGTCGATATCTTCTTTGAGCGCTGCCAAGGCCACGCCTTCCTCGTGAATATAGGCCCGTTCTGCGCCCGTTGCCAAGGCGGTCATGAGCGCCAGATAACCACAATAGTGGCCCATGACTTCGATCACAAAACAGCGATTAGAGGCAACCGCCGATTGTTTGATCTTGTCCACCGCTTCCGTGATCGAGTTGAGCGCTGTGTCTGCACCAATGCTGAAATCGGAAAATGGCAAATTGTTGTCGATGCTCGCCGGCAGACAGAGGATTGGAATGTTAAAAGCTGGATAGTGTTGGCGCTCCTGGTATAACTTCAAGACCGCCTTATAGCCAGCCCAACCCCCAATCATCAGGATCGCATCAATTTTATGCTTTTCCAGCGTGCGCGCAATCGAATAGAGCTCGCGATCTTCTGGCACTTTGCGGCTGGTGCCCAACTCTGAACCACCGACCGGCGTCCAACCATTGACTGCCATCCAATCAAGCTCGACCAGATCTTCGTTGATCAACCCACGGAAACCGCGTTTCACCCCAATCGGAATATGCCCGCGATCGACCCCCAAACGGACGGCCGCGCGCACCGCGGCGTTCATCCCCGGCGCTGCACCACCGGCATTGATGATCGCAAAGCGGATCTGCTTTTGGCCGGGTTTTGGTGGATGGGGGAGCGCCCGCACCAGGGTGCGCAAGATATCAAACGAGCCTTGAAAGCCCGGCCCGCGCAATTGCATGGCTTTTTTGTAATTATGCGTGCGCACGGCCTCGTTGATGGTGTGGTTTGTCTCAACACAGGCAATTAAGGGCAGTTCGACAATTTTGTTGTTGCGGTTGCCGATCAGCAACGGTTCGCTGGCATCGGTGGCTTCGAGCGCCGCTTTGGCGGCGGCCGCGCCCATCAGTGTGCTCAAAATACGGTCATGGGCGCTGGGTGACCCTCCCCGTTGGACATGGCCCAATACCGTAATGCGCACATCTTCGCCCAATTTTTCTTCCAAAACCTGTTTGACATGATCGCTGGTGATCGGGTTGCCTTTGCGGTCTTGCGCCCCTTCGGCGATAATGACAATGCTATCGCGCCGGCCAATGCGTCGACCATCGCGCAAGATCTCGCACATCTTTTCTTCCCAGTTGTCGCCATCCGGTGGATTTTCGGGAATGATGGCAAAGTCCGCGCCCGAGGCCAGCGCCCCCATCAAGGCCAGATAACCGCAATGGCGTCCCATCACCTCAACGACAAAGGCCCGCTGGTGGCTGGCCGCTGTGCTAGAGATGGCATCCACCGCATCCACAATGCGATGCAACGCCGTATCTGCCCCAATCGTCATATCTGTGCCATACATGTCGTTATCAATCGACCCAACAATGCCGGCAATCGTCAAAAAAGGCACTTGGGCCGCCTGCTCTGCGCTGATCGTCCCCTGGTTGACCAATTCGGCAAGGAGCGCGGGCCATTCTTTGTGGAGGATATTAGCGCCGGTCAGGCTGCCATCACCCCCAATCACAACGAGGGCATTAATGCCATGTTGCACCAAATTGTGGACAGCCTTTAAGCGACTCTGGCGTGTACGAAATTCCAGCGAGCGCGCCGTCCCGATGATGGTGCCACCCTTGTGTAAAATGCCGCCAACTGTATCCCAGTTCAAAGCGCGAATGCGATTGCCGCCTTCGATCATGCCTTGATAGCCTTCATAGATTGCAAAAACTTCGGCGCCCAAATCTAAGGCGGTGCGCACCACGGCGCGTAGGGCTGCATTCATGCCTGGCGCATCACCACCACTGGTCAAAACAGCTAAACGTTTCATTCTCAAACAACCTTTCCAGATAAGTGAATTAGTGTGTAAA
>JAPLGZ010000222.1 GCA_026389895.1 Chloroflexota bacterium | reverse complement strand
CTTGCTGGGTGCGCCGTTGAAAAAATGACATGCGCCCATTGTACCCACAGGGTATTGGCAAAGCAAATACTTATTACTGTAATCGGGATTTTGTGATATGCCATACGGTCTAGCACTGGTTTGCCCACGATTGCTCGAGAAACTATGTGCGATGAACAGGTCAAGCCTATCCGTGGTCTTTCTGAACCAAGCTGGCCGGTGTGTTGCCCGCAGGTCTATGCACCTACCGCAAGGTCAGAAACGTCATGAATTTGACAGAGGTCGGATTTGCACATACACTCTGCTTAGATTAACCCATCAGGGAAGAGTGATTTATACGTATGACGCAAAAAAATCTTGGTTACGTCGAATTAGAATGGACCTGTCCGGTTTGTCGCACACGGAATCCGGGCCCACGCCAAACCTGTGCCAATTGTGGTGCGCCGCAGCCGAAAGATGTCCAGTTCGAAACCCCAGCACAGGCCGAATTGATCAAAGATACCGCCGAAATCAAACGCGCAGAACTGGGCCCCGATATCCACTGTCCTTATTGCGGTGCGCGCAATCCAGCGGATGCCAAAGCCTGTCACCAATGTGGCGGTGATTTAACGACGGGGAAAGCACGCGCGGCGGGCCAAGTGCTCGGCGCCTATCAAACAACGCCTGCCGCAAACGTCATTTGTCCTAACTGTGGTACAGCCAACTCCGCCACGGCGGCCAACTGCATCAAGTGTGGCGCGGCTTTGGTAAAATCAAAACCACAGCCAACCCCGCAGCCTGCGCCAGCCGCGCCCCCTTCGCGCAGTTGCCTCGTGATTGCGGGCATTGTCATTTTGTGCTTGATCGTCGGCGCCATTGCTTTCGCAACGCTATCCTTTCGCACTAAAGAGGTCGTCGGCACCGTGCAACAGGCAAAATGGACGCGGACCATTGCGGTGGAAGGTCTTGTGCCTGTCCAAGCCAGTGACTGGCGCGACGAAATCCCCGGCGATGCCGAAATAGGCCAATGTCGCCCGGCTGTTCGAACTACGCAAGACACCCCGACTGAGAATAGCCGTGAAGTCTGTGGTACACCCTATACAGTTGATACGGGTACGGGTATTGGCAAAGTCGTGCAAGATTGTCAGTACGAAGTTTATGCGGATCGTTGCACCTATACAACGCGCGAATGGCGCACCGTTGACACGTTGGTCTTAAATGGCACGGGGTATTCGCCCCAGTGGCCGGTGGCCAATTTGGCAGCGCAACAACGCAGTGGCGCCCGCAATGAAGATTACCAGTGCATCATCAGTGCCAATGATCAGACGTATACGTACAAATCGCAGAACTTCAACGACTATCAACGTTGCCAGGTGGGCAGCCGTTGGCAATTACAGGTTAACTCGTTTGGCAGCATTATGTCACTGGCGCCAGCGAAATAAGCGGATAAGTGACCATTAGTGGCAGGAATAAGTTGCCTTAGTGGTTTAGAATTGACTCAGTCAATCAATTTCATGTATGATAACGTCATGAAAGATCAGCGAACGGGACAACGATCGGGCAGGCTCTATTTATACTTGTACCGAAAGGGTGCTTTGCACCCCATTTTTACGCGGCCCCACGCTGGTGGAGGACTTTTCTAACAGTCCATTGTCCCCTTATTAATTGACCAACGCGTGGCGCATTCGCCCACGCGTTTTTATTTGGGCTTGATTGAGGTAGTGGGAACCCCGTTATCTCAACAATTATCCAATCGTTTTTAATGCAACCAAACGGAGATGTAGGGATGGCAAACTTTCTACCAGTCGAAGAACAAATGCTGATTCTGATGCGCGGGGTGGATTTCGGCGACGAATTGACCTATCAAAATATGGAAAAAGAGTTGCGCGCGCGACTTCAGGAAAGTTATACCGCCAATCGCCCCCTCAAAGTCTACTGTGGCTTTGATCCCTCTTCACCCGACTTGACGCTGGGGCATACGATCCCGATGCGTAAGCTGCGCCAGTTTCAAGAATTAGGCCACGAAGTTACTTTTCTGATTGGCACGTTCACAGGCACGGTTGGTGATGCCAGCGACAAAGAGAGCGTGCGTAAGCAGCAAACGTTACAAGAAGCCCTGGCGAAAGGCGCCAGCTATGCCGATCAAGCCTTTCGCATCCTTGATCGTGCCCAAACGGCCGTTCGTTACAATCATGAGTGGCTCAGCCAATTATCGTTTGGCGACGTGATCCAGTTGGCCAGCAATTTTACCGTTCAACAATTTCTGACGCGCGATAACTTTAGTAAGCGCTTTGCCAAAGGCGATGCCATTTGGCTTCACGAATTTTTTTATGCCTTAATGCAAGGCTACGACGCGTTGGCGCTCCAGACTGACGTGCAGATTGGTGGCACAGAACAGCTTTTTAATTTGATGGCCGGTCGCAAGTTAATGGAAGCCAAAGGGATGAAGCCACAAATTATTCTCACCTTTCCCATTTTGGTGGGCACAGATGGCGTCATGCGGATGAGCAAATCAACGGGCAATTATATCGGCATTAACGAACCGCCTGGCGTTGTCTACACGAAGGTACTCAATCTACCCGACACAGCCATGCGCAATTATGCAGAACTGGTTACGCGCTGGGATCCGCGTGAGATCAGCGCGGTATTTGACAAGGTTGCCAAAGGGGAACTTGAAATGCGTGATTTCAAGCATAAGCTCGCCTGGGAAATTGTTAGTATTTTCAACGGGGATGTAGCCGCCGAGCGGGCTGCGGAAGATGCGCGTAAGATGCACGAAGGGGAAGCACCAAGTGACACACCAACCTTTACCCTAGCCGCGCACCAGCCCAAGAACATTATTGATCTGTTGCATGAGGCAGGCATTGTGAAAAGTAAAGGCGAAGCAAAACGGCTTATTCAACAAGGCGGCATCCGGAGTGATGGCCAAACCCTAGGTGATATTGAGCATGTGATCACATTGAACAAAGATGCGCAAAGTGTGCTGCAAATTGGAAAGCGTAAATTTTTGCGGGTCATTGCGGGTTGAAGAAATTGTCGCTGGTGGAGCCAATAAAAATAAGGTTATTGATATCACGTTTCCCCCGATAGCGGCTTTCACCGCAACGTGATATCAATAACCTATGTCACTATGTTATCATGCTTTTGCGAATTTGTAAACCCCCCAATTTCGCCAATTTTATCACTAATCTGACGAAGTATCAGCAAAGCTTAATAAAATGTAAGGACAGAGCTAAGGGCAAAAAATTCACTTCATGGTTAGCCTGCAAGAGATTTATTTCAACCATAAATATCTTAAAAATCGTAGAAAATGGCGAAACTTATTTAGATCTATGTGTTTTAATTTATGCTAATTATTCATCAGCGACCAAACTCGCTTAGCAAAGTTTGTCTGGCCACTTCTAGCAGATTGTATTAGTTCTAGACAAAGTTATTGTGGTAAACCCAGGTTCTGGTTATTAGCACCGACTCCAGTTGTAAAGCAAGCGTTTTAATGATTTCTATCATCGATCCCTAATGCGCAAGCAGGGCAGATCGAATGAGTAGTTGTTGCACCAACAAAATTTTGATCGGGAAAGCCGATTAATTTACCGCCGGATCAAACATTCACGCAGCGAAAGAAGAGGGAGATTATGGGATTATTTGAAGGTAAAAAAGGCTTAATTTTTGGCGTCGCCAATAAAGATTCAATTGCCTGGGGGATTGCGCAGGCATTGCATGAAGAAGGGGCCCAGATTGGGTTTAGCTATGCAGGCGAAGTCCTGGAAAAACGAGTAAAACCACTGGCCGCCAGCATTAATAGTGGGTTTGTCGAAGAATGTGATGTGACCAATGACGCGGCGATTGACCAAGTCTTCAGCAAAGCCACCGATTATTTTGGCACCCTCGATTTCGTGGTGCATGCCGTGGCCTATGCGCCGCGCGAAGAACTGAGCGGTCGTTTCAGCAATACCAGCCGCGAAGGCTTCCGCATTGCGCTTGATATCAGCTGTTATAGTTTGATTGCGCTGGCAAAACGTGCGCGCGACTTGATGCCTAACGGCGGCAGCATTTTGACCTTGACCTACTACGGCTCAGAAAAAGTCACCCCCAATTATAATGTGATGGGTGTTGCCAAGGCCGCGCTTGAATCTAGCGTGCGTTATCTAGCTTGGGATTTAGGCGGGCAAAACATTCGCGTCAATGCGATTAGCGCCGGGCCGATCAAGACATTAGCGTCATCTGGCGTTGGCGGCTTCCGCAGCAGCCTCAAATATGTGGGCTCAATTGCGCCGTTGGGCAATGTCACGCAAGATAATGTGGGGGATGCGGCGCGTTTCTTGCTCAGTGATTGGGCATCTGGCATCACAGGTGAAGTCATGTATGTCGATGGTGGTTATAACATCATGGGGGCAGCCGACCCAAGCACAGCGAGCGGTTCTGCGCCAGCCCAGGCCGCGTAAAGTGTAGAGAAGATTCCGCGTAGATGCTCGCATTGCTGTAAACTTTCTGCCATGCGAGCATCTACGGGCTGTGGTTGATTCTACGGTTTTATGCCACGACCAGCTTTACTCTATCGCCAGTCGATAACCTACCCCGGGTTCGGTTAGTAAATAGCGCGGGCGGGTGGAATCTGGCTCTAATTTATGGCGGAGTTGCCCCATATAGACGCGTAAATAGTGACTTTCTTCGTTGTAGCCAGGCCCCCACACTTCGCGCAGCAGTTGACGATGCGTAACAACTTTGCCAGCATGTTGGATGAGGGTAATTAACAATTTGTATTCATGCGGGGTCAAATGAACTTCGGACTCGCCTACCCACACTTGGCGGCGCGCCAGATCAACATATAAATCGCCGACTCGAAAGCCAGCGTCGTCGGCTTCACCCCCCACGCGATTCGCATGGCGCAACGCCACGCGTAAGCGAGCCAGCAATTCGCCCATGCCGAATGGTTTGGTCAGATAATCATCGGCGCCAGCATCGAGCGCGGCAATCTTATCATCCTCACGCCCGCGCGCCGATAAGACAATAATTGGTATTTGTGTCCACTCGCGCAGCCTTTTTGTAACCTCCAGCCCATCCATATCGGGTAGCCCCAGATCAAGAATGATCAGATCCGGCAGGTGCACTGTCACTTGCAGTAAGCCATCTTTGCCAGTCGTTGCTTCTTGCAATTGATAACCTTGCCCTGGCAAGGCGGCCCGTAAAAAACGGCGAATTTGCGGCTCGTCTTCAATAAGCAGAATGGTGGGTAACGTATCGGTCATCACTTGATCTTTATCCAGAATTGAATTTATGTCGCGTTTAACGTGGGTGGTTCGCCTTCTAATGGCAAAGTAAACGAAAAGATCGCACCTGTGCCATCCTGGCGATTTTCTGCCCAAATGTGTCCACCATGCGCCTCGATCATACCACGGGCAATCGCTAGCCCCAAGCCCGAACCACTGGGCGTTTCTTTGGGGCGAGCTCGATAAAATTTATTAAAGAGTTGCTCAATGGCATCCGGCGGCAACCCCATTCCATGATCCGCAATTGTGACGATCACAGTTGCTCCATCGCGTCTGGCGCAAATCTCAATGGGGGTCGCTGGCGGCGTATATTTAATCGCATTCTCGATCAGGTTGATCAATACCTGCTCAATCAGCACACCGTCTAATGGCACCAATGGCAGATCGGGCGGCAAATTAACGGTGAGTGGGCGACCGGCCAGGCGTGCATCCAGCCAGTTGAGCGCAGCGCCGACTACTTCTTCTAATGGCTGCCATTCTTTATGCACATGCACTGCGCCGGCCTCCAAACGTGTCATCTCCAACAGATTGCTCAGCAAACGATTGAGCCGGTCAGATTCTTCGGAAATTGTCACGGCTAAATCACGCCGCGCGGCAGGTTCTAATAGCACTTCATCATCGAGCAGCGTACTAGCGGCCCCTTTGATGGAAGCTAGCGGGGTGCGGAGATCATGGGAAACTGAGCTGAGCAGCGAATTACGCAACCGCTCTGTTTCAACTTGCAGGGTGGCCGTTTGCGCTTCATCAGCCAGATACGCCCGTTCAATGGCCACGCTTGTCTGATTAGCAAATGTCTCTAGCAGATGCAATTGTTCAGGATCTAATAACCTTTGTGTATCAGCCGGCTTAACCGCCAAGACACCTATACCCCCGCGCGTCGCTTTCAATGGCAGATAGGTGGCGCTGACACTAGGCAGAGTATCAGTGTTAGCGCCGGCAATTTGGCGATGCTCAAACACCCACTGCACAGCCACTTGCTCCTGGTCGGTGGTCGCTTGCGGGAGGGTAGAACCGGGCTGCATGATCAAGTGGCCCTGGAGATCGGCCAGAAAAATCGCCGTCTCACTGGCAAACACATCACTAATATGATGAATAGCAACCTGGGTCAGATTTTCCAAGCCGCGCTTGCTAACCATATCGCGCGCCATTGCATAAAGCGCCGAGGTGCGGCGTTCGCGGCGGCGCGCAGCATCGGCTTGTGTGCGAATTTGAACGGTCAAGGTGCTGATCAAGAAGGCAACCGTCAACATGACGATAAATGTAATAATATAGGGAAAATCCGCCACTTCAAAGCTAATATAGGGGGGCACATAGAAAAAGTCGAAGGCGGCAACACTCAGTAATGCCGCCAGGAAAGAAGGGCCACGCCCATAGCGATAGGCCACCAAGGTGACGCCCAATAAGTAAAGCATGGCCAGATTCGATAGATCTAACGCGTTAAAGAGTAACGTTGCAATACCGGTGAAAAGGGCGACAATGAACAATGCCTTGGCATAGCCCGACCAATGGCTGGTGCGCTGGAGCAGTAAAGGACGTGATAATGGTTTCTCGGACTGTTCGCCACTGATCACATAGACATCGATCTCACCACTTGTGCGCACTACCTCATCGACAACCGAGCCAAAGAGCAACTCGCGCCAGCGCGGGCGTTCTGGCTTGCCAACCACGATCTTGCTCACGTTGCGTTGGCGCGCATAACGCACAAGCTCTTCACTGACCCTGGTGCCACTCAGGGTGACGGTTTCGGCCCCCAGTTTTTCGGCCAGACGCAGGTTGTGCAATACATGCTCGCGCTGGACATCCGACAGTCGAATATGGGCCGGTGTTTCCACATAGACAGCCAGCCAGGTGGCATGCAGTCGGGTTGCCATGCGTTGGGTCGCGCGCACCAGCCGTGCCGAGAGTTGGCTAGGCCCCACGCCAATCAACAGACGCTCCTGGGTAGGCCAAGTCTTGGGAATAGCGTGCTCGTGCATATACCGCCGCATCTGCGCATCGACTCGGTCTGCGGTCCGCAACAAGGCCAATTCACGCAAGGCCATCAAATTGCCTTTGCGAAAAAAATTATGCCGCGCAAAATTGGCCTGCTCCGGCTGGTAGATTTTGCCATCATGCAGGCGTTGCAACAGCTCATCGGGTGAAAGATCAAGCAGTTCGACTTCATCCGCGGCTTCTAAAATGCGATCAGGGATGGTCTCGCGCACCGTCACATTTGTGATCTGGGCGATTAAATCGTTGAGGCTTTCGAGGTGCTGAACGTTGACTGTGGTATAGACGTGAATACCAGCCGCGAGTAACTCTTCCACATCTTGCCAGCGCCGGGCATGGCGCAAACTTGGCGCGTTGGTATGGGCCAATTCATCCACCAAGATCAGGCCTGGGTGACGCTGCAAGGCGGCGTCTAGATCAAACTCGCGCAACACCGTGTCGCCATAATCCACCCAGAGCGGGGAAAGTTGTTCCAGGTGCGCCAGCAAGGCGTCAGTCTCTGGCCGATGATGCGGCTCGATACAACCAATGACGACATCAACGCCAGTGGCTTGGCGTTCGTGTGCAGCCTGAAGCATGGCATAGGTTTTGCCCACGCCGGCGGCCGCGCCAAAAAAAATTTTCAGCTTACCGCGCGGTCGGCTTTGTTCTTCGGTTGGTGGATACGCAGCGCCCGCATCCTGATCAGCATCATAATTTGTCATTGTTCATCAAGCACCTCGTTCAATTGTAACATACAATAAAACAAAGGATCGACTAGAGCATGGATAATTGCTCTAGTCGATCCTTTGCCCGCTCTACAATTGGCGGTGATAGCGCCTGATTTTTAACGAACAGCGTTAATGGGTGTCTCTAGTTGTTTCTCCTCGTCATGGTTAAACAACTTGTCTGGTGGCAGTGATGGCGTCGACGCTTTACCAGCCAGATCATCTACATCTGCTTCCAGCCGACACACAGCCATTTCGATCACATCCCGATGATGCAGGTTTTCATTGCCTGGTAGACTAGTTAAGGCGAGCCATAGGCGATGAATGCGTTCGACATCAACATCGGTCAAATTTGGATGGTGGGCGCCCAGGTAGAATTCATCAATTTTGCCATCTGGCCCGATCACCCGAAAGCGCACCGAGTTTTGGGGCTTCCCAGGCAATTGCTCCCAGGCTTGTCCCAGCAAGCGGGCCTGTTCAGTTGGCGCCATCACCGAGGATGCACCGGCGATGATCTCGCTTGAATCTAGTTGCATGGCTGCCCGCGCAATGGCTTGAAAGATATCGGAGGAAGGGACCACTAATAAATTCACATGCTTGCCGACCTTCTCGGCCAATGCCACCACCTTGCTAAACAATTTCTGCTCATAGGTTGTAAACAGTTGCTCGTGTGAAAGATTGGCATAGCCAGAGTCTGGCCCTCTAAGCACACGCACCGTCATCATCACTAAATCTTTTTTGCCAGTATGTGTCAGATCCAACGCCGTTTTCACATGGGCCAGCGTATTAAAATCGCGCACCAGACAAAGCGTATTGCCCGGCTGGATACCGACACTAGCAGGCGAAATATCTTCTTGTGGATGGAGGCGAAACTGATCCATCTCTTCATGGGCCATCCCACCGCGCTTGCGTTCGTTGATCTGTTCGGACACAAAGAAAATGACAAAGAAGATCAATGTAAAGGCTAAGCCACTGATCGTTGCCACCTGCTTGGTGACCAAATTGACCCCCGCGATCATAAAAAGCAGGGTCGCAATCAAACCCAAGCCAATCGGCAACTCGTTGCCGCCGAGGTTGATGTTAAAGGGCACTTTCCATTCACGCGTCGATTTATCTTTAAAGCGCAAGACAAACATAGCCAACCCTTTAAAGGCAAATGACCAGACGACGCCAAAGGCATACGCTTCACCCAGCGTATAAATATTGCCGCGTGAGCCAATGATCGTGACCAGTTGCAAGATGACGATCAGATTAATCATGCGAAAAGTCGTGCCATATTTATGATGCGGCGCACGAAACCAGTCAGTTAAGACGCCATCTTCACTGAGCCGATTGAGCACGCCATTAGAACCGATAATCGCTGTGTTGACGGCACCGGCCAGCATCAAAAAGCCAACGATCACAATAAAGGCCTGGAAGATCAGTTTAAGCGGCAAGGGACCGACGACATTCATGGCGATGCCGCTGATCAAATTATCAAAATATTGGGACCGTACAGCGTCAGGAATAATTGCATAGGCAAAAAATGAAACGAGCGACGTAAAGAGCAACGAGTAGACAAAAATCACCATACCCGCGCGCATCAAATTCTTGTGCTTGGGGTATTCCAGCTCGCGGTTCACTTGGGCGAGCGACTCTTCCCCCGACATAGCGAGGAAAGAATGGCCAAAGGCGATCAACAGACCAATCAGGGCGAAGATCATGCCCGCATTCGGTAAAATCCCGAAACGTGGGGCGGAGCCTTCCTCGGTACTCGCAGCAGGCGTTGTCTCCTTTGGCAATTCATAAAATTTTCCAGGCGCCAGCGAAGGCATCCAACCAATCGCATCATGATTGAAGGTAAGATTCTGGGTAATCGGCGCAGGCGGCAAACGTTGCTTGTCGGGCTGTGTGAGGATCGTGATACTACTCCACACGATCATAATCACCACCATCGCCGTGGTTGCATACATGATCTTCAGGGCATCATCCGACGATTCGTGCAGCCCTTTGGTGTTACGCCACCAGAAATAACCGGTGATCAAGATCGCAATCATAGCCGCCAGCAAATTGCTTGTATCCTTCGACGGCGCCCAAGGGAAACCCATATAGGTGACAGTTTGGGCAATCAAACCAATGATATACTGACCGGCAGAAACCCCGGAGATCGGGCCAGTCAAGATATAATCAAACATCAAGGCCGAGACGGACAATTTGGCCAGGGTGCCACCCATCGCCTCTTTGACCACCCGGTAGACGCCGCCACGCGTAAACATCGCGCAGGATTCAACATAGACGGCACGAACGGCATAAGAAAAGAGCATCACCCCTAGAATAAACCAAGGTGCGGCGCGCCCTACAGCCTGTTCGGCAATGCCACCGACATAAAAGGCTGACGACCCCAGATCATTGAGGACGATTGCAGCAGCCCGCCAAAAGGAGATAAAGGTCAGCATTACCGAAGTCGCCACAATTACTTTGGCGCCATTACTGCCTGGTTTTGCTGTAGGAATTGAAATTGAACGGAACATAAAAAACCTTTCGCTTTGAGCTTTGTACACACCATCAATAAACAATATTAAAACAGAAAGCAGGTCAAAGCGGCGTCAAAAAAGTAAGTCACAGCTGTAAAGAAAATATAAAAGCAGGCTAAGTGATCCAATCCTTAGCTCGCCCCACTACTACACGAAAAAATACCGTAGGTTTCATTGGATAAATATTGGGCGCGTGTCGTAGAGATACGCGCCGCTGACTCCATATAGATAGAATAATGAATTTGCGAAAAACGGCTGGAAAGAGTACCTGTCAAAGGGAAGATGCCCTGTCCATAGCAAACAATCATGGCCCAGCGTAGCGTTTGGCTGGCCATTTCGAACTATTTTGCGCCCACAACTACAGCGGATCTAATGAGCGATCACGCTATTGTGCTTGGCACTCGCTACTATTTGCGGGAAGCGCACAACTCAGGTATCTTTCAGAAACTACAGCGTGATTGGGGGGTTATAAGTTTGTTTGATGGTAGCATGATCGTCATCTGAGTGTTATCTGTTCTCAGATATCCTCGCCATTTGCCTACCAACGAAAATTCAATGCGGGGCAGACCGAGAATTTATGTTTGCGCCTGGTGGCGCTCTTTTCTTTAGATCGACCACGACCTGAATTTGAGTCGCACCGGTTAATTCTCTAGAATCATGGGCAGGACGATATTTTGCCAGGCATACCCAATAGGGTAAGTTTGTAGGCTGCCACGCGTCTGCAAAGATAGTTATAGAACCGCCCGTTGCGGCGTGCGTGTTTTGCCAAAGCAGAGGAGATCCAATGCGAGGGACAAAATCAGCCACGCTCAATTGTACCTTTTCAATTAGCCACTCAGGTTGGTCAATTGGACAGCCAAAGACAAGGGGCGCGAGGGGCGAGAGCGCGCCAAAGAGAGGGCGTGGGGAAGCAAGCGGGTGGACGTGCCTCATCCTTATTTTCTTGTCAGCCCAAGGTGAGTTACTATATAGACAGATAGATCGATAATTAGGCCGATCCGCCCAGGTAGCAGGTTGGTCTGAATTATTCGTTTATCTCGCCAGCAACCCAAAGGAATGCTATCGATGTTACTGAATACCCAAACACGGCTAACAGCAGAACTTGTCCAAGCCCGGTCAATTGATCAGTTCGCGACGGGGCGGGATATCTTGCCAGCGAAAATCGATGTCCACGCACCTTTTGCTTGGTATGGACTAGATTCGCTGGCCGTCATCACACCTACCGGTGAGTTAGTAAAGTAGGCTTGACCAGGAACTGCCGTCACGCTGGTTTGGAATTCTTCTAACATTAAATTACTCTCCCAATATTTAGTTGAAGTAGCGGCGTAAGGGCCATAGAAATTATGACTACCAATCAAAATGACACTCTCCACAATCATAAATGGGGCTTCGTTGACACCGCGATCGTGCTCCAGCCAGATCGCACAGTTACCATGACCGGCAATCGCTATGAGTTATCAGGCACCGTCATGCCAGAATTTATCCCTTTCGTCGAAGAAATGCTCGGCATAAAACTTGACCCACGGGACACTCAGCAAGAACGCACCGACAAACCAATTGCCGAACCGATCATTAACGAAGCGTTCTATCAAGCGGTTCAACAGACCTTCCCCGCGACCAAATACACCCTGGATCCAGAAGAGCGTCTGCTCCATAGCCACGGTCAGACCACCGCAGACGAAGTTTATCCGGCCCTCTATGGGCAGTTGGAACGCACAGTCGACATGACCTTCTTCTGCGAGACCGAAGAAGATGCGATCGAGATCGTCAAGTTGGCCCAAACGCATAATGTCTGCCTGGTGCCCTATGGCGGCGGCACCAGCGTAAGCAGTGCGCTTAAACTGCCAACCCAGGAACAGCGGATGATTGTCTCGGTGGACATGCAACGCATGAATCGGATCGAATGGATTGACAAAGAAAACATGCGCGCTTGCGTCCAGGCCGGCATTACCGGGCGCGAGTTGGAAAAACAATTGGCGAAAGATGGTTTTCTCTGTGGCCACGAACCAGACAGCATGGAACTCTCTACGCTCGGTGGTTGGATTGCCACCAATGCCAGCGGGATGAAGAAAAACCGTTACGGCAATATTGAAGATATTGTTGAAAATGTCACGCTGGTGACGCCCAAGGGCGTGCTCAACCAACTAGAGGCCATGCCGCGCCTCTCGATTGGGATGCAACCCCAGAAGTTACTCTTTGGCAATGAGGGCAATCTGGGCATCATCACCAAAGCGGTCATTCGCATTCATCGCTTGCCAGAGACCAAACAATATGGGTCGGTAGTCTTTCCTACTTTTGAAGCAGGCGTCGCATTCTTATACGAGTTGACCCGCGCAGGCATCACCCCCGCGAGTGTGCGCCTCGTCGACAATTTTCAGTTTCGGTTTGGGGGCGCCCTGCGTCCGCATGCCACCTTCACCCATGCGGCCATGAACAGGCTGCAAAAACTTTACCTGTTGCGCGTCAAGGGGTTTGATCCTAAACAATTGGCGGCGACCACGATCGTCATGGAAGGGTCAGAAGAGGCCGTCAAGCAGCAGGCGAAACAGCTTTATAAGTTGGCCGAAAAGCATGGTGGCATCGCCGGTGGCGAAGGACATGGCAAACGCGGTTATATGCTAACCTATGCCATTGCCTATATTCGCGACTTCTTTTTGCAATACCATGTGATGGGCGAAACTTACGAAACGACGGTGCCTTGGAGCAAAATTCATGCGGTCTGCAAAGCCGTCTTGGATGAGGCCGAAGCGCAACATAAGGCTTATAATTTGCCGGGCAACTGCTATGTCTCCTATCGGGTCACGCAGTGCTATCACACGGGTGTCTGTATCTACTTTACCCATGGGTTTTACGCCAAGGGCGTTGACCGGCCTGATAAAATCTTTCAACAGATCGAGCACAAATTGCGTCAGGTGATCATGGACGCGGGCGGCTCGATTTCGCATCATCATGGCGTTGGTAAAATCCGTAAAGACTTTATGGATCAGACCATTTCGCCGACGAGCATTGAACTGGTAAAACAGACAAAACAGACCTTGGATCCGCAAGACATTTTTGGGATCCACAATAACATTTTTGCAGAATGACGAGGTATTTCATGGTCTTACCGAGCCCCAAAGTCAACACCGTGGTTGAGCTTCTAGGCTGGCGCGCTCAACCCCACCCGACGAACGCACATGATGCGCAACCCCAAATTCGCGGGCGCAACCCTGATCCGCAACCGATTGAACAGACTTCCCCCTGCCTTCTGGCTTGGGTATCCCGCAAGGAGTTTTGATGAATACACAAACTGCGATCAACGAGCCCGTCGTCAAAGAGCCGGCGATCAGGGCCGAGCAAACCGCCTCTCAAACAGGCGCCAAGCCCAGCCAGCCGCCGAGAACGGCCGCGACCCCGATCCGGAGAACGGATCTGGAGCGTGAAGCGGTGCTTGATCCCACGCTTACCTTTGATAGCGCCCTATTACAGGCATACAAGCCAGGCATCAGCAAATCGATCTTCTTGACGGGAGCTACGGGCTTTCTTGGGGTTTATTTGCTCTCTGAACTTCTGCAGCATACGCAAGCAACCATTTACTGTCTGGTGCGCGCCGCCGATCAAGCCGCCGGTATGAATCGGTTACAACGTAAGCTGACGGCCAATGCCATGTGGCAAGAGGCTTATCGTAACCGCATCATTCCAGTAATTGGTGATCTGGCAGAGCCACTTTTTGGGCTCACACCAGCACTCTTTCAAGAGTTGTCCGAACAGATTGATGTTATCTATCATAATGGCGCCATCGTCAATTTTGTCCAGCCTTATACGGCGCTGAAGGCGTCGAATGTAGATGGCACCCAAGAGATCATCCGCCTGGCGACCCAAAGCAAAATCAAGCCGCTCCATTACATCTCCACGGTCTTCGTTTTCGGCGCTCGCAAACATTTTGATGGCCGCATTATTTACGAAGATAACGATCTGGATGAGAGCGAAGAATTGTTGATGGGGTACTTTCAAAGTAAATGGGTGGCAGAAAAAATTCTCACCCAAGCTCGGGCGCGCGGCCTGCCGGTCTTTGTCTTCCGCCCTGGCCTGATCATTGGTGACAGCCAAACAGGCATTTGGGACAATACCGACGACTTTCTCTGCCGCATCATCAAAGGCTGTATCCAACTAGGCGCAAGGCCTACCCTAGAAGCGGCCTGGGATTTAGCGCCAGTAGACTACGTTAGCAAGGCGATTGTTCACCTGGCACTCCAGCAAGAATCGACAAAGGCTCCTTCCACCAAGACCGCCTTCCACCTGATCAATTCAAGTTCGCTGCACTTTAGTGAGCTTTTTAACTGGATCCAGATGTTTGGCTATCCGATCCAAGAGGTTCCGCTCAAAGATTGGCAAGTCAAGCTCACCGCCCAACGGGCCAAGATTCAAGCCAATGCCTTGGCTGGCCTTACCTTACTGCTCGCGCGAAGACGCTCATCGACCGAACATCTTACCCTGCCCGAGCTCTTTGAGCATGGCAGGGCACCCCAGTTTGATTGTCAAAATACGCTGGAATCGCTTGTTGGCACTTCCATTGCCTGTCCCCCTATCGACCAAAAACAATTTAGCCAGTTTTTAGCCTATTTTATCCAGATTGGTTTCTTAGAGGCGCCACCGACGCCGTTTGCCGATTTGCAGGATTCGCTCACGCAGAATCCAACCCGGCTGCCAACCACCGACAACGAAGCCAGATAAAATTCATCGTATACCCCTTTATTCCAAGTGAATTCTATTTGAGAAAATAGTCGTCCAACAGCGAGAGCTAGTTTTAAACTAGCTCTCGCTGTTAATGATCCAGGTTCCGCGCACCAAAACGTTGCACAGAGACTTCGATATGAGCCGCGCCCAATAGGCACTCGCTTCTAGGCCTTTGCCCCTTTGCATCAAAATTTCGCCTTGCATCATAAGGATAAATAATCGGCAAGACGCCCTATTTGGGGTCCTTGCGAGGCGCGCAATCAGGATAGTTACGCTGGTTGGTGCATTTATGCACGCACGCGAGATCATGTTAAAATGCGCCAATTGATTCACCCACAACCTTCTCAGCAGCGACCTTTACGGATGCTTATCCTGAACGTTCAGAAGACGCTGATGACTTGGCAGTATAAAGCGTAATCAAATAAACCGTATCAAGTGGCTGCTTCAGTCGGATGTAGAACAGACCAACTTCAACGACGACAATACCTTCGACGAATTGCATAACACAATGTATCAAACTGCGCCCAAGGTGGCGAACATTTTGGGCAATCTAACCTACAGTCTGTAAGGGTAAAAGGTTTATGCAAGAGGCAACCGTTCTGCTTGTCTGGGGTATTGTTGTACATTTGATCGCTGATTGGCTATTGCAAAATGATTGGATGGCGCTTCACAAAATTGATCTGCGCCATCCTGCGGCGTGGGTCCATAGCAGCATTCATACGATTGGGTTATGCCTGGTCTTTGTCTGGCCAGTTGCCGTGCTCATTGGTATTACTCATTTGTTGATCGACACGCGCAAGCCCCTGCTCTGGTGGATGCGCGTGGTTAAACAGATGCCAACAGCGCCGCGCTTGCTGGTCGTCGAGATCTGGCTAGATCAGGTAATGCATATTACGGTTCTGGCCATTACGGTGCTTATCATCTATCAACTCGCTTAACAAAAAAAATTCCATTCAGGATCGTCCACGTTTATTCTAGCCATCCAGCCCAATCGAATCCAAGATCAAATCACGATAAATGGTCTTTCTCATCACGCTTTCATCACAGTAGCCTGCTATAATATCCACAATACACTATTAACAATTGTGTTGAACATTTCAACGCAGGAGTGAATTCATGCTTTCAATACTCCAAAAGAGGCTTATTTTGCAAGCCGTAAGCCTTTTCGCCGAAACACCAGCTGACATTCTTGCGGAGGTAGCCAACTTGCTTGAAGAGGTTAACTTCAAGGCCAACGAAACGGTCTTTGAACAAGGCGAGGATGGTGATGCACTCTATATCGTTGTCGAGGGCAGTGTCCGTGTTCATCGCGGTGGCCGCACCCTAACCACGCTAGCCGCCCACAGCGTCTTTGGGGAGATGGCGGCGCTCGACCCAGAACCGCGCAGCGCAACGGTGACGGCGCTCGAAGATGTCAGCTTGTTGCGTCTAGGGCGCGTGCCGCTATACCAAATCATGATGAATCGCGCGGAAATTGCGGCGGGGATCATTCATTATCTTTGTCAGATTCTGCGAGCGCGCACAACGGCAATGGTGGAGGATTATCAATATTTGCAGCAAGTGGCGCGCCTGACTGCGGCCGCCTCGGCAGTCGAGACGGGAATTTATACACCGGAAAGTGTCGAAGAAGTGACCCAGCGCACGGATGCGCTTGGGCAATTGGCACGGGTCTTCCAACGAATGATCCGTGAGGTCTATGCCCGTGAGCAGCGGCTACAACAACAAGTGCAAGAATTGCGCATTGAGGTCGATCAGGCCCGCCAAACGCAGCAGGTGAATAAAATCACCGGTAGCGACTATTTTCAACAATTGCGTGGCAAGGCAAACAATTTGCGTGATCTGTTGGAGGGTAAAGAATGAAGACGGCTCAGCCTAGCGCCCTCAATCTCCTTGCCCTCAGCCCACGCCAAAGACGGATCATTAGCTACCTCATGCGCGAAGGTTCGATGGATAGAGACGATTTAGCGCAGGCGGTAGCGGGGGAGCAGACCGAAGTTCAGGCGGTGTTGGCCGAGTTGCAGGCCATGGGGCACATCCATTTGTCAGCGCACGGCCGAGTGGAGCTTGCTTTGGGAAAGACGCGCCGGCGAAGGTTGCCAGCGCGCCTATGGCCGGCGTTATTTACCACAGGCCGGCTCTATTCTAGCCAGGAAATTATGACCTTGCGTACGGTGGTGCCCATCCTTCAATTTGCCCGTGCGCGCTTGGGCGAGTATACCGATCATGGCCCTGGCCACGTCTTGCGGGTGAAATCGTTTGCCACACAATTAGGCTATGTGCTGGGGTTAACCAACACCGAACAGCATTTGCTGCGCACCGCCGCGCTCTTTCACGATGTCGGCAACGTTGTCGAGCGGGCGCGCCATCATATGATCAGTCAGGAGACCGTCGAAAAGCTGGCGGCAACCGGTCAAATCCCGTTTAGCATGAACGAAGCGGCTTTGATTGGGCTACTCTGCCGATGGCATCGCAAAGAATATGAGCCTGCCCGCGCTGATACATTGCATGGTGAACAGATTCGGACGGGGCTGCTGGCTTCGATCCTACGCGTGGCCGACGCCTTGGACAGCGATTACCGGCGTTTCGATTATACGGATAAGTTTATCGATGTCATCAATTTCTTTTTTCCGCACGAGATGATCTTTTGGACCGGCCTGGGCGAAATCAGTGGGATACGAATTTACTGCACCCCTCAGTTGGGGCAGGAATTTCAGGTAACGCTTCAACTCTTTCTGCAAGCAGAGGCGCAGGCCACAACGAACCTCCATATTCAAGCCTTGCACAAAGATGTCAATGAGACGCCGTTGGAATGGTCGGTTCAAATCATACCCGTGGTCGCTACCGGCCAAGCCACTGCTCCGCCCCACAGCGAAAGGGCGCCAACAGCTTTGTTGGTCTGTCCGTTTGAGCCGCATAGTCTGGTGATGACAGCACTCAGTCGCAATCAGCTCCTAGCCGCCGGTTACACGGTCGAGTTGCTCATTTACCCCGACACCCATGAAGCCACGGCCTGGCTTTGGCAGGAAGCACTTAGCGATTATGATCCAACACTGTTTGCCCGCCTGATCGTCATCGGTGATCGACCTGATCCTGCGATCACGCCCCAGTTGTCAACCATGCTGGTGCGCTGGCAGGCAACTGGGGTGCACGTTAGTCTACTAAACCGGCACGAAGCCAATTGGGCGCGCCTGCCAACGCTCCTCCAACATGGGGTCTCGGCCATTTTGGGTGGCGACTGGGCTTATTTCTGGGGCGATGCAGCCAATGGTCATGATCTGGCCTGGGGTCGTATCGCCGCCCTCTGCACGCGCGATCCCACCCAATCGACGGTTGGCTTGACGCCTGAGGAAGAGAGCGTTACGCAGGGTTTGCTCAACGTGGTCTACGGCGCGCAACGGCAAGCAGCCGAAGATTTGGCGGGTTGGTTGGCGCTGGCCACCCCTATTCTTGACCGCATTGCCGCCAATGATCGCGCCTATTTTGCGGCGCAGGCCACCGACTTCGTGGTCGCCTATACGGCCTTTGCGGTACCTGGGCGGATTGAAGGCAACGTCATCCACTTTGAACTCGACGTGGCAGAGTTTACGGCGGCCTATTATTGGGCCTTAGAATCTGCGATCGAACAACAGGGACGGACGATGCAACGCGGGATCTGTTTCAATCGCCCTTACGCCTTGGTTGCCTGGCCATCAGGCGACATGGTCGAGTTGCTGGCGATCAACCATTGGCGCGAGGAAGAGGCAACGCCGATCCGCCTGCTCTATCCGATTGATCTGGGGCCGCCACCTGAAGGCAACGAAAATGCGCTACGCGTCCGTCTCCCCGTTACCCAGGCCACAACGGTGATTCGGGGTTTGATCGATGCCTGCAACCAATCACAAGAGTAACGCGTCAAAGGAACTCGCATGGCTACCAAAAAACTCATTTCACGCGAGGAAGCGCTGGGCGGTATGGCCGGGCGTGCAACCAAACAGGCCAGCACCCTACTCACTTTAATTGAAAATCGCACCACCCACTGCGTGAGCCAAGCTCGGCAAGTGGGCAACTATGCGCTAACAATTGCCGCGACGCAGACCCCGCGGCGGGCGTTTCTCGAAGCCCTAGCGCAGCAGCGTGAAGCGTCCGACCGCCCCACGATCCAAGAGATCGAACAATTTGCCGCGCAGTGGGCGGTGCTTGTCCCCGAAAATCCAACCATCCGGGCGACAGTGGCCTACCAGCTTAGTCAAAATTATGCCATGCCCTATGCAACCACGCCGGGGATTCGGGCAGCGTTGGGTTTAGAGACAGCCGCCGTACAGCAAGCCTACCAACGGTTGCGCGGCCAGCCGTTGACCCAGCTTTACACGGCCGAATCTAGACCATTCGAGCGTTGGCGCTGGGCCTGGACTGCGTTTTCCAAGCGCGTAGAAACGCTGCCACCATTCTGGATCACATTCTTCTTGACCATGCCCGGTGCGTCTGGTCTGTTGGCGCTGCCCATGGCCTTAGCCAGGGTCGGCACAGGTTGGGGGCTGGCGATCATCGTACTCTTTGGTGTGGTCAATATGCTCAGCGCGGCAGCCCTCGCCGAAACCGTTGTACGCAGTGGTACAGCTCGTTTTGGGTTGGGGTTTCTTGGACAATTGGCCCAGGAATATTTGGGCAGCGAAGCATCCGCGCTATTAACCGTGGCTATGGCCGCCAATAATTTCCTGGTCTTAATCATCTTCTTCTTGGGCGTAAGCGGGACGCTGGCGGGGGCCACCGGTGTACCGGCAACCCTTTGGATGCTGCCATTGTTTGCTGTCACGATCTATTTTCTTTCTCGCCGCTCGTTGAATGCCACGGTGACCACTACGCTCGTGATTGGCTTTACCAATTTACTAATCTTGTTAGCGATTCCGCTGCTGGCTTTGCCCCATTTTCAAATTCAGTATCTGGCTAGCGGCGACAGTGGACAGAGCTTTACCCCAGCGGCTTTGGGTCTGATCGTGGGCATTTTGTCCTCTACGTTCTTGTCACATTTTCTGGTGGCAACCTATGGACCGGTCGTCTTACCGCGTGATCCCAGTGGCCGCGCGTGGATTCAAGGTAGCATGGCCGCCGTGTTTGCCTTGATGTTGCTGGCCTGCCTCTGGTTGTTAATTGTGAACGGGGTTTTGTCAACGCAAATCTTGACCAGTGCGACCGGCACTGTCTTGACACCGCTGGCCGTCATCGTAGGGCCCGCGGTCAACGTGCTAGGCTCGATGTTGGTGATTCTGAGCTTGGGGCTGACGACGATTCAGGTGGCACTGGGGCAATATTATCTGATCGAAGAGCGGCTGCCCAGGCGCGGCGCCCATTCATGGCTGGGTCAATTGAGCGAAAACCAGCGTTTTATCCTGGCGATTAGCCCAATGTTGGCAATCCTCGCAATCTCCGAATGGCTGGCGATCAGCGGGACCGGCTCGTTTTCAACTTTGCTGAGTATTTTAGGAGTGCTGGCCTTGCCACTGCTCACCGGCATTCTTCCAGTGTTGCTGTTGATTGCGACCCGCCGCAAGGGTGATTTTTCGCCCGGCTTTGTCGCCCGTTGGCTCGGCCACCCCGTTACGTTAAGTCTGCTTTATCTCTTTTTTATTAGCAGCATTTTGATTCACGGCCTCTACATTTGGGAATCACTAACCCTGCGCTTGTTGGCCCTGGTGAGTGGCCTCGTCATTTTGGTAGTGACGGGCATGATCTGGCGGCGCGGCTTATTGGCCAGCCGCACTGTGATCGAATTGCGCCAGGATGAACGGTTGAAAGGGCTCAGTCAATGGAATGTTGTCAGCAACGGCCAGCCATTGCTTGCCAACGTACGCCTTGATAATGGCAACCAGCAGACCTCCTATTATTCGACCAGTGAGCCCATCAGCCACTTTGCGCGTTTGCAAACCGCCGTTTTCCAATGGCCTGCCACCTCCGCCACCCAATTAAAACTCTGGGCGCACCGTCTCACGCCAGAGGGTAACTCGGAAGGCTTACCCGTTCAACTGGTGCTACAAGACGGCGCGCAAGAAGAGATATTCGCGCCAGTTCAAACGAATGGCCCCGTAATATTGCCATTAAGCGGCGGCGCAGGCCAGGTTGTGGTTCAGCTAGCGCAGCACAAGTAACGTAGGCCAAGGCCTTCCAGAAAACCAGCCCGCTCTTTGATCATGCGAACGATTGCGAGGGACAAGATGATGCAAGCAGCACTTAACCGGCTTTCAGGATTTACGGCAGAAGATATCACCTGGATTTCGATGCAGGGCAGTGAACAATTGTTTGCGGCGGGAACCGTGATCATCCGGGAAGGCGAAAAGCCCGCCGCGCTCTTTATCATGTTGGCAGGTTTGGTTGGCGTTGAGATTGCCAGTGTGGGCAAGCAACAACTTGGGCAAATCGGTCCCGGCGAATTATTGGGCGAAACTTCGTTTATTGAAAATCGGCCTGCATCAGCGACGATCCTGGCGCTAGAAAATAGCCAGTTGCTGGTGCTACCCCATTTGATATTAACCGAAAAGCTGGCACAGGACAACGCATTTGCGGCGCGTTTCTATCGAACTTGCGCCTTAATCGCATCCCGTCGTTTGCGGGAACGGTTAGAACTGCTCGGGCCGCAGCTTCAAGAAAAGTAAGTGACTAGCGTCTCGACGGTTATAGATTCTCGATCCTTGTAAATTTTCTAGCGTTGTAAATTCATCGTCAATCGATTTAGGGTAAGGAAGGAAAACTATGTCTAAGATCATCTCCATTCACTCGTTTCGTGGCGGGACAGGTAAATCGAATACAACCGCCAATCTGGCTGCGCTACTGGCGGCAGAAGGCCAACGCGTCGGGGTCATCGACACCGACATCCAATCGCCGGGCATCCATGTGCTTTTTGGCTTGACCGGCGCCTCGATCAACCATTCACTCAACGATTATCTGTGGGGTCGTTGCGAAATTGGCCAGGCCGCGCATGATGTGACAGAGAGCCTTGGGGCCGCGCTCAAGGGCAAACTCTATCTGATCCCTTCGAGTATCCAGGCCGACGAAATTGTGAACGTGCTGCGCGAAGGTTATGACGTCAGTATGCTGACCAATGGTTTTCGCAAACTGATCAAAGAATTGAATTTGGACATTCTGATGATCGACACGCATCCTGGGTTGAATGAAGAGACCCTCTTCTCATTGGCCATCTCTCATGTCCTGCTGATCATCATGCGCCCAGATCAGCAGGATTATGAAGGCACAGGTGTCACCATTGAGGTTGCGCGTTCGCTGGATGTACCGCGGCTCCTATTGATGGTCAACAAGACCCCGGCAGCCTTCCCCACGGCCGAGGTGCAAGCACGCGTCGAGCAAACCTATGGCTGTGAAGTTGCGGCAGTCTTGCCCCATTCCGACGAGATGATGACACTGGCGAGCAACGGGATCTTTGCCCTGCGGTTTCCCGAACATCCGCTCACGGCGTTGTACAAGGAAGTGGCGCTGAAGTTAATCGCCTAAACAAATTAAATAGCGTGAGGAACGCTTCCTTGCTCCCTGCGTCTATTGCTCCCTGTTAAATGATCCCTGTAAAGAAATTGATCCCTGTTTAAAAAGGATATTTATGTCGATGCCAGCCCATGCCAGGCCTTTCAGCTCCACGCCATTTGGCAAAAATGTGCGACAAAAATCTTTGCTGATTGTTTTTCTCGGCTTATTCACGCTTGCTGGTTGCGTCCCACCGCCCGTCACAATCGCGCCTTCGGCCAAAAACGACTCGGCCATCACCCAAGTGTCGATCTATTCGGGCTTCCAAACAGGGCTATATGATGGCGACGTCACCTATGCACAGCTAGCCCAAATGGGTAATTTTGGGCTAGGTACATTTAACAGCTTGGACGGTGAAATGGTCGCATTGGATGGCAAGTTTTACCAGGCGAAGATCGATGGCTCGGTGCAGGTAGTCGACCCACAGATGAAGACGCCCTTTGCCGATGTTCATTTTTTTCATAGTCAACAACAAGTGCAACTCAACGAAAGCTTGCAAAATTACGATCAGCTCAAGGCATATCTAACCAAACAATTGCCCAGCGCCAACCGACCCTATGCTTTCAAAATTACGGCCACTTTCCCAACCCTCAAAATTCGGAGTGTCGGTAAACAAAACCAGCCATACCCGTTGCTGCAAGATGCCGTTGCCCAACAGACGGTCTTTGAATTGCAAAATATCACCGGCACACTGGTGGGGTACAGCATGCCAGATTATCTAAGCGGCGTCAGTCCAACGGGCTATCATTTCCACTTTATTTCTGCCGATCAACAACACGCGGGCCATATGCTGGATTGCAGCCTGAATGCAGCTATGATCGAGATTGATTATCTGGAGACTGTCACGCTATTAATCCCGCAGAATGCACCGTTTCAAGAGGCCAATTTCGTGCCACTACCAAAATAATGGCGCTTATGGCCGGGTATCAGATGCCAAAGCGTCCGCTATCTGGCCCGAGGTTGGATGGGCTAGCAAGACACATCAGCAAGCAGAGTATTCGCATTAAAATTTAACCAGAGGAAAAAATGCTTTTAGTAGACGCCCGCGCGGGTATCAGTAAGATTCAGGGCATTGGCTTGTTTGCCCATGAATTTATCCCGAAAGGCACGTGTGTTTGGGTTTTCCACCCCGACTATGATGTTGTTTTTACCGAGGAACAGATGCAATCTTTCCCGCCGCCAGCCCAGCGCCAAGCGCGCCGCTATGCGTATTATGATCCCACCAAAGGTTATGTGCTGGCCAGCGATGACTCGCGATTTGCCAACCATGCCGATGATGCCAATCTCACCGATGATGGCGATGCCAATTATGCGGCGCGCGATATTCAAGTGGGCGAAGAAATTACCTGGGATTATCGGCCGTGGGGTGACATGGATTTCTTGGAAAGTACGGAGAATTGACAATAAACAGCCGGGAGCGCGCTTGACCCCGCTCCCGGCCAAGACCGGACATCAGCGGACGGGTTCAAGCTTCACCAGCGAACTTTGGTCTTCCAAAACGATCGCAGCTTGATCGGTGATCCAGCCGGTAAAACGGTCTGTGCGATACGCCTGGGCCGTCTGCGCGTAATAGGGCACAATGTAGACCACATCATCAAAAATTAGCTTTTGCATTTGCCAGACAAGCGCCTGACGCTTTTGTTGATCTAACTCGATGGCCTGTTGCTTATAGAGGGCATCAAAAGTTGGGTTGATATAGCCGGTCTCATTGCTGCCATTCGGAATCGCCTCGGCAGCCATCGCCTTGAGTTGCAAATTGGGATCGGGGTCGGTCTCCCAACCCCAGATGATAATGTCATAGTCATAAACTGGGCAACAGAGCGCCAATAAGGCATCGGGATCAAAGGCCTGCGGCTCGACCTTAATGCCGATCTGGCTCCATGTCTGGATCAGCAAATCAGACATCCGTGAGGCTTCGGGGGTGTCGTTTGCCCAGAAGAGGCGAAAATTCAAGGAGTGTGAGCCGTCGGGCATTTCACGCACGCCATCGCCATCGGTATCTTTGTAGCCAGCATTGTCAAGCAATTGATTGGCCAGAACGATATCAAATTTGTAATCTTGCAACGTATGGTTATACCAGGTGGTCAGGTTATCGGGCACCAGCGTCAACCCTGGCGTACCGAGACCTAGCAGCAAGACATTAATGATATTCTGCTTATCGGTGGCATGCGCCAACGCTTCCCGAACAACGCGGTCGCGCAAGGCCGGGTGGCCAGTACACTTGCCACCCACATCCTGTGGGCAGTGGGCGGGGTCAATTTGATTAAAGAAGATATCCGAGACCTGGCCTGCGAGGGGTGCGCCGGTGACGAGCTTGATATTCGCCGCCTTGCGTAGGATCGGCACGGTCGTCTTTGGCAATTCAGTGATCATATCCACTTGACCAGTCTGCAAGGCTTGCACCAGGGCATCGGCATTTTCAAAGCTCTGAAAGATCACTTCCTCCACCTTAGGTTTGTCACCAAAATAGTTCGGGTTGGCGGCCAGGCGAACAAATTCGTTCCGTCTGTACTCGGTCAACTTGAAAGGTCCGCTGCCGATCAGATCGGTGTTCTGGAATTCGACGGGCTCTTTACCTTCTGTGTGCTTGGTCCAAATATGTTCGGGTAGGATATAGAGAAAGACAAGCTGCGCCTCTATGTTTGGGATAGGTTCATCGAGTGTAATGATCACGGTTGTGTTGTCTGGCGCTGTAACGTTGGCAAAGTGCTCGGTATAGGTGGGCAGATAAGGAAAATCAACATGGCTGTGATAGAAATTGTAGGCTCAAGCGAAATGTGTTGTCCAGGTTCAACTCATACATCGTATCATAGACCAGATTGAAGATCGTATAGGCGTCGGTTAAGAAAGCCATCCCAGGGTTCATTGTATCTGGGCCACCCTTCCAGCCGATACGCACCACAGCTGGCCCTTGAGCGACAGGTTCTGGCGCAACAACAGGGGTCGCGCTGCCCGTACAACTAGCGAAACAGACGATCAGCATTAGATTGATCAATAAGCCGCCGACAATTCGCATTTTCAAATTTGTCATCATGTGCTGAATTCTACCTTTTCGATTTTAATCATTGCTAAGGCTTATGGTGCTGTCATTACAACAGCCACTCCGTAAAATTACTTCAGAAGAAGATCATGACTGAGCCAGTCCCAGTTCCCAACCAAACGCACACGCGGCTGATTTACAGAGGAGATGATCGGTGCAACGCTTAGCCCGATTTTTCTATTATACGCAATCTATTCATATGCACAACTAGCAAAAATATAACATT
>JAPLGZ010000459.1 GCA_026389895.1 Chloroflexota bacterium | reverse complement strand
ACAGATGGAGTTCAACTATGCAACCCGAGGCTACTGAGAGAACGAGTCAGCGCTCGAATAGCGATACTTTGTCCAGATTGCCCGTTATTGCGCCGGGGCACACTTACGGTTCGGTGACGGATAAAATCAGTTCGATTGTGTTAACCAGCCACACATCACGCGGCTGGTTGGCGGGCCTTGGGTTTGGCTTCTTACTGGTAATGGTCTTGCTCTATTCGGTCACCTATCTGTTGCTCAAGGGCGTCGGCATTTGGGGTGTTGATATCCCGGTCGGCTGGGGCTTTGCGATTATCAACTTTGTCTGGTGGGTCGGGATTGGCCATGCTGGCACGCTGATTTCGGCCGTCTTGTTGTTGCTACGCCAAGACTGGCGCACCTCGATCAATCGTTTTGCCGAGGCGATGACGCTCTTCGCCGTCGCCTGCGCCGGCATCTATCCGTTACTGCATTTGGGGCGTCCCTGGTACTTCTATTGGTTGACGCCCTACCCCAACACGATGGGGCTGTGGCCGCAATGGCGCAGCCCATTGGTCTGGGATGTTTTCGCCATCGGCACCTATTTCACCGTTTCGCTCTTGTTTTGGTACATCTGGTTAATTCCAGATCTGGCCACTTTGCGCGACCGCTCAAAAAGTCGCTTTGCACGAGTTGGCTATGGAATCTTGGCGATGGGGTGGCGGGGGGCGGCTTCGCACTGGCAACGCTATCATACGATCTATTATTTTATGGCGGCCCTGGCGACGCCTTTGGTGGTTTCGGTGCACACGGTTGTCAGCTTTGACTTCACGATTGGCATCATTCCCGGTTGGCACTCCACAATCTTTCCGCCTTACTTTGTGGCCGGCGCGATCTTTTCTGGTTTCGCGATGGTCATGACCCTGGCGATTCCATTGCGTTATGCCTATGGGCTAGAAGATTTTATCACGATGCGCCACCTGTACAATATGGCCAAAGTCATCTTATTGACCGGTCTGATCGTTGCCTACAGTTATCTGATGGAGATTTTTATCAGTTGGTATAGCGGCAACGAATATGAATGGTTTATGACACGCAACCGTATGTTCGGCCCCTATGCCCCTTACTATTGGGCGCTGATCTTTTGCAATATGATCGCCATCCAAGCGCTCTGGTTCCGGCGCGTTCGGCTCAGTGTGCCCTTACTCTTTATCATTTCTATTATCGTCAATATTGGCATGTGGCTCGAACGTTTTGTCATTGTTGTCACCAGTCTGCACCGTGACTTTGTGCCAGCGGCCTGGGGTATGTATACCCCCACTTTCTGGGATTGGTCCACCTTTATTGGGACGATGGGGCTCTTTCTGACGCTCTTATTCCTCTTTCTGCGGGTGCTACCAGCCATCTCGATCTCCGAGATGCGCGAATTGGTCTCCGAAGTGGAAGAGCGACCAGCGCATCCTGGCCCTGTACCGCCTACGACAACCTTGACCCCAGAAGCGCCTTAGGGGCCTCAAAAATCAAGCATCCACGCACGTTCCGAGAAAGGGCCATGTGCGCTCGGCAGGCCGTGCACGGAGCTGGTTTATTGATCTTTGATGAGTCCGCCATGGTCTGGGGAGATCGAAGGAGAATTTTTGCATGAGCTCGCAATTGCCAATTGAAGGCACAGCCGCAAAAAAAGTAGCGCTTCAGCCGCTCTATGGGCTGATGGCTGAATTCCGCGATGAGCACGAGCTTGTGGCGGCGACGCGGGCAGCCTACGAGCAAGGCTATCGCAAAATGGAAGCCTATACACCTTTTTTTGTGGAGGAGCTAGCCGAAATCCTAGGGGTGCGGGGTCGCCGGTTGCCGCTCATTGTTCTGGCTGGTGGCATTATTGGGGGCGGGGGCGGCCTGCTGATGCAGTGGTTTTCGGCGACCATCCACTATCCATTGAACATTGGTGGCCGGCCGTATGCCAGTTGGCCGACCTTTATTCCGGTTAGCTTTGAATTAACCATTTTGCTCGCTGGCATTTTTGGTCTGCTCGGTATGTTTGCCCTCAATGGTTTGCCTGAGCCTTACCACCCAGTTTTTAATGTGCCACGCTTCACCCAGGCATCCCGTGATCGTTTCTTTCTCTGTATCGAGAGCCGCGATCCGCACTTTGATCTGGCGCAGACGCGGCAATTTATGGAAGGGTTACGGGCGCAAGGCGTCTATGAGGTCGAACCCTAGCCAAATCCGCCTTCAAATTGTGTCGGATGAGAGATGTTATGAACCGAATTTTTTTAATGAAACTCTGCCGTCCAACAAAAGATCGTCGCCGTAAGCAAGCGCATCACGCAGCAAATGCAGTGTATATTGCTGGTCTGCTCCTTTGGGGGCTCTTGCTCTTAACGGCCTGCAATGCCGAGATGAAGGATCAGAAAAAGTACGAGCCACTCGAACCGAATGGGCTCTTTGCAGATGGCAAATCGGCACGCGATCTGATGCCGAATACAGTCGCACGCGACCAGTTGCGCACGGACACTCTGCTCTATGGCGGCCTGGAAGATGGTAAACCGGCCGAGACGTTCCCTTTTACGATTACAGAGGCGGTGCTCCAACGGGGCCAAGAGCGGTTTGGGATTTTCTGCGCCCCTTGTCATGGTTATGATGGTTATGGCAAAGGCATGATCGTGCAGCGTGGCTTCTCGCCGCCACCTTCTTTTCACCAAGATTATCTGCGCAATGCACCCGTTGGTCATTTTTTTGATGTCATCACCAATGGCTTTGGTTCCATGTATAGCTATGGTGACCGGATACCACCCGCCGACCGCTGGGCCATTATCGCTTATATTCGGGCCTTACAATTGAGCCAAAACGCGAAAGCATCTGATGTACCGCCAGAAGCGCAACCGACATTAGAGGCAGCCGGCAAATGAGGGATGAGGAATGATGAGTGATAAGTGATACGGGATCTAGCTACCAGGCACTTTGCCACCCCCAGGGTTAAAACCCGCGCCCAATGGGCATCCGCTTCTAGGCGCGGACGGCACTAAGTTCCTAGTCGCTGCGGCGACTTATGACTGTCAGCCGACCATTTTAATGGTCCGCGGCAAAGTGTCAGGTGGCTAGTTCACTCATCACGCTTCACTCATCACGTTTCACGCTCGTCACGGAAAGATCACAGGTCAGAGTCATGAACCAAACCGAGGCGTTAACCACTTTTATTAACCGCATCCAACGCCGCACATTGATCGTCGGCGGGGTAGGCGTTGTGTTGTGCATTTTAGGCGCGTTTTTAAATGTACAACAGTTTTTTCAGTCCTATCTG
>JAPLGZ010000055.1 GCA_026389895.1 Chloroflexota bacterium | reverse complement strand
GAAGGCCGCATCCACTCAAATCGTCGACTCATCACCATTTGCCCAGTGGTTGGGTGGGGGTAATTTTCAAACAAATAGACGCGGTCAATTTCGAGGGCCTGACCTAAAATTTGCAAGGCGCCGTTCACACTAGCCGCATAATCGGTTGCGGTTAACAGTTGATCGGTTGCCTCTGCCACTGCGCGCAATAGACGATCATGTTTCTGTAATGCGTCCTCAGCCTGTTTACGCACCGTAACATCGGTAAAAATCGTCAAAACATGTTCACACTTGCCATCGGGGCCAGGCAACGGCAATTTTGTAACCTGAAACCAATGACAATTGCCTTGTGCATCGAACAGGCGTTGATCGGCATAAGCCCCATTGGGGGCAGCGCTCACCTGACCCTGTTCTTCGCTGGCTAACTGGGCTAACCCACTTTGCTCAAAATTGGGAGAAATAATCTCACTGGGTTGCTTGCCAACGACGGCCTCGGCTGTAAGCGCCAAAAATTTTAAGAAAGCTTGATTGACATGCACATATCGGCCATCACAATCCTGTACAGTCACAAAATTAGGGCTAGTATCGAGAATCCTTTGGACGAAAATTTGTTGCGCACGGCACTGCGCCTCGGTCTGGCGTAGTGCTGTCATTTCTACGACATACACGTTAATGTAGCCATCTTTGAGCAAGGGGACAAATAAAGCGCTATAACTCTGCCCTGACGCTGGGTTTGTATAATCCAAGCGCATTTTTTCGCGTTTTTGGAGAATTTCATGTAAGGTGTCATACCAGATGGGCGGGGCATGTAACATGTGTTCAACGGCAAACTGCTTTAGATGGTCTATACCAGCCGGATTGGCATACAAAATCAGCCCTGCTCGGCTGATGCGAAAGACCGGATCGGGATTTTCATCGGACATCCTGGCCTGCGCGCGCTTTCGCTGGATGAGCTGTTGACGATTTGTTACACGGGTAATAAATTTGGTTAAGATTTTCATATCCAACAAAGCCATGCTGATCCTACTTTACTTTCTAACGAGCGAGATCTTTTTGTTATTCAGTGCTTATCGTTTTATCTAGCCAAGGATCGCACCCCTCGTTGAGCGTTGAATCATCAACATTGACACAGGGCGCGGCATAAGGTGTTTTTCTTAAGATATCATTAAGTGGTTGGGCTATTCTATAGGCCTTTGGTACCAATAGCCTTAATATTATGTAATGTTGGGGGCTGCGAGGAATAATCCGTAAGTATTTGTCTGTACAGGGTGGCGCTGTAATTTATACAGCCGGTCAAAGAGGAATTATTTGACTATCAAGAATGATTTTTTGCACTCTATTTGTTGCTGTAAGTTTTTACTCACGTTATGCGCGGTAAATTTTAACGCAGAGATAACAAGAAAAAGCTGGGATCGGTTGCGTGCTAGATCCTCTTTCTTGGCCAGATTCCGTTTTGGGGTGGCGCTCTGCGGCTCTACGTCAGGTTATTGTTGCCCATGCCTAACCTATCCTATACGCTGGGCCGGCAGCATGCCAAAGGGGTTTGGCTGCACAGCCAAACCCCTTTGGTACAAAGATGAGTGCTAGATAAATTTGTTGAGCTTATCCTTCGGCGAAGAGCTCTTCGACCAGCGCCTGGACAATGGCCGCGCGCTTCGGTGGCACACGCTGTTTCACCAGCAGAATAAATTCTTTGATCAACCACTTAGGCACCGCGATCGTGATAGTCTGATCACCGTCAAACTTTTCTGACCAGGATTGGGCAATACATTGCCGAATAAATTCACTGCGATTATCGGTCAATTCTTCTAACCGTTCAATATCTTCTTCATAGAGACTAAAATGCAGTTGCTTCCGTTTTTGTTCATCGGCCTTGGGTGGTCGTCCGGGGCTGCTGTTTGACATAATGACACTCCTCCTTCGTGGCAAACTGGCGCTTACCCGTTTAAGATAAGCGCCAGTTCTGTGGTGGTTGATCGGTATAAATAAGTAAAAAATAGCGAACGATTTTGTTGCGTCTGTTGCAAAATGCTCGGTCTCACTGGTGCGAAACTCTACTACAGGATCTGATTTTCGTCAATAATTGGCAGAAGCAGATAGAAAATCTGTTCTGCGGGATTTTTACTACTGAAAAAATTTGTGTAGTTACAAAAATGGGTCTGTTTCGCGTTTTACGCGTTTTAAATGTTGACAAAAATAGAACATCCGATCTATAATATAACAGTAACGGAATACGAATGTCGCAGGAATTGTGGATAAAGAAGGGACACATAAACAATGACAACCGCCGTAGTGGTAACGTCAATTGTTACCACCAATTTAGGCGAAGCCAGGTTTGTTGATCATATTCTTGAACAAATCCGGCGCAATGATCGAAACCTGCTGAATCGGCTTAATAAGGTTGATGGTGATGCCAGAGTTGTTACAGCAATTTTGAATGTTGGCGAATTTATGACCTATGCGCAGGAAGTTCTGCGCGAGCGTGAAGCGTTGGTCTCGCCTGAGTGGGCTTTCTCGGAACCCACGCAAGCCGAATCAACAGACGGCGGTGAACAAGCGGTGAGCCAGACCACTGTTGTCACCGCACAGATGAACGAACTGGAGTTTATGGATTACACCCTCGGCCAACTTCGTCAAGAGAATGTGGCATCGCTGGGCAGCATCAGCGAGCAAGCGCTTGATGAAATCGAGGAAGAACGGATCGGCGAAGAGTTCTCACGAACACCGTTCTTGTATTGATGTGCGGTTGTGGCATGTTAGCACTTATGCACAGCGGACCCTGTTATTTGCCTTAGAGCAAAAGACCTGATGATTACTTACAGCTACTATAACCGTTCCTTTATGCACTATACGCGAAAGAGCCTAGCCATGAATAACAACCCAATGAATGAGATCCTACAAGAGTTGCGCAAGCCATTTCACCCGACTCATATTACCTGGAAGCCAGGGATGATGAGTAAAGATCAGGGAAAAGCCCTTGCGCTCGCTTATGCCGATTTGCGCGCCTATCAGAACCGTTTGGATGAAATCTGTGGCATGGATTGGTCTGTTACCTATACGCCCTGGGGTGATCGAATTGTCTGTCATTTGACGATTCAAGGCATCACCCGCAGCAGCAGTGGCGAACCGGATAGTCAATCAGAACGTTCCGAGATTGCCGGCACTAGCGCCGAAGCCCAATCCTTCAAGCGGGCCTGTGCGATGTTTGGCCTGGGAC
Organism: Chloroflexota bacterium; assembly: GCA_026389895.1. GTDB lineage: Bacteria > Chloroflexota > Anaerolineae > Caldilineales > Caldilineaceae > JAPLGZ01. Next base: position 30,407 of record JAPLGZ010000055.1, on the reverse strand, counting down.
GTTATCTCTATAATTTGCCTAGCGTGTGGGTTGAATATGATCCCAACACCAAACAATTCACGGACAAAGCCAAAGCGAAATTAGAGGGCATTATTGTCCAACACTACCGGCGCACAGTCACCGACGATGTCGAGCAAAGTCAGGCGACCCCGATTCAACGCCGTGAGACGCCCGATGAAACCCGTAAACCCGAAGCCCCTGTGCAGGTTAGCGTAGAGGCTGAGCCAGTGCCGCATGACGAAGCCGTGCAACCAGATAATGAGTCCGCTGCTAACCCAGCCCTCGATCCGCTGCGCGAACAGTTTAACCAGTTGGGCGAGTCCCTGTATGGTGAACAATGGGCGCAGGTCAGCCGACACAATGTGGAGCGCATTACAGGTGGTAAAGCCATTGAAACGGGCGCCTTGACCACCGAGCAGATTCAAAAGCTGGTGGATGGTATGAAGAAATTGCAACGCAAGCGCCATACCGCCCCTGTCCTCCAACAAAATGGGCACGCGATGGCTTGATCTCCCCTTCCGAACCTGTTGCCAGGCTTGCTTGTCGCATGAACTTAAAATTGTGCGACAAGTGAGTATCGATAAATATTGCGCCTTTTAGATTAGTCAAGAAAGCAGGTAAATTCTATGTACCAACAAATTATCCTCATCGGCAATTTGGGCAATGATCCCGAATTGCGCCATACCGCCAGTGGAACAGCCATTTCTAGCTTCCGCTTAGCCGTCAACAAGCAGTGGACAACCCCAGAAGGTGAAAAACGCGAAAAGACCACTTGGTTCCGGATCTCTGCCTGGCAAAAGCAAGCGGAATTGGTGAGTCAATACCTGACCAAAGGCCGGCAAGTGATGGTGATTGGCGAAATTGAAGAAGCCAGCACCTATATCAACAAGGCTGGCGAGGCGGCGGCTTCGATTGAAGTCACGGCCCGCACGATCAAGTTCTTGGGTGGTGAGCATGGTGGCGTTAATGAGGAGGAGACCGTTTTCCAAACCAACGTTGCGCCCCAAGCGACAGGCAAGAAGGCGCCCGCCAAACGTCAACTGGCTGAGGCCGACATTCCGTTTTAAGCGTAACCGCGGCGGGTACATAAAAGGGGCGTCCTCTAGAGGAGCCCCTTTTTAGTCAGATAGAATTTTCGTAAAGGACAGAAAAATGATCCACGCAACAATGCAAATGGCTAGCCGCCAGCAGAGGGTTGGCCGGCAAGATCTGAGCAAGCGAGAGGGGCAGAACGCTGATCCGATGGACAACGCGCCTGTTGATTTGGCCGACGGACTGTTGACGTGTGCGATCAAAGACGCACGCCAATCACAAGATCGCGCTTTGCAACAAGAAGCCCTCGCTTGGTTATGGATATGTTGTCCAGATGTGGCTGATGATCTACGGCTGCCAGCCTTGGCCGCCACCGAAATCCAAAGCGATGTGACAGGCTATTTCCGGCGCTATGCCGCCTTTAGTTTTTCCTAAATTGCAGTGGCAGGCTGCGGGCTGTTGGGCCAGTCAAATTCGCCCGTCATCCCGTAGCCTTGCCAAACCTCAGCTTTACACCGCCTGGCGTCCCTCATCAATGGTTACATACAGATTGGCCAACGCATCAATCGCCTGCCGTTCGGTTAAAATCTGACTCACTTTACCATCCATCATTTGCACGACCCGATCGACATATTTACACATCCGCAGATCATGCGTCACCATAATGCCGGCCCGTTTCTGCTCGTGGATCAATTCGGCAAAGGTGGCGACCACCTGGTTGGCACGACTGGTGTCTAAACTCGCAGTTGGTTCATCGGCCAGCACCACGCTTGGTTCGTGGATCAAGGCGCGTGCGATGGCCACCCGCTGCTGCTGACCGCCCGAAAGCTGACCAGGATAGCTGCGCAGGCGCTCGCCTAGCCCAAGCCTGGTCAGCAACTCGATGGCGCGCTGCCGGCCCTTACGATCCAACTTGTGATTGAGCCGCAACATCAACTCGACATTTTCCTGGACATTCAAATAGGGCACCAGGTTGTTCGCTTGGAAGGAAAAGCCAATCGAGCTACCACGAAAGCGCGTCCGTTTGCGTTCACTCATCGCCTGTAAATCTTGGCCGGCAATGGTGATTTTGCCAAACGAAGGACTCAACAAGCCGGCCGCGATGGCCAACATCGTCGTCTTGCCCGAGCCGCTAGGACCCACCAGCGCCACAAATTCACCGGGCTGAATCGCAAACGAAACTCGATCCACCGCTGTAACCGCGCCAGCGCCTTCTCCATAAATTTTTGTTATACCTTCAGCGATCAGTGCTTCTCTCATAGTTGCGGTTTACCATTGCGAGTTGAGTTGGCGACGAAGCCACTTCGTCACTCTAAAATTATTGCGCCAGCCCTAAAGCCGTCAGCGGTTCTACCTTGAGCAAAACCCACACCGATACTAAGCCCCCAACCGGCCCAATCATCAGCAGCGAAACGATCGCTGTGAGCACGGATTGGCCGACAAAGACGACGGGCACATTGGGCGGAATGGCGCGGGCCAAGGCCAGGGTGCCAAGCGTGCCGAACAACACGCCCAAGGCATTGATCGTGATAATTTGGGTCAATGAGGCTATAACGACCGTAAAATTGGAGGCACCCACCGCTTTGAGCATGCCCACCTGGGCTACCTTTTGCAAGGTTTGAATCTGGAAAAAACCGCCGATGACCAGAACACTAATAAAAAAGGTGAAATAACGCTGTGTGTCTAAGGTGCTCTGCTGTTGCGAATAGCCAGGGAACGCTTCATAGGCGGTCTTGCGGTCCACCACCTGGATTTTGCTCACATTCGCTTGAATGGTGTTGGCTATATTTTTCCAGTCGCTGGGATCATCTAACTTAATCGCGATAATATTGGAGACCAATTCGCCCTGGCCAATATTCTGTGTCGCCTGAGGGCGAATTTTGTCCCATTCCAAATAGGGCACAAAGATGCTGCCAGGGCGCAGCTGATATTTACGGCCGTCACTAATGCCAATCACTTTTAAGTCGTATAACTCTTCATCTGTCCCCTGAATTACCTTGATCGTGATGGTATCGCCTAGTTTCACTTTACCCTGCGTCACCACGTTGGCATCAACAATCGCCTCGCTGCTGCGATCGCGCCCCAATGGCCGCCCGGTTTGCACCTCGGGTTCGCCGGGATGTCCCGGTTCTACCCCCACCAACGCAATATCGAGGGACTTCCGACCATCTGCAAAGATAATCGTGCCAGCGGCAAACCCGACCTGCCCCACATCGCTTACCCCTTTGATGCGCCGGATCTCACTCATTTTTGAACGACCAATCTGGCTGGCGGCGACCGACAAATCGACTTTCTCTTGAATGGCGATCAACTCGCCGTTCAGCTTTTGAATATATTCGCGGTTGCCGCTACCTAACCCTTCGGCCAGCGCAGCAATAAAGAGCACAAGCGTCGTGATCAAAGCAACAATCAGGGCAATCAGCAAAAAGCGCCCTTTGCTGTAGGAGATCTCTTTAATGGCAAGAAAAACGGGCATGGGTTACCTGGATTTATAAATGATTCGTGTAAGAGATTGAGAAATTGCGAGATTAGAGCGTAGGCGATTAATGTGCTTCGTCGCTCAATAACGCTGCAGCACCAGTTACTTTGCATCAAAAGTGACGACGGCCGTCATATTCCAGAGCAAGCGTTTATCCTGTTGGGCCGGATCGACCACCACAGTATAGACAATATCGCCGCGCCGGTCGCCACCAATCGGGCGTACATAGCGCACGGTGCCTTTGATCTCTAGATCGGGCAGCGCATCAAAGGTTACAGTCACCAACTTGCCGGGCGCGACACCGACAATGTCAAGCTCGGTCAAATCTTCCGTTTCGATCTGCCAGGCGGAGAGATTGGCGAGGCGAATCGCGATGGCGCCAGGCGCCACTTGTTCACCCACGCGTCCATTGATCACGGCCACTTCACCATCAAAGGGGGCATGAATTTCGGTTTCGGCCAAAGTGACCAGCGTCTGTTGCAAAGCGGCGGTTGCCATTGCCACATCCGCTTCGGCGGCCGCAATTTCTTCAGGCCGTGCGCCCGCCAAGAGTAAATCTAACTGCGCCTGGCTGCCACGCACATCTGCATCGGCCGCCGCAAGATCCGCCGGCATCCCCTTTTTGATCTCTTCTAGCTGAGCCTGCAAACGGCGAACATCGGCATTGGCGCCGGCAATCTCAGCACTGGTGGCAACCTTGGTCAAATCCGCTAAACGTGCATTGGCAGCCTCATACGCCGTCGTCGCCTGCTCCAAGCGCGCCGATTCGGGCAGCGCACCCACGTCATTGCGCCATTTCACCAGGTTATAGGCGGCTTGTGCTTGCTTGATCGTGGCCTGGGCGCTGTATAGATCGGCCTTCGCCGCAATCAGTTGCTGTTCGGAGGCGCCTTCTAATACTTTTGCCAACGCAGCCTGCGAGGCGGCCAAAGCTGCTTCGGCCGTTTTGATGTTACCAGGCAAGCCGGCTTGGGTGAGACGTTGCTGGCGGGCTTGGGCCGCACTTAATGCCGCCTGCGCCTGTTCAATTTCTTGAGGGCGCGCACCGCTCTTCAATTCGGCCAACTTGGCCTGCGCCTTTTGTAAGGTTGCCTCGGCATTGGCCATCGCCACGCGTTGTTGCGCCCCATTCAGGCGTGCAAGCAACTGGCCAGTGACCACTTGGTCCCCTTCTTTCACCGCGAGGCTTTCGAGGGCGCCACCTAGCGTAAAGCTAAGATCGGCATATTGTACGGGCACAACACGTGCGTCCACCTCAATCTGGCCATTGGTGGCCTGTTGGGCAACGGCTAATGGGGTGTTCTCGGTGGTGGTTGCCGACGTTGTAGTTTGCCCGGCGTTTGCTGATTGTGCCGTCGCGGGTTGGCTGCGTTGCTTAAAAAGTCCGGTTGCGTAAGCAGCGTAGCCACCAACAACAACCAATCCAAGTAGTGTAATACCGATGACCCACCGTTTCATACCGTTTGTCCTTGCAATTTGTCTGAAGTGCTTGTATTAATTGGGGCGCGGGTGCAATCCATCCAGCAATAGGGTGATAATTTCGTCTATGATCACCGCCTTTGGTGGCGCGCCCGGCCGACTTTGCCCATAGTGGAAGCCGTCCATCAAAGAGAGAAAAGAGCCGGTCAACAAATCTGGGTGTAGCATACGAATTTCGTTGCGCGCCTGCGCCGCGCTAAACATCTGGCGCACTGGGGCAAACATCGACTGGTAGACCACTTGATAAAGTGCGGCAGCGTGTCCAGCACTCAATGCAGGCATATCAGCATGGATCATCCCTAATAGATGCAACGGTGGCTGCTCCGCAAACCATTCGATGACGGCTTGCAACTGGGCCGCAAGCGTTGGCTTAGCCTGCTCGATCGCCATCTGGATGCCAATTTGGTGTCGCCTGAAGACGCGCGTCGCCATGGCTACAAACAGTTGCTCTTTACCCTCTGGAAAATGGTAATAGAGTGAGGCCTGCCGCACGCCCACCGCCTGGGCAATATCATGCAACTTAACCGCTGCATAGCCACGTTGAATAAAGAGCTGTTCTGCTACATCCAGCACCCGTTGCTTAGGAGCACTTTTTTCCTGTTCATCCATTTGTTTTAAATTTCCCTTCACTTTCGGTTAAGTATAATCTTTATCTACCTACTATTCGGTAGGCATATATACAATAGATAAAAACTGTAGCCATCGCCATTGAAATTCTCTATTACAACGGGACAATGGGGTGAGGATTGCGATGACTTTAGTCGTCAAGTAACACTTATTCAAGCCGCTTGATCCAATGGTCTGGCTGCCCTGGTCCTCGATCGGCCCTAGTCCTCAGACTGGGGAATGCATGCATGGCCACGCATGCATTTTATGTGAAATATTGGCGTTATCTGTTTGACAAAACTCATTGCACGCGCTATAATTAACGTTTGGGTATAAGTCTCGTCTTTGACTTGCTATCCACATTTTAATCAACTGAGCCAGCATTTGTGTTCCTTCCCTTTGGGAGCGCAAAGCCGCTCTCCAAAGTTTCAGATGGGGAGTACAACCTGTCTGAACGCGGCTGAGAAAGGGAGTAAAAATGTACGCAATTATCAGAACCGGTGGCAAACAATATCAAGTTGGCCCCGGCGACATTCTCGAGGTGGAAAAGTTAGAGGGCACCGTTGGTGACACTGTCACGTTGAACGATGTACTATTGGTGGCGAATGGTGACGCGGTGACCATCGGCCAGCCCATAGTCACCGGTGCCAGTGTCACGGCCAAGATCACAGGACAACATCGCGGTGATAAAATTCTAGTTTTTCGCTACCGGCCCAAAAAACGCATTCGTGTACGTAAAGGGCATCGCCAATACTTGACCCGGCTTCAGATCCAATCAGTGAATGCCTGATTGATCGCAGCGCGAACTGTACAGCGATACGGGTGTATGGCTGTGTAAATCTCAATTAAAAGGAGCAAAGAAAATGGCGCATAAAAAAGGTGGCGGTTCTAGCCAGAATAATCGTGATTCAAATGCTCAACGCCTCGGCGTCAAGCGTTTTGGTGGCCAGCAGGTGACGGCTGGCAGTATTCTTGTTCGCCAACGTGGCACCCATTTCTATCCGGGCACCAATGTTGGCATTGGCAAAGACGATACGCTCTATGCGACGCTAGATGGCTTCGTTGTATTTGAATGGGCCAAAAAGGATCGCAAGCAAGTGAGCGTTTATCCTGAAAAGGCAAACTAGACATGAGACCAGATATTCATCCAACCTACTATCCAAACGCCAAAGTGACCTGTTCCTGTGGCGCAAGTTGGACAACGGGCAGCACTGTGCCCGAAATTCGCACGGATGTATGCAGCAGTTGCCATCCCTACTACACAGGGCAACAGCGCATCATGGACACAGCCGGCCAGGTTGATCGCTTTATGAAGCGCCTCGAGCGCCGCCAAAGCGAGACTTCACGGCGTGAGATTGAAGTCAAAGCGCGCAAGGAAGCGGATGATGCCGCTCGTAAGGCCCGCGCTCGTGGCGACAATCCAGAAGCCGCTGCCGCAGAAGTTCTGGCGAAGTATGAACTGAACGCCAGCTAGTGGCTGTTGCATAACAAAAAATAAAGAGGTTGTTTACAACCTTGGGCAGAGGCTCCGGTCTCTGCCCTTTTCATTATGTAATACAGGGAACCCCACCCGCGCCACAAGGGCTCCTGCTCTCCTAGCAAGGGCGCGGGTGAGGTTCCACTACCCTATTCTTGGAGGAATGAGATGCACTATCAGCCAAGCGGCGGCTGGCTTGAACTGATCTGTGGTTCGATGTTTAGCGGCAAAACCGAAGAATTATTACGCCGCATCCGGCGTGCTGAAATTGCCCGTAAAAAGGTGCAGGTCTTTAAGCCACAAGTTGACTTTCGCTATGGTGTGGAGCGCGTGGCGGCGCACAGTGGCGCGGCTCGCGATCAGGTGATTGTGGTTGCCAGTGCCGCAGAAATTTTAAATCAGGTTGAGCCCGACACTGAAGTTGTTGCCATTGATGAGATTCAGTTTTTTGATTGGGCTATCGCCGATGTGTGCACCCATTTGGCCGATCAGGGCCGGCGCGTCGTGGCGGCTGGTTTGGACCAAGATTTTCGCGGTGAACCGTTTGGCCCGCTGCCACTGCTCATGGCCCTGGCCGAGCGTGTGGATAAGCTCCATGCCATTTGTGTCTGTTGTGGCGCTTCAGCCAGCCGCACCCAACGTTTGATCGACAATCGCCCCGCCCGCTATGATGATCCAATTATCCTGGTGGGTGGCAGCGAAAGCTACGAGGCTCGTTGCCGCACCTGTCATCAAGTGCCAGGTAAGGCGTAGCCAAGGCGGACGGCTTCTCCTGCCGCCCACCCAAAACTACCGCTTACTGTGTTCTGTTTGAACTTATCGCCTCATTTGAATTCCCTATGAACCTCTTCGACCAAGCCCATCAAGAGCGCCTGCAAAAGAGCGCCCCATTGGCCGCTCGCATGCGCCCGCGCACACTAGACGAATATATTGGCCAAACATCGATTATCGGCCCTGGTCGCCTGTTGCGGCGCGCGATCCAGGCTGATCAGTTGGGCAGCCTGATCTTCTATGGCCCGCCCGGCACTGGCAAAACGACGTTGGCCCAGGTGATTGCCAATACCACCAAAGCTCACTTTATCTCACTGAATGCCGTGCTATCAGGGGTCAAGGAGATCCGTGAAGCGATTGCCGAAGCCCAGGATCGTGCCAAGCTCTATAGCCAACGCACCATTCTCTTTATCGACGAGGTGCACCGCTTTAACAAGGCCCAACAGGATGCCCTGCTCCCTTGGGTGGAAAACGGCACGGTCATCTTAGTCGGCGCGACCACAGAAAACCCCTATTTTGAAGTAAATAAAGCGTTGGTCAGCCGCAGCCGTATCTTTCAACTCACTTCGCTGACCAAAGACGATCTGCGCAAGGTTGTCCAGCAGGCGGTGGCCGATCCTGAACGGGGCTATGGCAACCTCACCGTGCGAATCGACGATGATGCGTTGGAACATCTGGTAGACGTGGCGAATGGCGATGCGCGCGGTGTGCTCAACGCGTTGGAATTAGCCGTAGAGACGACGCCGCCCGAAAGTGGCCCGCAATCGCCCGTCCACATCACCCTCGCCATCGCCGAAGAATCGATCCAGCGGCGCGCCGTGCTCTATGACAAAGAGGGCGATTATCATTTCGATACGATCAGCGCCTTTATCAAAAGCCTGCGCGGCAGCGACGCCGATGCCGCGGTCTATTGGATGGCCAAGATGATCTACGCGGGTGAAAGTCCGCGTTTTATCTTCCGTCGCATGTTGATCTTTGCTGGTGAAGATGTGGGCATGGCCGATCCCAACGCGATCCAGGTAGTGACGGCTTGTGCGTCGGCCTATGAACAAGTCGGGCTGCCGGAAGGGCGTTTTCATTTAGCCACGGCAGCGCTTTATCTGGCCACGGCGAAGAAGTCGAATACGGCCTTTGCCTTTTTTGACGCGCTGGCCCAGGTGGAGAAAGAAGCTGACAGCGGCGTGCCCAATCCACTGCGTGATGCCAGCCGTGATAAAGAGGGATTTGGGCATGGTGAGGGGTATCTCTACCCGCATGCTTATCGGGACCACTGGGTGGCGCAGCAATATTTGCCCACTTCCCTCCAAGGCAAAGTCTTTTACGAACCTTCGGATCAGGGCTACGAGGCGCACATTCGCGTAGACGTGGCTCGTCGCCGCGAGGAGCAATTGGCGGCGATGTTGGCGCTTGAAGAAGATGATAGCGGCGAAATCCTCACCTTTTCGCCACCCAATGCCGCCCGCGAACAATGGTTACAACGCACTGTTTCGAGCGTCGGCACGCGTTTGGGCGAACTGCGCGACCGGCTGCTCGATGAAGCAAAACTGGCGCGGCATAGCCTGGTGTTGGATTTAAAAGCGGGCAGCGGCTTATTGACTTGGGAAGCGTTGCGCCGCGCGCCCGAAGGAGGCGTCTATGCCCTGGCGCGCACGCTGCGTGACGCCGATGCACTTCGCCAACAGGCGCTCCGTTTGAGCGAAGTTGAGCGCCCGATTGTCGTACAGGGAAATTTGTCTGATCTGGCGACGCTGTTCGCCGACCAGCCTGAACTGCGTTTTGATGCGCTGGTGGGGCACAATGTCCTGATCGATTTTCCCGACAAAGCGCTGGCCCTGCCGCTTATTCGTCCGTGGCTGGCCCCCAACGGCGTGCTTACCCTCGCCGAACGCATCGCCCGCCATACGCAACGGCTCTATCAGCTAATCGATCTGGCGGCATTGGACCCCGCGCTGCGCACGCGGATGATTCAGGCCGAAGAGGCAATCTACCAAGAGGCCGACGATCCACTGCTCATCGATCTGGCGGCATTGGACCCCGCACTGCGCGCGCGAATGATCCAGGCCGAAGAGGCGATCTACCAAGAGGCCGACGATCCACTGGTCAACTGGGATGCTGACGATCTGGTGAAAGCGATGGAAACGGCTGGTTTTGTGGTCACGTCCAAAGTTGAAGAAGAGTGCAGCGATATCCAAGTGACACCCGGTGTGCTTGAGCGCTGGTTTGCCCCCTCCAAGACCTATCGTCCCAGCTATGCCGATCGGCTGGCCAAGCAATTGACTGCGCCAGAAGTAGCCAGCGTGCGCCTGTTATTCGAGCAGCAATTATCAAATCAAGTGATCACCTGGCATAGCCGCTTGCTCTATTTGACGGCCACACAGCGCACGAAAACAAAGCGCAAAGGTGACGCGCGCTAATATTATTTGGATTTTAGAGGGTAATTTGTTTGAATGCTTCTTGTAGCGCTTCCACTGACTGAAATCGTTGATGAGGGGATTTTATGGAATCAAAATATAGGTTAGGCTTATTTTTCTACAGGTTTGCTGGCGCCAATGTTTTTGAGAGCAGATTGGGCGATCCTATTTCTTGCAATCGTACAGTATTCCTCTGATATATCATAGCCCACATAATGTCGATCTAACCCTTGGGCAGCAATACAAGTAGTGCCTGAGCCAGCAAAAGGGTCAAGAACGACATCACTTGCATATGAGTACAGCTTTATAACTCTCTTGGCAAGCTCTAACGGAAAAGGAGCAGGATGACCAACACGCTTGGCCGATTCAGGCGGAATTTCCCATACGGACAAAGTCGCCGCCATAAATTCATCTGACTCAATTGTAGATTCACCTTTATCAGGTCTCGAAAAGAATTCCTTTGTAAAAACTAACAAATATTCATGTATATCTCTTAACCGGGGTGCTTTTGCACTCTTCCAACTACCCCAAGCACAGCTACCGTTTGATCCCTTGCTTTTCCGCCAAATAATTTCCCCCAGGGTTTTAAAACCAACTTCATCATGAAGTTGATAAAAATGAGAATGCAAAGGTATATAGGGCTTACGTCCCAGGTTAGCAATATTAACTACGTAGCGGCCTCCAGGTAAAAGAACTCGATAAACATCCTGTGCTACCCGTTGAATGAGATTTAAGTACTCTTCCAACTCCATATTATCGTCATAATCTTTGCCCACATTGTAAGGTGGCGATGTAAAGGCAAGCGCTACACTATTATCTGGGATATTCTGCATATGTTCAGAGGAATCCTGATAAATCTGATCTGCCCAAGTTTCGAGGGGAGGCACTTCAACATGGAGAATCCCATTACCATTTGGTTTAGGGTCATCGACCAACTTACTATATAAATTTCTCTCATAAAATGCTGAAGCATCATGCCCTTCGCGCTTAGGGGTGCCAAAAGATTTTGTTTTGCTCATAATTCCCCTGTCTAAAATCGATTATGGAAGCCTGTTTATGCTAACAAAAAATTAGCGCAATCATAGCATATTAGAACATGTGTGCGCAATACTATGCTTCTTATTATAATCGATAATAACCAATCCCTATAGCTTGCGTAGGAACAAGTGGCGGACAATGCCTCTCAACATTGCCCGCCACTTGTTCCTGTTACTTTAGTTGGGATGCCTTACTTCGACGCCCGCCAACTATCCAACTGCTTGTTAATTTCTTCAATCACCTTATCCGCGCCGGAATCTTTGGCGCGTTTGGTGTATTCGGGCAGCGCTTGGTCCAAGTCAAAGAAGCCAGTGCCCAGTGTCTTGTACTCTTCACTGATCGCTTGAATTTGGGCCAGTTCAGTCTTGACCGGTGTTTGATCAAAGACGAAGCCGACAACGGGCGAGGGCGTCGCTTCCTCGTTGAGTTTGCGCGTGGCTTCCCAAGCACCCACCTTGGAGGGATCGGTATAATAGGCGTTAAATTGGTTGCCAAACATCCAGTCGCTGTTCGGGTTATAGGGGCTGTTCTCGGCAGTGACGCCGTCGGGCAGACCGATCACACCTTTTTCTTTGTCTTTCCAGACCCAATGTTTGTTTTCGATGCCATAGCACAACATGTTATATAAATCTTTGTCTGTGTTGACTTGCTCAAAGTATTTGATGCAGGCATCGGCATTGGTCGTCTGCTTATTGACACCCGTCATGGTGGCGGCTGGGCCATTCTCTAGATAATTCTTGGCAAGGATTTTGGCGGTCCAATCGAAGCTGGTGATCGACTTCATTTCGGCCTCGACGCCGGGTTTATTGTTGTGGAAATGGCTGGCGTATTTGGCGCTGCGTTCTTTGGCGGCAAAATCGGCGGCAGGCCACGGTTCCTTGCCATAATAACCGGCATCATTCCACTTCTTCACCATTTTCAGGGTGTCAACCCAGGGTTGAAATTCCCAGTCGGGCATGGCCTTGGCATCTTTGTCGTCCAGGTTGATCACGCCAAAAGATGATCCGCCAATGACACCGGCCTTGTAATAGACGCCCCAGATCGCGCCGCTACCTTTGTCATCGCAGCCGATGGCTTTCACGTCGGCGGGTTCACCGTTTTTAACGGCCTCCCAGAAGGGCTCCATATCTTCCAATTTGTTAATTTTGTCCCAGTCCAGACCATATTTGTCGGCATATTGTTTGGGACAGCGGGGGCCAAAATTGGCGGTCCATGTTTGCTGGTTGATCGCCGCATAGACCTTCTTCTGCACGCGCGCCGAATCCCAAGCGCCAGGATTGACATCTTTCCAGAGCGTGGGCGCCAGCTTTTGCAGTGAATCGGTGATGTCTAGCAGCGTGCCATTTTTGACGTTGTTGTAATAATCGTTCGTCCAATTGGCCGTAAATGCCATGTCATATTTTTCACTGGCGGCATTCTTGAGTTGCATCTTGTCGCTATAGGTGGACCAATCGAGCGGATTGAGTTGGATGCCGACGCCAATTTTGTCCATGAGGAATTTGCTAACCGCTTCTTGCACCACCGCGACATCTTTAAAATTGGCCCGCGTCCCGTAATAGTAGACAAGCGCATCGGTGGCCGCGGCGCCGGTCGTCGCCGCCCCTTGTTGGGCCTGTGGCGCGGCTGGCGCACAAGCCGCCAATCCACTCGCTGCCAGGGCTGTCCCGGTCCATTTGAGAAAATTCCGACGTGAGATGCGCGCCATTTTCGGATCAGACATGTGTAGTTTCTCCCTTGATTGAATGTGGTGTGGATTGAGCTGATGCACGGTAGAGTATGAGTTGATATACGTGATGAGTGAAAAGTGATGCGTGAGATCCAATGACCTTTTTCACTCATCACTCATCACTTTTCACTCCTTCAGCGACCCAACACGAATGCCGCGCACGAAATAGCGTTGGACAAACGGATAGGCTAGCAGAATTGGCCCAATGGCCAGGACGACCATCGCCATGCGGGCGGGAATGCGGGGTGGGTCGACGCGCACACCGGCTTGCTGCGATAGCAGATCGAGAAAATCCATATTGTTCACAATCGTGTAGAGCAGATATTGAATGGGAAAGAGGGCCGTTTTTTCAATATAGAGTAACGATGTGAACCAGTCGTTCCAGTACATTAACATCGAAAAAAGTCCAACGGTTGCCAAACCGGGCGTTGAGAGCGGCACCACGATCTGAAAGAACGTCCGCCATTCACCACTGCCGTCGATCCGCGCTGCGTCTAACAACTCCTCGGGCAGATCGCGGAAGTAGGTGCGCAAAATCAGCACCCAGCCACCGACGACCAAGGAGGGCACGATCAGCACGGCCAGTGTATCCTTCAATTGTAGATACTGGGTGATCAGGATATAGGAAGGGACGAGGCCGCCGCTGAAGAGCATGGTAAAAAAGATATAGAAGGCAACGGCTTTGCGATATTGAAAGTGCTTGCGTGTCATGGCATAGGCGACCAATGCCATGATCAGCAGCCCCAGCGGCGCACCAATCGTGGTGATAGTCACCGAGACCAAGTAGGATTGTAATACCTGTGCGCTATCGACCAAGAGATATTGATAGGCCAACGTGTTGAAATCTTTGGGGAGCAGTGAATACCCTTGATTAACAATACTATTTTCGGTTGAGAATGACGCCGCCAGGATCACCACAAAAGGCAACAGGCAAGCCAAACTGAGCGCCAATAGAAACAGATTGATCGCACCCTGGCCCACCAGATTGGATAGCCAATATGTATTAGCGGAGCGCATCTTTGGCGTTCTTGTTGCGTTTGACAACCCTGTTCTCCTTCGTTGTTTGGATTGGTAATTGTTGACTGAGGCTCTCCTAAAACAGCGCCCGATCTGGATCGATGCGCCTGACAATCCAATTCGCCACTAGCACTAGGACAAAGCCAACCACCGACTGATAGACGCCCGCCGCTGCCGACATGCCTAAATCATTCATCTGGCGTAACGCACGATAGACAAAGGTATCGATCACGTCGGTGGTCGGGTAGAGGGTGGGCTGATTGCGCGTCACGTTAAAGAACAGACCAAAGTCGGAGCGAAAGATGCCGGCAATCGAAAACATGGTGAGGATGATGACGACTGGAATGAGGTGTGGCAACGTGATGTACAAAATTTGCTGAATTTTGGTGGCGCCGTCAATTTTGGCCGCTTCATAATATTCTGGACTAATGCCCAACATGATCGCAAGATAGAGCAGGCTGCCATAGCCAACCCCTTTCCACAGCGAGGTGATGACCAGAATCGTCGGCCAATAATCGGGTTTGCGATACCAGGCGATCGCGTCAATGCCAAAGCGCGCCAGGAATTGGTTCAGGATGCCCTGGTCAACATTTAAGAAGGCGTAGACAAAATAACCAACCACCACCCACGAGATAAAATAGGGCAGAAACATTGCCGATTGATAAAAGCGCGCGCGCAACGTACCCTGCACTTCATTCATCAACAAAGCAACGAGGATATTCATCACCGTGCCTGTGATAATAAACAAAAAATTCAGCAGTAGCGTGTTACGTGTGATACGCCAGGCGATGTCGGTCCCAAACAAAAATTTGAAGTTCGTCAAGCCAATCCACTCGCTGCCCAGGATGCCAGCATCAAAGCGATATTCTTTGAAGGCGATAATCACGCCAAACATCGGTAGATAGGCAAAGACAAATAAGAGCAGAATGGCCGGCAGACACATCATCAGTGGTGCACCGTTGTTGCGGATCCAGCGTTGCAGACGCGGGTGGCGCTGTAGCCTATCCGTCGCTTTACTCGGGCGAACGGTGCTTGTGTTGACTGCTGTTGCCATCGTTCAAATCCTCTAGCTGCAAAGTGAGATCGGTTCCAAAATTAGTTGGGTTCGCCCGTGGGGTGGAAATGAGCAATTTTCTGTGCTCCTTCCTGTTGTAAAATGCCATAGGTTATATCGTTTGTCAAGTCAGTTTTTAAGGAGGCCGGGCTTGACCAAAGCCGCGTTATCCTGCACAGCCATGGTTCTGCCCTAAGCCGTCTTGTCTCCGCCTTGGCCAATTATGGGTGTGCGATCACATTGACAGCTTAAGGGGGTCGGTTATAATCAGGCATAATTTGTCGGCGCAAGTGCGCTATTCATCTGATCGGTAAAGGAAGCTTATGTCCAACCCTACCCACACCAACCGCCTAGTCAACGAGACATCGCCCTATCTCCTTCAACATGCGCATAATCCGGTCGATTGGTATGCGTGGGCGCCCGAGGCGTTAGAAAAAGCGCGCACCGAAGATAAGCCTATCTTTCTGAGCATAGGCTATTCGGCCTGTCATTGGTGTCACGTCATGGAGCGAGAATCTTTCGAAAATGAGCCGACCGCTAAGTTGATGAATGATCTCTTCGTCAATATCAAAGTCGATCGCGAAGAGCGCCCTGATTTAGATTCGATCTACATGGAAGCGGTGCAGGCGATGACGGGCCAGGGTGGTTGGCCAATGAGTGTTTTCCTAACGCCCGACGGCCAACCCTTTTATGGCGGCACCTATTATCCGCCGGAGCCACGCTATGGGATACCAGCCTTTCGCCAGGTGCTCACTTCGGTGGCCAGCGCGTACCGGACCAAACGCGACCAGATTTTCGAACAAGCGCAGAAATTAACCGATCTATTACAGCGCACTGGTGAATTAGCCATCGCCGCGAACGAACTGAGTACGACGCTGTTGGACGAGGCCGTTAAACAGTTGTTGCAATATTTTGACAGTGAAGAGGGCGGCTTTGGCAGCCAACCCAAATTCCCGCAACCAATGACGCTCGATTTCGCGATGACCCAATATGCGCGCACCGGTGATTTGGATGCGCTGTACATGGCCGAATTGACCCTGGAAAGGATGGCGGCGGGTGGCATTTATGATCACCTGGGCGGTGGGTTTCATCGTTATAGTGTTGATGCTGTCTGGTTGGTGCCACACTTTGAGAAGATGTTATACGATAACGCACAACTCCTCCGCACTTATTTGCATGCTTGGCAGATCACCAAACAGCCCGCTTACCGCCGTGTACTCGATGAGACGATCGACTATGTGTTGCGCGAAATGACGGCCCCGGAAGGTGGCTTCTATAGCACACAAGATGCCGATAGCGAAGGGGTCGAAGGTAAATTTTTTATCTGGACGCCGGATGAAATTGAGCGCATTGTCGGTGTTGAAGCGGCGCGCATTTTTAACCTTTATTATGGGGTTTCGGCGCGCGGTAACTTTGAGGGCGAAAACATTTTACATGTGAATAGCACAGCAGAAGCGGTGGCCAAACAGGTTGGGCTGCGCACAGAGCAAGTGGAGAATAGTCTGGCCGATAGCCGCCAAAAGCTCTTTGTCGCACGCGAAAAACGCATCAAGCCGAATCGTGATGAGAAAATTTTGACCGAGTGGAATGGCCTGATGATTCATGCGTTGGCTGAATGTGGCACAACCCTGGATCGCTCCGATGCGTTGCAGTCCGCCCAGAACGCCGCCAACTTTGTGCTAACCCGAATGAGCCAGCCTGATGGCAAACTATACCGCAGCTATAAAGCAGCTGGCAGTGGCACAGGCGAACTACAAAACACGCCGGCGCGCCTCAATGCCTATCTGGAAGATTATGCAGCGTTGACGCGTGCGTTGGTGGCGTTGTATGAAGCGACCTTCGATTTGCGTTGGTTGGGCGAGGCCACGCGTTTGACACGTTTGATGATCGAGCAGTTTGGCGATGCGCAAAATGGCGGATTTTTCCAGACCGGGGTTGATCATGAACAACTCGTGGTGCGGCGCAAGGATTTTGTTGACAACGCCATTCCCAGCGGCAATTCACTCGCCGCCGAGACACTCTTGCGGCTTGCCGTGCTGCTGGACAATGACACCTATCGCAAAGCGGCCACGCAGATTCTTTTATTGATGAAAGAGACGATGGTGCGCCAACCGACTGGCTTTGGCCGGTTGCTGGGTGCGCTTAACACGTTGCTGTCGCCCAGCCAGGAGATTGCCCTTGCGGGCGACCCTGAAGCGGCTGACACCCAAAAGCTCTTGCACGTGATCCAGCATTCTTATCTGCCCAATACCGTCGTAGCGTTAAAGCGCCCAGAGGAAAGCACCCTATTACCTTTGTTGGAAGGGCGCGGGCTGGTGAATGGTCAAGCAGCAGCCTATGTCTGTGAAAATTACGCGTGCAAACTGCCCGTTACAGAGGCCAAAGCCTTGGCAAACTTACTGCAGCGATGAAACAACATGGTAGTGGCCAGGCATGTCTGGCCACTACCATGCCCTACTCTGGCTAGGGATTTTTGGTTCGCCCATTCAGGCCACTGTGAATCACCTGTCGGTATGCCTCGATCCGAGCCGTGCGCAGGATTGGCTTGTGACGCAAGCGGCGCTTCACGCGTTCTTGGAAGAGTTGCAAGCGAAATTCCAACAATAGGTAGTGGCGGAGCAGCGCTGCCCAGCGGGCGCCAAAATACTTTTCATAATAATGGATCTTGCTGGTGTTAAAGTAAATGTGACGTGCGGCCACCACCTGTTCGCTGCTGCGTCCTTCATAATGGACCACCAATGCTTCGGGTATGTAGACAATCCGCCAGCCAGCCTGTTTGATACGCCGACAAAGATCCAATTCCTCACTGTACATGAAGAACTCCTCGTCAAATGGACCCGTATAATCGGCCAGCCGCACTGCTTCTAACGTTGTGCGCCGCGCCAGCATCGCCGCCCCAATCAGCCAATCTACATCCTGCCGAAAGGTGGTGGGCCAATCCACCAGGTGTAGGCGGCGTGACCAAGGGTTCTGCGGCCACATCCGCCCCAGCCAGGTGCTTTCCATAAATCCCGTGAGCGGCGTGGGAAAGCGCCGGCGACTATCTTGACGCGTGTTGTCGGCATAGCGCAACTGCGGACCCACCATGCCAATCGTTTGATCGGCGCGGATGGCGGCAAAGAGTTGCCACAAACTGTCTGACTCGGTCAATACGGTCGTCGTCGCTTTGTTGCCGGCCACTTCTGGCATCTTTAGCTTAATAATTTCTGTGTCAGGGTTGAGAAAAAAGACAAATTCTCCTTGACTGAGCGCATAACCACCGTTGTTCCCGCCGGTGAAGCCCAGGTTGGCTGTGTTGCGGATCAGGCGCACCCAAGGGAATTGTGAAGGGATCAGATCGGGGGTGGCATCTTGGCTGGCGTTGTCCACGACAATAACTTCAAGTGTGCATGGGGCTGTCGGCGGGCCAAAACTACGAACCTGAGCGGTGGCATCGTTGGTGGCGCGACTGCTCTGCTCAATCGAATGCAAACAAGCGCGCAATAAATCCCAAACATTCCAACTGACAATGATGATCGAAAGGTCAATTGGAAAATGTGGGGCCTGGTGGGGGCTCGGAAATGTGGCGTGATCGGTGGTGTTTTGGGGCATGACAGTGGATGACCGAGAATGAAACAGTAGCGCAAAGCGTTTGTTCTGCTGACCGATTATTTGCCCAGGGCAGTAGACCGCGATCCTGCACAAAGATCAAACGAGCTAGATCCAGGCAATACAGTGTCTGATTTCGGATTCAACACTCAATAGGTTCGTTGTACGACAAAATCACATAACCCCAACATCGACTGTTTGTAGATATTATCTGGCAACGGTGCCAGGCTGGCCTGCGCATAATTGAGAAACACTTTTGCCTCTTTGCGCGCGGCTTCAATGGCATCGCTGGCACATACCTCGCCGACCAACTGCGCCACCATTTGCTGCCAGATCTGGGGTTCACCCATCTCGGCCTGGCTAAATTTTTCTTCCAAGGTGGCAATTAACGCCTCGGGGGCGGCATGATCACGCAGAAAATAGAAGAAAGGCAATGTTAGTGTCCCTTGGCGCAGATCGCTACCGGCTGGTTTACCCAGACTACTTTCATCACCTGTGAAATCAAGAATGTCGTCCATGATCTGAAAAGCCATGCCAAAATTGTACCCATAATCGCGCAACTGCGCGATTAATGGATCGGGCAGATCAGAAAGAATCGCAGCGCCTTCAGTGGCGGCACAGAAAAGGCTGGCGGTCTTGGCATAGATGCGTTGATAGTAAGCATCTTTTTCTTGATGGTAATTGTTGCGATCCAACAACTGGCGCAATTCGCCATCAACAATAATTTTGATTGTCTCGCTAAATTTGTGAATGACCCGAATATTTTGGGTCTCCGCCGAAAAACGGGCTGCGCTACCAAACATATAGTTGCCGGCGAGCACCGTAGAACCGCCCGACCAAGCCGCATTCAGGGTGGGTGAACCGCGCCGTAGCAGCGCGCCATCGATCACATCGTCATGGACCAGGGTGGATGTATGCAACATTTCAACCGAAGCAGCCAGGGCGATCACCTTTTCATAGTCGGGCTTACCCTGCAATGAACCATTAAATTCAGCAGCCATTAAGGCCAAGGCTGGCCGCAAACGTTTGCCCCCACTGCCAATCAGATCTAAAAACGCACTGGCCAACGGCGCGAAGATCGCTGAGTCTACGGCCTTCATTTTTACTTCCACGCGTTGGAGTCCGGCGCGTACTGGCGCTAACAATTGGCCAATATCGCCGCTAGCACTAGCGACGCTCGGATCGCTCGGACCTTGGCCGGGACGATGAAACTGTGGGTGGGGTGGCGTGGCTTGCTGCATAACAGGGCGGCGTTCACTCACTTCACGCAGCGACGGCTGGGTGGGCATTTTGGGATTCAGCAACAAACTGATTCTCCAGTCCAAAGAATTGATAGGCCAACAGCGAAGTTTGTGTTGCTACTTCTGTAGGATTTAGCCCACAAAGCGCAGCAATTTGTTCACAGACTAGCGCCACATAGGCGGGCTCATTGCGCTTGCCTCGGTGCGGGTGCGGCGTCAAATAGGGCGCATCGGTCTCTAACATCAAACGGTCTAAGCGCAAATGCGGAACAAGCGCATGCAAGTCACGGGCATTTTTAAAGGTTACGGGGCCACCCAGGCTTAGCAAAAAATTCCATTGGTAGGCAGCTTTAGCGAGCGTCAAATCACCACTGAAAGCATGCAATACACCAGCAAAAGGGCGAGTTGCCAGCGGCGATTGGCGAAAATCCTGACTGTTGACCCATTCCGCCAAGATGAGCGCAACATCCGCATTCGAATCACGACTGTGAATGATCACAGGCAACCCTAGTTCGGCGGCCAACTTTAGCTGAGCGCGAAAGGCTTGCTGCTGTTGGGCGTGATCCACCTGCTGCCAGTAATAGTCTAGCCCAATTTCACCAATCGCCACAACTTTAGGCTGCATAGCTAATTGGCGCAACTCATCCACGGTCGTTTGGTTAAAATCGGCGCTGCTATTCGGGTGGACGCCGACCGCCACGTGAACCTCGGCCGTTGTGGCGGCCACTTGAATCGCCTGTCGACAGCTTTTCAAATCAATGCCAGGATTGACAATTAACTGGACCCCAGCCACCCGTGCGCGCTCCAGCACCGCTGCACGGTCAGGCGCAAATTGGTCTAGATCAAGGTGACAATGACTATCCACTAGCATCAGCGCACACTCATCTTTTATATCGTCATGCGCCGCCATGCCAAAGCCTTGCAACAGCTGCGAGTTTATCCTGAACGGCGTCCCGAAAGTGTTTGTTCATTTTATCACAGATGCGCGTTGCTACAAAGTATTAGAGATTGCAATGCTATTATGGGACTTACCACAAAACTGGGCAAATGGCAAGGCTGACTTTTTTACGTACACACTTTTTGGGGCCAAACCGTTTTTGACTATTGACAGATTGCTTGACCAGTGCTACACTTGAATGCAAATTTGAATGGCTTTGATGGAGACGAGTAGGCGCTGAACTGTTGCACAGCGAATCTGGGACGGTGGGAGCCAGATGAACGCATCAGTGTCGAAGATCACTCTGTAGCTGCGGCCCCAAAGTTAGTCGGCGTGCTGTTTTGGTAGATCGCTGATTGATGAGTAGACGCCGCCGGGCTGTGACACGTTATCGTCATGACAAACTCAACTAGATTTGCTGGTTGGCTTTGTAACTAAGGTGCTTGTCCTTATATTCTCTGGATTGTAACCAGGCTATATGGACGAGAACCGGGGTGGTATCGCGGACTTCTCAGCCCGTCCCCGTTTGGGGGCGGGTTTTTTGTTTTGGTTTGTCAGCAAGGACTGTGCCATGACTGAACTGCTTTACTATCAAGATGCTTATATCAAGGAATTTGACGCGGTCGTGACTGCGGTGCAAATGGACGGTGAACATTCACAGGTGGCATTGAATCGGACGGCCTTTTATCCTGGCGGTGGGGGCCAACCGCATGATGAAGGCTGGCTTGAAATTGGTGGCCAACGCAGCCCTGTGAGCAAGGTCAAAAAAGAGGGTGAACAAATTTGGCATACCCTGGCTGGTCAAGCGGATGTTACCGTGGGCGCGGGGGTGCGCGGTGAACTAGATTGGGAGCGCCGCTACAAGCTAATGCGCACACACACCGCGATGCATATTCTCTGCGGCGTGGTCTGGCGCGATTATGGTGCTAGTGTGACCGGTGGCAACATGGACCCTGGTCAGAGCCGTATGGATTTCGAGTTCGCAGCTTTAAGCCGCGAGTTGATCACCGAGATCGAGGCCAAATGTAATGCCGAGATTGCTGCATCGCATGCAATTCAGGCAAAGATTTTGCCCAGAGCAGAGGCGTTCGAGATCCCTGACTTGATTCGTACGAAGATCAACTTGTTGCCAGCAGGGATTCCAGAGATTCGTACGTTAGAGATCGTCGGGCTGGATTTACAGGCCGATGGCGGCACCCATGTGGCCAATACCGGTGAAGTTGGCGCGATGAAGATTGTGGACTATAAGAGCAAGGGCGCGATTAATAAACGGATTTATATTGAATTGGGTGAATGAAGCGTGATGAGTGCGATCAAATGACCTTTTTCACTTATCACGCTTCACTCATCACATCTTATTGCCGGCAACATCAGGAAGCACACAATGGCCACCTACGCCGAACATTTTACGCCCGATCTTTTTTTCGTCACCTGTGTGACGGTAGATCATGAATCGGTGTTGAGTACATCGGTGATGATCCATTTGTTGCGCACCATTTTGAATGCTGTGAAGCAGACGTATCCATTTCGTACATTGGGCTACATCTTTCTGCCAGACCATATTCACCTGTTAGTGAAATTATCGGCTGGTATTGTCCTTGATCAAATTATGGACGATATGCGCCAGCAGTTTAACCAAGATTATCAGGCACTCATGGGCTTGCCCCAGCCAATGCAGATCTGGCAAACAAATTATCAGGCGCACAAAGTGGTAGACGTTGAGGATTTTGCGGCCCGGCTAGACTATATTCACTATGATGCGGTGCATCACAAGTGGAGTCTCAAACCAGAAGTGTGGCCATACAGCAGCTATCAAGCCTGGGGCAAACAGGGATTGTATCAAACGGGCTGGGGCTGGACTGAACCAGCCCGTATCCAGGGAAAACATTGGGGGTGACTCGAATGAAAATTCTTCCATTACATGCGGAAGATGCACAGTCGGTTCATGCACTGCGCTTGCGTTCACTGCGTGAACACCCAGAAGCATTTGGCAGTGCTTATGAAGATGAAGTCAAATTTCCCATCGAAAGAGTCGTGGAACGGCTGCAAACTTCTGCCGACAAAATCTCACTGGGCGCCTGGATCGATGAGGAGTTGGTAGGTTTTGTCAGCTTTAATCGCTATCCAGGGCGCAAGACCCGTCACCGCGCCTCGCTCGGCGCCATGTATGTAAAGCCAGAAGCACGGGGCCAGGGCGTTGGGGCTGCTTTGCTGAATGAAGTCATCCATCATGCGCGAGCCTTAGTCGATTTGGAAGAAGTGACCCTCGCCGTGACGGTGGGCAACGAGACGGCACACCGACTCTATCAAGCCGTCGGGTTTGTGGATTCGCATGTAGAGAAACGTTATATTAAGCTAGATGATCGGTATTATGACATTCAGTGGATGACGTTGCGGTTGTGATTACGCGATGATAAAAGAGGGAAGTACTTTTAAGATAGCCAGGATATCCATTGGGGCTGAAGGATGTATATCCTCGTGAGCATCGTGGCAATGATGGGGAAAAGTAGCTATATGCGGATGATGCGGTACATTGTCCCAACGGCTTACCAGTGTACCATCAAGCTTCTGCAAATGATAACGATATTTGATGCGGTTAAGCACTGGCGCTGTAAGCGTGTATTCAGCAATATGGAGTCTAAAGCTATTGAGGAGCGTTAATGAGCCACGAATATAGCATTCATCGACATCGACTTCGTTAAAGCTCATATCAGAAGTAATTACAAGTCGATTGCTGCTAAGGGCATTTTGGATTTGCTGATAGTATTCGCGTGCATTCACAGCGAAATCTCGCGCAGAATATGATAGCGACGCTCCCATAGATCGAAGCCGCGTTTGGCGGCAAACCAGTCCAATGTATAGAGATCGTCACCAAGAATGCCTTGTTCGAAGTGGGTTAGAAATTCATCTGATGATTGGCTATATTTCTGTTCAAAAGTTTTACAGATTTCGGCGTAATGGTCTCGCCGTAGCCGTGCCTGTTCGGTTTCGGAGCGCAGCGCATAAGTGAGCGTATTACGGATTTCTGACGCAGCGAAATTTGTATCTTTGATTTTCAGGGCAA
Source organism: Chloroflexota bacterium (assembly GCA_026389895.1). GTDB lineage: Bacteria > Chloroflexota > Anaerolineae > Caldilineales > Caldilineaceae > JAPLGZ01. Next base: position 6,487 of record JAPLGZ010000055.1, on the reverse strand, counting down.
TATCCATGATAAAACTTTATCCCGTCAGCAAGCATAAAACAATCTCGCTCATAAGTAGTTATACAGTTTAGTGAATTATATGACATGTTGGCCAATTCGACAAGCATATTTTTAAGCACAATGGGACTAGCGCTATGACACAAACAAAAGTTGAACCCAAATTTCAAGCGGTAAAAGCCGCTGTCAATTACCCCGAGATGGAAGAGAAAATCTTGCAACTCTGGCGCGATCAGGATGTCTTTCAGCGCAGCATGCGCGAGCGTGAGGGTGGACCGCACTATGTTTTCTATGAAGGGCCGCCTACCGCTAATGGCCGCCCCGGCATCCATCATGTGCTGGCGCGCGCGTTTAAAGATATCTTTCCGCGCTACAAGACAATGAACGGTTATTTTGTGCAACGGCGTGGTGGCTGGGACACACACGGGTTGCCGGTTGAGATCGAAGTCGAGAAGCGGCTGGGCCTGAGCGGCAAACAACAGATCGAGGCTTTTGGCGTCGAAGAATTTAACCGCCGTTGCCGAGAATCGACGATGGAATACATCGGCGAATGGGAAAAGCTGACCGAACGTATGGCCTTTTGGGTGGACTTGAAGACCGCCTACGTCACTTTTCACAACGAGTATGTGGAGTCACTCTGGTGGATCATGCGGCAGTTGTGGGATAAAAACCTGCTCTTTCAGGGCTACAAAGTGGTGCCCTATTGCCCCCGTTGTGGCACACCGTTGAGCAGCCATGAACTGTCACTTGGCTACAAAGAAGGCACCGTTGACCCCAGTGTCTATGTCAAGTTCAAGGTGCTCGACCAGGAAAACACCTATTTGTTGGCCTGGACGACGACCCCCTGGACGTTACCCGGCAATGTGGCGCTGGCGGTTGGCGAGAAATTAGCGTATGTCAAGGTGCGCGAGGCTGACGGCACTCTCCTATACCTGGCCGCGGCATTGGCCGAACAGGTGTTGAAACCAGGCTTTGAAGTATTGGAACAACTAAAAGGCCGCGATCTGCTTGGTATGCACTATGAGCCGCTCTACCGTTTCTATCCGGTCGAACAGGATTATGCTTATGTGGTGGCGGGCGACTTTGTCAGCACGGATGACGGCACCGGCATCGTTCACATCGCACCAGCCTTTGGGCAAGATGACATGGAAGTCGGGCGCAAAAATAATTTACCTTTGATCATGACGGTGGATGCGGCGGGCCGTTTTAAAGCCGAGGTGCAACCCTGGGCGGGTGTCTTCGTCAAGACGGCGGATCCGGATATCACGGCAGAATTAAAGAGCCGCGGCCTGCTCTACAAGGCTGGCACGATGGAGCACACCTATCCGTTCTGTTGGCGTTGTGATTCACCCCTGCTCTACTACGCCAAGGAGACCTGGTATATCCGCACCAGCCAGGTGCGTGACCAACTTGTGGCGCTGAATGAACAGATCAACTGGTATCCCGAGCATATCAAGGAAGGGCGCTTTGGCAACTGGCTGGAAAATAACGTGGACTGGGCGCTGGGGCGCGACCGCTATTGGGGCACGCCTTTGCCCATCTGGAAGAGCGACGCGCCGGATAGCAAATATATGGAATGCATCGGCAGTGTGGCCGAATTGGAAGCCAAAGCAGGGCGCAAGTTAGATAATCTCGATTTGCACCGGCCTTATGTGGACAACGTGACGTGGACAGCGCCGGACGGCGGCACGATGCGCCGGGTGACAGAGGTGGCCGATTGCTGGTTCGACAGTGGTTCGATGCCGGTTGCCCAGTGGCATTACCCGTTTGAGAACCAGGCCAAATGGGAAGAACAGGCGCAGGCTGATTATATCTGCGAGGCAATCGATCAGACGCGCGGTTGGTTCTATACGCTGCATGCGGTGAGCACCTTGCTCTTTGATCGGCCAGCCTATAAAAACGTGATCTGTCTGGGCCATATCCTGGCTGAAGACGGCAGCAAGATGAGCAAGTCCAAGGGTAATGTGGTCAATCCCTGGGACATGATGAACGACTATGGGGCTGACGCTACCCGTTGGTATATGTATACCGCCAGCCCGCCAGGCAATAGCCGGCGTTTTAGTGGCAATCTGGTCGGCGAGACGGTGCGCAAGTTCTTGAATACCTTGTGGAATACATATAGTTTCTTTGTTACGTATGCCAACTTAAGTGATTGGAATGTGACGAATGAGAATTCATCAGTCAGCACGCAGCACGCATCTGATGCCACGTCACACATGCTCGATCACTGGGTCTTGTCCGAATTAAACCTGCTGGTGCGCAACGTAACGGCTGCGATGGAAGCCTATGATGTGCTCGGCGCAACGCGCCCGATCGCCGAGTTTGTGGACAATTTGAGCAACTGGTATGTGCGCTTGAGCCGGCGTCGTTTCTGGGATGGGGATCCTGCGGCGTTGCGCACATTGCACAAGGTGTTGGTCACAGTCAGCCAATTGCTCGCACCGACGACGCCTTTCATCGCCGATGAACTCTACCAGAATCTGGTGGTAAATCTCGATGGACATGCACCGAATAGCGTCCATCTGAGCCGGTGGCCTGTTGTTGATCAAAGTTTGATCGACGAGCAACTGAGCACCGATATGCAAATGGTGCAGAAAGTGACCAGCTTGGGCCATGCCGGTCGTCAGAATGCCAACCTAAAGGTGCGCCAGCCGCTGGCCCAAGTGGTGGTGCGCACACGCCAACGCGAAGAGCGCGCCAGCTTGGAACGTCTGCAACAGTTGGTGTTGGACGAACTAAATGTCAAACGATTGGATTTTGCCGACGCGGCGACCGATCTGGTGGACGTGAGTGTCTTCCCCTATCCTAAGCAATTGGGGCAGAAGTATGGCAAGGGCTATCCCAAGATCCGCCAGGCGATGAGCCAGATGGATCAGGCCGAACTCGCGGCCCATTTCCAGGCCGGTGAGTCGGTTGAGGTCACCGTGGACGAACAGGTTTACGTCATCGCGCCGGAAGATGTCGAAGTGCGTTCGGCGCCGCGCAGTGGGTATAGCGTGGCGGAAGATGGCGGCTATCTCGTGGCGGTGACCACTGATCTGAGCACGGGATTGGTGCAGGAAGGCTACGCACGCGAACTCGTGCGCTATGTCCAACAACTGCGCAAAGATGCCAATCTGGCGATCAGTGATCGGATCGTCACTTATGTGGAAGCTTCCAGCATGATCCACGATGTGCTGGCCCACTTTGGCGATTACGTGCGCGAAGAGACGCTGAGTGTCGATCTGGTGCAGGTGCATCCAGCGCAGGGGCAAACAATCCCGGCCCATCTACCCAAGGCCAACCTGGAACTGGGTGGCAATGAGGTCACGATCGCCGTGAGCAAGAAGTAATCTAATTAAGTGGATGGCCAGTTGATGGGGTGACTTCTGTCAACTGGCCATCCGCGTATCTCTGTCTCTCATCAATGCTATGAAAATCCTAACTCGTCTCTGGGCGCTGCTCCTGCAACGCTGCCCCGTTTGTCTGCAAGGCAAAGTCTTTAACTCCTTGTTTGGCATGTACAAAAACTGCCCACACTGTGGCGTGCTTTTTGATCGCGAGACTGGCTATTATCTCAATGCCATGTTCTTTGCCTACACCATTGGTTTCCTGATCATGATCCCCACGGCGATTTACCTTGTGATCCGTGATGTCTCGATTGCTTTCTTCAGTGTCGCCATTATTATCGAAATCGTCCTTCTCTGGCCGCTGATCTTTCGCTATTCGCGCCTGTTGTGGTTGCATATTGACCAGATGATGGATCCCCGCACGCCGCCCCTCTCGGACAAAAAACAACCCTGAACGAACTTTGCGGCAGAAACGCGTAGGCAAATTGTCGTGTAGGTAGTACCAACAGCGCACTGCTTATGCCGAAAAAAGATGGTATGATCGCAGTTTGTGGATCTAACCATCTTTTTTGTAAATCCTTAGGCACGGCAAGCTTCGTGCCTAAGGATTTACAGGTTTCAAACAAGCGGCACGAGGTATTCATGCTTAAACAATGCTTATATGAATTATTCCGTAAGCGCTCTGTGGTTACCCTTTGGGCGATTGGCGGATTGTTGCCTTGGTTTACATTTACAATTCAAGGCCCCAGTCAAGTGGCAACCCAGGCCGCCTCATTGGGCATAGTCATCGCGGCTGGGCAAATGCTGACGAACACCGCACCGATCTTTATGCCATTCGTGGTCAATGGGCTTGCGGAAGTAAACGTCGAGCCTACTATTTTGCCCTGGGCAGCGAAAACCGTGTATGCGGTCGGCGCCCAGGTGACGTACAACGGCGCCACCTATCAATGTCTGCAAGCGCATACCGCGCAGGTGGGCTGGGAACCGGCTACAACACCGGCTCTGTGGCAATTGTTGACCAATCAATCGACGCCAACGCGCACGCCTTCCCCTACCGTTACAACACCAACATCGACTGCAACGCCGATAGTAACGTCCACACCACGGAGACCAACGGAGACGCCAGTGCCAGGTGGCGCGGAACAATGGCCGCATCGAGTCTTTGCCCCGTATGTTGATGTGATGCTCTGGCCCACCTTCGCTTTAGCGGAGACGGCTGGAACGACGGGCAGTCAATATTACACGTTAGCCTTTATTATCAGTGGCGGTGGTTGTGCTGCCGCCTGGGGTGGCGTGACCCCCATCGATCAGGATTTCCTCCTGGAGGATATTCAACATTTGCGCGCCCAAGGCGGCAATGTAATTGTCTCGTTTGGCGGTGCGGCTGGCGTTGAACTGGGGCAGGCGTGCAGCATGGTTTCCAGCTTGCAGGCGCAATATCAAGCCGTGATCGATCGCTATGACTTTACTCACCTCGATTTTGATATTGAAGGTGGTGCCAGCGCCGATCCGGCTTCGATTACACGGCGTAATCAAGCGATTGCCGGTTTACAGGCCGACGCGATTAGCGCAGGTAACCCATTACAGGTTTCGTATACCTTGCCCGTCTTGCCCATCGGTTTGACCAATGACGGCCTCAACTTATTGAACGACGCTGTCGCACATGGCGTCACCATCGATGTCGTCAACATTATGGCGATGGATTATGGCAGCGTTGCCCCGCCGGACAAGATGGGGGCGAATGCTATTCAGGCGGCGAACAGCGTGTTTGGCCAACTCCAGGCCATTTATCCCGCCAAAACCGCGGCCCAAATTTGGGCGATGATTGGCGTCACACCGATGATTGGCCTCAACGATGTCTCACCGGAAGTCTTTACCCTGAGCGATGCGCAAGCACTGCTGACCTTTGCCCAACAGAACAATATCGCACAACTTGCCATGTGGTCGATGACGCGCGACCAACAGTGCCCTGGCAGCCCTTCGGTGTCGGCTACCTGTAGCGGCATCACCCAATCGCCCTGGGGTTTTACGAATATTTTTAAGTCATTTATGCAATAAATTCTATGCCCCTGTCCATATGGACAACTACATGATCAGCAAAGAGAACAGAGATGGTTGTTGAACCATCTCTGTTCTCTTTAACTCTCTTCTTGGATAAACTTGATATCCGACTTCTGAAATTTTACATAGATGTGCTTTTGATGCTCTCTTTCCCAATGCATAATCTCGGCAATATAAGCCGCCGCACCGCCTGTTGCACTGGCACATAAAATCATCCAGAGTAGCCCTATGACTACCAATATGAGATTAACTTCCGACCTTGGTAATACCTTCACCAGAAACATCGACAACCCAGCAACCAGCGGTTTCCAGCGCTCCCATGCGCGTGACTGTTTTGCTGTTTTATTCCATTGTTCCTGAACCAGGACGGGTGAGTGTAGCGGATCGACAATGCCAGTTTTGGGATTAAGAAGACCGTTGGGGCCATAGGGCATTCTAGTGACAGCGATGCGCTTACTATTTCTTAAAAAGACGGCGATTCCGCTGCTGACCATGAGCAACAGGATAATCAGCGCCGTAAACACTTGCTCCGGTCCGTTGCGATGAGCGGCCAATAACATCCATAACAACGTTGCATATAGCGCGCTAAGGAGTAAAAATGCACTTGCCTGATAATACCGAATCCAGAGTACGCGCCTAGATAAAAGCTGGACTGACAGACCGGTGGTCAAGACAGGCACACCCAAGAACCATAGCCAGCCAGGTAATATGACGTCCGTTGGTATATGCATCAATATAATGCCCAAATATAGACTGAATGTCGTAATACAAGCCAATGAAAACGGCGAATAGTTGATATATATCGGATCGCGGAAATATCGCAACATTATTAATGAGCCTCTCAAGTTAACAGACGTAAAACCTGGCACGCATTCTTCTCTAGAAAGATGACGCCTGCGCTGCTCAAATAGACGCGCCCTCAATTTAGTAAACCTGTGTGCATTATTTCTCAAAGCTCACTGGTTTTATCTTGTTTCCTCCAATTCCTGGTATGATTACCTAAATATTTTGATCAATTACTCGATATGTAAGAAAGGATAAGGCTATGGCTGCCCAAGATTTTTTTAAAGCCAAAGACACCTTTGACACCGGCAGCGGAC
>JAPLGZ010000669.1 GCA_026389895.1 Chloroflexota bacterium | reverse complement strand
TGCTTAGCCTTTTGGCACATTGCTTCTATCGTCACTCTCTTACTTTAATTGTCAACACGCCCTAGGGAAATCCAGCGATTGTCCACCATTGTTCCAGTCAAGGCTTCAATCGAGGTTTAATCATCTATAGATTGCGCCAATTGAGCAAATTCGTGGCGCAATTGACGCAATCTAACACAGGGTGGCTATCAGTGACACGCTATAGCTTACGGGTTGACAAACCAAACGGGAGATAGAGTGGGCAAAATTTAAACAGACTTGTCACAAGTAAGATAACGGCCACAATGCCGAGCACTAGCGCCACGGGACCGGAAAGAATGTGCAGGAAGTAAAGCCCACCAATCGCCAAGGCGATGAGAATGCGGATAAGCTGATCGGCTGTGCCCATATTTTGTTTGAATGACATAATAAGCTCCTTTTGTTGACTAGATTGGATAAACGACCAAGTGATCGACTATTTTCACTGGTCTACCGGTAAACCGGCCTTTTCCCAAGCCATGATACCCATTGCAAATCATAGATATTACATCTTGTTGCTCCTAGGCTACACCTAAAAATTTGCGGACGTTGTCATAGAGCAGAAAAACCGCCAGCACCATCACAAAGAGCGCAAAACCAGTGCGTAATTGCTCGGGCTTGGTCACTTTGGTCAGGCGCGCCCCGAGGAGGCTACCGGCTAGCCCGGCAGTCACGAAGAGCATGACAACCGGCAGATCAATCGACATGCCGTGCAGATGGCCAAGCAGACCAGCCAGGCTGTTCATCGCAATAATGATCAATGATGTGCCCACCGACTGGCGGATCGGCAAACCCACCAACATGACCAGGGCTGGGACGATCAAAAAGCCGCCGCCCACGCCCAAAAAACCGGTTAGTAGACCGACAATGGCGCCACTGAGAACAGTAATCACCCAACCGCGCCCTACCTGATTCTGAACGGATGGCGGCTTGCTTGCGATCATAAACGCGCCCACCACCAACATCAGGCTGGCAAATAAGATCATCAACAACGTCGAGGGCAGAAGCTTAGAGAGCCCAGCCGACAGATAGGCGGTCAACATGCCCGAGCCACCAAAGAGCAGGGCCACCCGCCAATTCTGCGTGCCCTGGGTGCGATGAAAAAATGCGCCTAGGGCACTATTCGCCCCCACAATTAAGAGCGACGCAGTCACAGCCGCCTGCGGGCTTTGACCGACAATGTAGACCAAAGCAGGTACGGTTAGAATGGAGCCGCCACCACCGAGGAAGCCCAGGCTGAGACCGATCGTAAAACCTAAAATTAGGTCGGTAAAGGTTGAGTACATAGATTGTTTCACCCTCTAAAAAACAAGTAATGAGTGATGAGTGATAAGTGATGCGTGAAGGAATACTCATCACTTATCACTCATCCTATTATTTACGCTTTCGCCTCGGTCGCTAATACGCGCGACCAGGTGTCAATGCCCTCGTTGAGGCTGAGCACATGCTTGAAACCATGCGCCCTCAGAAGACTGGCGGCAATCTGGGAGCGATAGCCAGTGGCGCACTGGGTCACCACCGTTTTATCTTTGGACAGTTCGTTTAAGCGCTGGGGCAAATAGCCGAGTGGAATATGCCTGGCGCCGACCATGTGCTTATCGGTGTACTCGCCCAGCCCACGTACATCAACCACGGTCAAGCCATTCAATGGCAAGCGTGCGGCCAATTCTTGGGCGGTGATCACGGGCAAGGTGGCGGTATATTGATGCACAATTTCCGGTGTAAAGTAGCCAGGGATATTGTCGATGCCAATCGCCTGTAGCGCCTTGATCACTTCGTCCAGGGCCTCGTTCGTTGGCAGCACTACATAGAGCGGTTGCGTGTAATCGACAAACCAGCCAATAAAGGTCGAGAACAAATTATTGTTGGCCGGGATATTGATCGTGCCTGGTGCGTAGGCTTTGGCGTATTCTTCACGTTTGCGCAAGTCCACCACCAACTGGCCGGCTTGCAGGGCTGCTTCCAGATCAGCGCTTTGTAATTGAACAGGCTGCGGTAGATCACGCAATAGGGCTGGCCCGATTTTGTTGACCTTTTTCATCTGGGCAAAATACCAGGGCGCTTCTGGCTGGCCAGCGAGCAACCAGCGCACGAACTTATCTTCCTCTGTCCATTGGAAGGCCGGGTTGAAGAGTTTTTCATAGCCCAACGTGGTCGAGGGAATCGCCCCTAACGCTTTGCCACAGGCGCTGCCCGCACCATGCGCCGGCCAAATTTGGAGATAATCAGGCAGTGCCTTGAAACGCTGCACTGTCTTAAATTGTTGGCGCGCCCCAGGCTCTTTGGTGCCTTTAAAGCCGGCCGCTTCTTCCAACAAATCGGGGCGCCCAACATCACCGACAAAGAGGAAATCACCGGTGAAGATGCCCATCGGCTTGTCTGCGCCGGCTGTATCTGTAATCATAAAGGCGATATGTTCTGGCGTATGACCAGGCGTATGCAACACTTCAACGCGCACATTGCCGACCATCCAGCGGTTACCCTCTTTGACCGTAATCACATTGGGCTCGTCGGTATAGGCATATTTCCAATCAGCCGGTCCCATATCACTCAAATAGATCATTGCCCCAGTGGCTGCGGCCCGTTCACGGCTACCGCTTACAAAGTCAGCATGAATATGGGTTTCTGTCACATGTGTAATGCGTAACCCTTCTTTCGCCGCGGCTTGTATATAAGATGTAATATCACGCATCGGGTCTACAATTAATGCTTCACCTGTCTTTACACAGCCGACGAGATAGGAAGCCTGCGCCAATTTATCATCGTAAAAATAGCGTAATAACATGAGCGTACTCCTGTAGGAATCTTTATTTGAATGATGTTTCTATACAAAATTTTACCGAACGGATAAGCCAGCCGCTTTCCATTGCATGAGGCCACCAAGATCATAGAGATTGCTATAGCCGGCCTGGGCGAGAATTTGCGCGGCCATCTTGGTGCGGTTGCC
>JAPLGZ010000063.1 GCA_026389895.1 Chloroflexota bacterium | reverse complement strand
TCCAGGCCGAATATGCGCGACGCGGCTGGCAGATGTTCCCCAGCATTGATCGGGTCTATGTCAACGAAAAGGCCCGCCTCGATTTGGGCTGGAATCCGCGCTATAATTTTGACTATATCCTTGAGCAGTTGCGCCTGGGGCAAACTTTTCGTAGCCCGCTGTCGCGGGCCGTGGGGGTCAAAGGTTATCATGCTGATAAATTCACCGATTGCCCTTACCCTGTAGAATAAAGGCGAAAGCAAACTCAGGCGGAGCGCGGCGTTTGACCCCGTAGCCGCCCCTGCTAGGGAGGAACTGATCAGGATCAGACGAACGATCGGTTCCCTCCCCGCAGAGGAGGGCTAGGGGGCTACTCTGCTTGATATCTGTATAAATCTATTTTAGGAGCTTTCATCTATTCATGTTACGTCAATTTTTTGCTTATTACCGTCCGTATCGGGGTCTCTTTTTTCTGGATTTTGGCTGCTCGTTTGTGGTCGGCATTTTAGAGTTAGGTTTCCCGCTGGCTGTTAATCAATTTGTAGACAAGCTGTTGCCCAGCAAAGATTGGGGCCTGATTGTGTTGGCCGCCACCGCTTTGTTGGCGATCTATGTGCTCAATGCTGTGCTGCAATATGTGGTGACCTATTGGGGCCACATGCTCGGCATCAATATTGAAACCGATATGCGCCGACAACTTTTTGCGCATATTCAAAAGCTCTCTTTCCGCTTCTTTGACAATAATAAAACTGGTCACCTGATCGCCCGCATTACCAACGATCTGCAAGACATTGGCGAAGTCGCCCATCATGGCCCCGAAGATATCTTCATTGCCGTTATGACCCTGATCGGTTCATTTATCCTGATGGGTACGATCAATTGGAAATTGACGATCTTAACCTTTCTCGTCATTCCCTTGATCGTTTGGGTGGCGATGTATTTCAGTGGAAAAATGACCAAAACCTATCGCCAATTGTTTGGCAATGTGGCCCAGTTTAACGCGCGTGTCGAAGATGCCGTCGGGGGCATCCGCGTGGTGCAGGCGTTTGCGAACGAAGAACATGAGCAGAGCTTGTTCGCCGTTGATAATTCAAACTATCGCGCCACCAAGTTGATGGCCTATAAGATCATGTCGCGCAGTCTGTCGATCAGCTACATGCTCATGCGTTTTGTCTCGTTGTTCGTGATGATCTGCGGCACCTGGTTTGTCATTCGCGGCGAATTGACATACGGGGGCTTTGTGGCTTTCCTGCTCTTGACCAACGTCTTTTTTCGGCCCATCGAGAAGATCAATTCTGTGATCGAAAGTTACCCCAAAGGCATTGCAGGCTTCAAACGCTACATAGAAATCTTAGCGACCGACCCCGATATCAAAGACGCGCCGGATGCGCTGGAAGTGACCCATCTGAAGGGCAATATTCGTTATAACAATGTTACCTTTGGCTATGAGGAACATCGCAAGATTATTCACAATATCAATCTGACTATCGCGGCTGGCGAGACCATCGCCTTCGTCGGTCCATCGGGCGCGGGCAAGACCACGCTTTGCAGCCTGTTGCCCCGTTTCTATGACATCGACGCTGGCAGCATCACCATTGACGGTCTTGATATTCGCACGATGACCCATGCTTCGCTGCGCCGCCAGATCGGCATTGTGCAACAAGATGTCTTTCTCTTCTCGGGCACGATTGCCGAAAATATCGCTTATGGTAAACTAGATGCCACCGAAGCTGAGCTGTGGGAAGCGGCGCGGCGGGCGCAACTAGAGAGTTTTATCCGCAACCAACCCGAGATGATGGCGACCGTGATTGGCGAACGCGGCGTCAAGTTATCTGGTGGCCAGAAACAACGGCTGGCGATTGCGCGCATGTTTCTGAAAAACCCGCCGATCCTGATTCTCGACGAAGCCACCTCGGCGCTCGATACACAAACCGAAGTGGCCATTCAACAAGCGCTGATCGAGCTTTCCAAAGGCCGCACGACCCTCGTGATCGCCCATCGTCTGGCGACGATCAAGAATGCCGATCGCATTGTCGTCGTCACCGAACATGGCATCACCGAACAAGGCCGCCATCAAGAACTTGTGACTGCCGGCGGCATCTACAGCCAGTTACACCAAGCCCAATTTGGTGTCTGACGATTAGCCAATGAACCGCGTAGGGGTGCCCAAAGGGCGCCCAGGTTGATGGCGGGCTCAAGCTATTTTTACCCCTCAATCTATCTTCGCCGTCAATTGCGTGCCCATCTTCGTCAATCATGATTGGTTGCACAACCGGGCGCGCAATCGGGCGGAAGGCAGAGATAAGGTTTATCGCTATTGGTATCCCGCCCGACCGCGTGCCCCTACGTTATGTGCGTCATCGGTAGTTTTAACTAGAACTTACCGCCCCGAAATTGTTCTGGTTTTTCTTTGCGGCCTTTTGGGCACCCTTTAGGGTATTTTGCGTGCGACCGCCGTTGCTTTACTCCTCATCTGACCCCAAAAATCGACTTTGACAGATGAATACGCATTCCGTATACTTGACGGTATAAACGATTCCTGACGGCTGGTTGCGCAAAAATACCCATATGATCTCTCACTGTGATCAGGGTAGCTTACTTGGTTGGTGTGAAAGTGCATCAACCGTTATCCACCTAATCGTTTACCAAACAGTCCATCACCAAAGGAGACAAATTTTTCATGAAAACCTATCGCGCTGCCGTGATTGGTTGTAGTCGCATGGGCGGATTTATCGACAATGAAGTGATCGGCACACCGAAGATCGTGTTGCCCTATTCGCATGCGGCGGGTTTTGCGGCCTGTACGCAGACAGATCTGGTGGCCTGTGCCGATACGCGCGTTGATGTGATGGAAGAGTTTGGTAAATTGTATAACATCCCGAAGGCCAGCCAGTACACCGATTATCGAGAGATGATCGCCAAGGAGCAGCTTGACATTGTCAGTGTGGCGACGCAGCCAGAACAGCGCGCCGACATTGTGATCTATGCGGTCGAGCAAGGTGTGAAAGCGATCTATGCCGAAAAGGCGATGTCCGCGTCGTTAGCGGAAGCCTACGCGATGGTCGAAGCGCTGGAACGTCACAAAGTGGCCTTCAACCTGGGGACGAACCGGCGCTGGTCGCCCGAATACGACCGCATGAAAGAAGTGATTGACAGCGGGGAATTGGGCGCGCTCAAGAGCATTATCTGTTATAACACCGGCACGCTCTTCAACATGGGCAGCCATTATCTGGATCTGGCCTTGCGCCTGAACAGTGACCAACCCGTGGAATGGGTGCAGGCGAATTTGCGCGCCAATGAGGATGTTTTTGACGGGGATCTGTTGCGTGCTGATCCGGTAGGCGAAGGGATTGTGCACTTTGCCAATGGCGTCACGGCCTATATGTTGGTGACGCCGCGCAGCAGCGACTACGAAGTGATCTGCGAGAATGGCGCGCTTACGGCCTATGTGGACGGCTTGGAGTGGCAATTGCGCCAGCGTGTGCCGGTCGATCCGCATGGTCACACCGGCTTTATGGGCCGCCCATTCACCGAGCCCGAGCCCGCCAGCGCCACTTTGCGCTTGATCGAAGATTTGGTCCAGGCGCTGGATCGCGGGGAACCGGCCACTCGTTGTGGGCCACGCGTGGCCCTCGCCAGCACCGAACTGATCTTTGCCTTTATCGAATCACACCGCCGCGGTGGCGCGCGGGTGACGTTGCCTTTGCAAGCACGCAACTTGCGGTTGCAACGCAATGCAACGCCGCACAAGCCCAAATTTCAAGCCTAGAGGATGACCATGCCTGTCATCGATTTTGCCAATTCTTATATGACCTGGTTTCCCAAAGGCCCAGGCAACATTGCCCGCATTCAGTTGGATGCAGCCTGCACGCTGATCAATGAACAGAGCGGCGCGACGGCGACCTTTTATTTGATCGCACCCTGTCGCGCCGAACGGATGTATTTGGATGAACCGCTCTTCCAAATGCCCAATTACGAATTTTGCGGCATCTGGTCGGCAGATGAATTTCTAATTATCCGCACCCACTGGGTAAGCGCTCGCGATAATCGCGAATACGGCGTTTATCACGAACGGTGGGAAAAAATTCGCTTAGATTTGCGGCACTTCCCCCAGCCGCGCCAATTAACTGATGACGCGCAGATTGTCCAAGCAACCCTGGAAAACTTGCCACTGGTGGCGCGCACCATTTTGCACGACCCGGCAAGCAACACGCGCGCGCTCCTCGAATATCCGATCAAGACGATGAATTTGATGCAAGCGCCGCCGCGTTTTCAGGTGGACACTGGCCCCTTGATTGTCCCAGATTTCGCGGCTTCGCCCATGCATCTGATCGAGCAGTTCGAAGTGGCGCATGTGGTTTATCATAATTTTGACAAGGCTGAATTTATTCTGCGCAAGCCAGTGGCCTTGCCGGAGCCAACGACTGATTACAGTTTGGTGCAAGTGACACCGGCGCAGAACGAGATCTGGTGCGCCACCCCATTTTCTGGAGAAAACGGATGACCACAAAATATCGTGTTGCCATCATCGGCACCGGCCGCATGGGTGGCCTGATCGACGACGAGATCGAACCGGGCAATTATACCAAACCATACAGCCATTTCTGTGGCTATCAGGCGATTGAACAGACGGAAGTGGTCGCCGTCGCCAACCGGGGCGCCGAGCGTCTGCAACGCTTTGCGACGCGTTTTGGCCTCACCAACACCTACCTTGACTATCGTGAAATGATCGAAAAGGAGCGGCCTGATATTGTCAGCATTACGACGCCTTCTTTCGCACGCGCCGAACCGATCATCTTTGCGGCTGAACATGGGGTGCGCGGCATTTATGCCGAAAAAGGCCTGTGTGCTTCTCTGGCTGAAGCCGATCGCATTGTGGCGGCCTGCAAAGCCAACAAGGTTGTCTTTAATTGGGGCGCATCGCGGCGGCACCATGATGGCTATAAGCGGCTGCGCGATGCGATTTTGGCGGGTGGCATTGGTGAACCCCACTATGCCACTATGTATTTCTACACCGATTTGATTAAACATCACCCGCACACGCTCGATCTGGTGGCGATGATGTTCGGTGACCCCAAGCCGCTGTGGGTCGAAGGCCGGTTGATTGAGCCCAACGATCCGTTTGACCCCAACCCGCGCCGCCCGCATCCAATTTTTGACCACAACCATCGTCGTTTTGTCCCGCCGCCGGGTTATGAGATCGCCGATCCGATGGTCGGCTTTTTCCGGGTGGGTTATGCGGGTGGCGCGGAGGGCATCTTTGTGCCGCGCCGCGGCTCCTTTGACATCGATGTCCACGGCAGCGAAGGCCGCGCCATTGCCTGGGAAAATGGCGACGATTTTCGCATCCGGCGCACCAATGCAAAAACGCACACCAGCGAAGAATTGATCATTCGGCCTACCGGTGAAAGCCCGACCATCTGCACGATTCGTGACATTATCCGCGAACTGGAAACCGGCGAGCGCACCGCCGGTAATATTGACATTACCATGCAAAGTGTCGAAGCACAGTTCGGTCTGGCCCACTCGCATCTGCAAGGCGGCACACGCGTGACGTTGCCTGTGCTGGATCGAACATTGTATATTCCGGGCGGGTAAAAGCGGCCTCACCCCCCAACGCCCGCTGGTCTCCCCCTCGCCTGAACTCTGCCCTTTGATTCAGGAGAGGGGGTGGGGGGTGAGGCCGCATTTTACACACATTCATCAACAGAAGGTGCTCATGACTACCATCAAACTCAACCATCTCCATGTCCACCTCGGTGAGCCGATCCAGGTGACTTCAAGCATCAGCCACGGTTGGTTTCCTTCACTGGCCAAATTTCCGACGGGCGAACTGCTGCTCGCCTATTCGTTGGCGGCGGACACGAATGAAAATGGCCTGGATATCTCTGGCTATATGCTATCAGGCGATAACGGCCAATCATGGAGTCCGCGCTACGATATCTTGCCCGAACATCAGCAGATGATCTTTATTCCTCAAGCCGATGGCGCGCTCTTTGCGCTGCCCGCGTACCTCTATGCCCATGGTCCAGCGGATCAACATAATTTTCATGGCGCGGCCACCCGTTTTGAGCAAGGTGGCCGGCGCGTCGTCTTTGAGCCAGAGGGCGTTCGCCTGGTCGATTGGCCCTGGCCAGTAGAGATCTTGCCCAATCCGTACCGCGATAACTATCATCGGGTTAATTTTTGTTTCGATGGCGACGCGCTGGAGATTGATGGCCGGCTGATCGCCACCCTGTACGGCGCCAAAGCTGGTGAAGCCTTCTATCAAGTGGTGGTGGCGACGTCGGAGGATGGCGGACGCACGTGGCGCTATCTCGCCACCGTGGCCGGGCCGGAAATTGTGCCGGCCGCAGAGCCGCGTGGCCACGGTCCTGGTGAACCCTCATTGGTGCAACTTGCCAGCGGTGAACTGATGTGCGTCATGCGCATGGGCGGGGGCGCGGCCTTTCCGTTACGCCGCAGTTACAGCCGCGACAATGGCCGCACTTGGTCTGTGCCCGATGTACTCCCGGCCTATAGCGTCGAACCAAGTTTGAAACGCCTGAACAATGGTATTCTTGCGCTTTCCACCGGGCGACCGGGGATCTTTCTCTGGCTGGCCAACGATGAACGGGGCGAAGCCTGGCAGAGCATTGACTTGCTGGCCCACCATAATCAATGGGCGCCCGATCCCACCTATCGCATTACGCCAGAGCAGACCACAGCCTATACCGAACTGATTGAAGTGTCGCCCAATCACGTGCTGATTGCCTATGATCGCACGCCTTTTGGCTGGGCGCCCACCGCGGCGGATTCAGGCGAACGCAACCGGATTTTCCTGCTCCCGGTCGAAATTGAACGTGTTTGACGGGCGCGCCGCTTTCTCGTACAATAATCTTACTTACCAAAGGATGTTTACTTTTATCCCCTTTAGACCTGGTCTGGCAGAGCGATACTCTGCACCTGTGAAGTTCGTTGACCGCTAGTCGTTTGACCATTTAACTTTTAGAAATTTACTTGACGTATCGACGCTCCTTGTTTCGCAAATGAGCGCTTGGGCGCGTCGCTACGAGCTTGTGAAAAACTAAATGGCTAGGCTGCTAGTTTTGCATTCATTCGCAACTGTTTCCAGTGAAAGGACAAAAGCTCTGATGGCAAAACAATTAAATCGTCGAGAATTTATGCAGTGGACGGCGCTTGGCGCAGGCGCGGCTTTCTTAGCGGCCTGTGCACCCGTTGCGCCTGGTGGCGCGCCGGCCGCCCAACCAGCCGCAGGAGGAGCGGCTGCCTCATCAAGTGGTGGTGGGACATTGGTCTTTGGTTACGCTCAAAAGACAACCTATGGCAATTTCTGTGTGCCGTGGAACTATGCGGGCACGCAAGATGTCTACTCACGGCGCCTGACCTATAGCGGTCTGATTCAGTGGAACAACGACTATAGCGATTTCCTCCCGGATCTGGCCGAGAAGTGGGAATTTGACGGCAACAAGTGCACCTTTAGCCTGCGCAAAGATGTGAAATGGCACGATGGCCAGCCTTTTACCGCCGACGATGTGCTCTTTACCTACCTGATTGTCGGCAACAAGGATTCGCTCTGGACAAGCCCAGAGAATCTGGTCAGCATGGTGGTTGGCTTTAAGGAATATCATGACGGCACGGCCAAGGAGATCAGCGGTATCACGAAGACCGATGACTATACGGTGGTTTTCGAACTGACCGACGCCTTCCGGCGCCCCTTCCTCAACTCAATTGCCTCCTACGTGATCGATCCGAAACATCTGCTGAGTGACAAGCCACTGGAAGAATTGTTGCCAAATGAGGGGCTGTGCAAAACGCCGTGGGCGCTCGAAACGGGGATCGGCACTGGCCCATTCAAGGTTTCTAAGTATGTCCCCGACCAATATATCGAATTTGCGCGCAATGATGACTACTACCGCAGCAAGATCAAGCTCGACAAAATCATCTATACCGCGTACACCGATGGCCAGGCCCAGGCCGCTGCGTTGGAAAGTGGCGAATGCCATGTCGGCACGATCCCGCCCAGCGAATATCCCCGCTTTAAAGAGATGACCCATGTGGATGTCGTGCTCAGCCCCAGTTTGGCCAATACGGCTTTCTTCTTAAACTTCACCACAATTGATAAGAAAGTGCGCCAAGCCATGTGGTGGGCCATCGATCGCGAGGCGATTGTCCAGTCCTTTTATCACGGCGCGACGACCGTGCCGGGGGCGATCTTTGAATATGGTGGATATGGCGTTGGGCCGGATGTGCCACAATACACTTATGACCCAGAGAAGGCCAAGGCCTTGCTAAAAGAGGCTGGCTGGGACGGCAGCCGCAAATTGCGCTTTATGGTGGAATCGGTCGAGCCGGCTAACGAACCGCTCTACTCGTTGGTGTTGGGCTACTGGAAGGATGTTGGCATCGACGTTGAATATCAGGTGGTCGGCGCCGATTATGCCAACGTCGAGTTGGATAAAAATGGCACCGATATTCTTTTCAGCGGCCAGGTGTGGGGAGCGGATGCGAGTGATGGCGCCAACTACTACTTGAACGCGCCAGATAAATTCCCCTTTGTCGATGTGCCCGAAGCACCCGCCATCGTCAAGAAAATTAGTGTCTCTGAAAATTCCGATGAGATCAAAGCGGGTGTCTATGCCTTGCAGGCGTTGGGTTCCGATGTGGTCAGCGTCATCCCGATTGCCCGCAGCCCCGGCATCTGGGTGATCAACAAAAAAGTCAAAGGTGGGCTGCACCCAGTCTACGCCTTATGGACACGCAACGACTGGCAATGGGAAAACATTACCGTTGAAGCGTAAGTTCGAGTGATTAAGTATTGATGCTTGGAAGAATAAGTAATAGGTAACAAGGAATAAGTAGCAATTAGTCGCCGTATCGTTAGCCCAGGCATTACAAATTAGTGATTACCTATTACCTATTACCTATTCCTTGTTACTTTAGATCTGGGAACACAAACCATGAGTCGCTACCTCTTGCGCCGCCTGCTCTGGATGATCCCGTTGCTCTTTGGCATCACCGTGATCAACTTTACCGTCTATGCCTTGGCGCCCGGTGATCCGGTCTCAGCCATGTTGACGCCAGAAGAGTTCCACAATGTAACCAAAGAACAACTGGCGGCGCGGCGCGAGGCTTTGGGGCTCAACCAATCGATCCCGGTGCGCTACGTACTCTGGCTGCGCGAAGTCTTGCGCGGCAACCTGGGCACGTCGATCTTATTCCGCTTGCCGGTTGCTCAGATGATCGGGCGCGGCATTGGCAACACGATTGGTCTGGTGGGGCTGGCGTTGCTAATCTCGACGGTGGGTGGCATTCTGCTGGGCGTGCTGTCGGCCTTGCGACCTTATTCGCGGCTAGATTATGCACTGACGGCCTTTGCGTTTAGCGGCACCGCCATGCCCGGTTTCTTCCTCGGGTTACTTTTGATCTATGTGATCGCGCTCAAGTTGCATCTGCTGCCCACCGGCGGCATCTCTTC
>JAPLGZ010000191.1 GCA_026389895.1 Chloroflexota bacterium | reverse complement strand
CCCGCTGCTAAGGCCGCCCACGTTTGTCACCAACGGACGCTTCACAGGGAATTGGCCTTTTATGAACACCGAGCCGCAACCCGAGCCGCGCGACAGCTTGCGCTTAGCGTTGCATGTGGTCCACGTCCGAGGCGGGCGGACGCAGACGCTGGCCGTCTTTGAACCGTGGGCATTGTTTGTGAATCAATTTCTGCCGTTTTTTGATCAATATGCCTTGAGCCATCGTCTCTGGTCGCCGGATAGCGACGCACTGGTTGTACCCATGGTCAAAGGAAATAAGGCCCAAATCTATATTCTACCAATTAACGGTGGGACCGCACGGCCAATTGCCGAAGGTTTTATGGCAACGTGGAGTTGGTGAGCAGGCCAGGCGAATTTACTGAGTTCCCAGAAAGCGGTCAATAGGGTCTTGCCTTCAGCCGCCCACACGCGTGAAGATCGGGCCATTTGGGGGGATGACTTTGCCGATCCGCAGGCACAGCGCTCTGCGCAAAGCGCCCGGGGAAACTTGTCTTCTGGCCGACCGCACGTTTGTGCCATTTAATCCAGCCTATACGCTCGGGGCTATGCGCTTGTTTTTCGCACACAAGCCCAATACTTCTCACCCATCCCCGTTATAGCTAACGGGGATGGGTGAGAAGTATTGGGTGGATTTATGACGCCGAGATTCTACGTAAATTAAAGCACTACGCAGTGACTTCAGCAATCCAGCGCAGGCACGCGCTGGCCCAAGCGAGGTCGGTATTGAGACCCAAGCCGTGGCGGCCTGTGGGATAGATGTGCATTTCAAACGCTACCCCATGCGCGCGGAGCGCGGTGGCAAAGAGCAGACTGTTTTCGACTGGCACCGCCGCATCTTCCACCGTGTGCCAGAGAAAGCAGGGCGGCGTTTGCGCCGTGACGAGTCGTTCGGGTGAGACATCAAGCATTAAGGCTTCGTCTGCATCGGCCCCCAGCAGGTTCGCCCGTGAACCCGTGTGACAATACGGCCCCGTCATCGCAATGACCGGATAGCAGAGGATGCCAAAATTTGGGCGCAAAGCGATGTCGCTGGCGTAGCGATCATAGGCCACGAGGGTGTGGGCGGTCAGATGCCCGCCCGCTGATGATCCCATTATGCCGATCTTGTTGGGATCAAGACCCCATTCACTGGCTCGCTGGCGGACGGTGTAAAGCGCGGCCAATGCATCTTCGAGCATGGCTGGGTGTCGAAAATTTGCCGAACCAAGGCGATAGCGCACGACAAAGCAAGTGATGCCAGCCGCCACAAAATAGTCAGCATATCCTTTCCCTTCGTGCTCGGCGTGGCCGCCATAGCCGCCGCCTGGAAAGATGATCAAACCAACGCCATTACGTTGCGCTGGGGTGGGCAGATAACAATCCATGAGCGGGGCTGCCCCTGTTGTGGAACTGGGCAGCATTGCCTGGATCTGAGTAGGTTGATTTTTCATGAGTCCTTATTCGCTCTCATACACTTGACGCGTCACTTCACGGGCTGCCGCTTCTTGCCGCACAAATCCGTTATCCTCTGCCATTGCCTTGTGAATGATCGCGCACACTTCTTCGGGCGAATCGGTCACTTTAATCAAATTAAGATCTGGTTCGGCGATCTTTCCTTCGGCCAGGAGCGTGTTGCGCAGCCAATCAAGCAGACCTTGCCAGTAGGCTGAACCAAAGAGAATGAGCGGAAACCCCCGGATTTTGCCGGTCTGAATCAAGGTCAGCGCTTCAAACATTTCGTCCAGGGTGCCAAAGCCCCCGGGAAAGATCACAAACCCTTGCGCATACTTCACAAACATCGTTTTGCGGACAAAAAAATAACGAAAGTTGACGGGAATTTGCACATAGGCATTAATGCCTTGTTCAAAGGGTAACTCAATGCCCAGGCCCACCGAGACGCCGCCGCCTAACTGCGCCCCTTTATTGCCTGCCTCCATAATGCCTGGACCACCCCCTGTGATAATCGAAAAGCCGGACTCGGCGAGACAGCGCGCTGTCTCAACCGCGGCTGCATACATCGGATCGTTCGGCTGGATGCGTGCCGAGCCAAAGAGCGTGACCGCAGGGCCTAAGGTGGAGAGCGCGTCAAACCCTTCGATAAATTCTCCCGTAATCCGCAAGACGCGCCAGGTGTCGGTTTCCGTGAACGGAGGGGGCGTGGGCTCAGGCGTAGCGAGCAGTTTTTCATCTTGTGTTGCCGCTTTGGCACGGGCGGCGCGATTCAGTGTAGGATTGGGTTGCGCTGGGCTAGCGGATTTTTTTCCCAAAGGTAATTCCTTTCTTGGCCGGTTGGTGACCTTGACTTATAACGTTTACTTATTGTATCACGCGGCACACTACTATGGCACTACGTGTTGATATTTATAGGCCGTAGTAACAAATTTGCACGCGGCACCTGCGAGGCGCATAATGAAGGTTGCCCGACACAGTTACTACAGTCTGCCTCAAAGTATAGTACAAATTAAAATGCGCTCCTGTGTTGGGGCGTCCAGTTGTGGGCGCCCTTTTCTCGGTTGGCGTCGCTGGCTGTCCGCTGGCTGGGCTGTTTTTGTCAGGCAAATGTGTTTGGGATCGGTTATGCTGTTCATCGCGCTCCGCACTGGCCAAAGGCTAACAACGTCAAAAATTTGACCTAAAATTGCGCCGAGCGAAAGGGAAATGGAAAATGTTTGGAGTATTGGCAACTTTGATTTTGGTGGCAGTTGTGCTGTTCGTGTTGTTGATCGTCCTTGCGTCGTGGATCCGTTTTATCCCGAATACGCGCGTAGGGATCGTCGAGAAGCGTTGGAGCGCGCGCGGATCGATCAAGTCGGGTTTTATTGCGCTCAATGGCGAAGCCGGTTTTCAGCCTAATTTGCTGCGTGGTGGCATCCACTTTTTACCGCCGTTCCAGTATGCCGTACACCGCGCCCCGTTGGTGACGATCCCGCAAGGCCGCATCGGTTATGTGTTCGCGCGTGATGGCCAGCCATTGAGCGCGACGCAAGCCTTGGCGTCGAATGTCACAGCCCATGATTTTCAAGATGTGACGGCGTTTATGCGCGATGGCGGCACGCGCGGCCCGCAACGCATGATCTTGCGCGAAGGCACCTATGCGATCAATTTGGCGCAGTTTGTCGTGCTCACGGCAGAAAAGGTCTATTCACTCTCGATCAGCCGCGAGGAAGAAGAGATTGTCAAGCAGATGGCCAGCCTGATCTCCGATCGCAGCGGCTTTACGCCCGTCGTGATCAAAGACAACGAAGATTCGGTCGGCATTGTGACAGTGCATGATGGTCCGTCGCTGCACCAGGGCGATATCATTGCGCCCGTGGTCGGCGACAATGTCGGTGATGAGTCTACCTATCACAATAAGTTTCAAGACGCCGATCGCTTTTTGCTCGCTGGCGGTATGCGTGGTCGCCAATTGCAGGTCGTGGTCGAAGGCACTTATTATATCAACCGGCTCTTCGCGACTGTCGAGCGCATCCCCAAGACGATTATCGAAGTCGGTAATGCCGGTGTGGTGATCTCCTACACGGGTGGGGTAGGCGAAGATCTGTCGGGTGCCGATTATAAACATGGTGAGATGGTGAGCCGTGGCAATCGCGGCGTTTGGGACGAGCCATTGCTGCCCGGCAAATACGCCTTCAACACCTATGCCGGCAAGGTGATTACCGTGCCGACCACGAATATCATCCTCAAATGGAATCGCAACGAAGTCGGGGCGCATCGTTTTGATGAGAATTTGGCCGAGATTTCGCTGATCACCAAAGACGCCTTTGAACCGCTGTTGCCGCTGTCGGTGGTGGTGCACATCGACTATCGCAAAGCGCCGCTGGTGATCCAACGCTTTGGTGATATCAAACGTCTGGTTGAGCAGACGCTTGACCCGTTGGTGGCCGCCTACTTCAAAAATATTGGCCAGACGCGCACCTTGATTCAGTTGATTCAGGATCGCAGCAATATTCAGAATATTTCTAGCCAGGAGATGAAAGAGAAGTTTGCGCGCTACAATTTGGAACTAGAAGAAGTATTGATCGGCACCCCCACCTCGCCTCCAGGGGATACACAGATCGAGAACATTCTGATGCAGTTGCGCTCGCGCCAGATCGCCGAGGAGCAGATCGAAACCTATGCCCGGCAAGAGGCGGCCTCGGTCAAGGAACGTGAGTTGCGCGAAGCGCAGGCCCGCACGCAACAACAGACCAAGATCACCGAGTCTGAACTGAGCATTACGGTGCAGAGCAACGAAGGCAAGGCTGAATATCAACGAGCCTTGCAAATGGCAGCGCAAATTCGTACATTGGCCGAAGCCGAAGCCGAAAAGAATGCCCGTATCGGTATCGCCCAAGCCATTGCCGTCGAAGAACAGGTGCGTGCTTATGGTGGCCCGCAATACCAGGTGACACAACAAGTGATGAATCGTTTCGCCGTGGTGGCCCGCAATACCAGGTGACACAACAAGTGATGAATCGTTTCGCCGAGGCGATTCAAGTGGCCGGTGTGGACGTAGTGCCCCGCGTCGTAATCAGCGGTGGTGGTGGCAACGGTCAGGACGGCAGCCAGAACAACTTAATGCAAGGGTTGCTGGCGATCCTGTTGTCTGATCGGATGGGCGTGTCGGTCAACCCCGACGCCAATGCGGTCCGTTCGCCGCAGGTGGAGGCGCTGCGCAATCAGATTTACGCAAGTCTGGCGGCCAGTCAACAGGACAAGAAGAATGATGCGGGTGAGAAGCCGGCCGCGTAGAGGTGGAGTCGCATAACAAAACGCTAAAGGCTTTACAGTTGTATTTGTAAAGCCTTTAGCCTGTTTTACGATCCTACCCGCAGAAATCCTAATTCGACTTTAGTCGTAGGATGAATGCGGCAAAGCCTGCTGGCTTTGGAAGTTGATAGTATACGCCAAAACATTATCTATTTGACGATGTATAATATTCTGGTATCCTTCTGTCATGATAAACGAACGTTGGATCACTAGCAATAAGGCAGTTTATAACATTGGTTATCATCGATTTGGTCTCCAAAGTATCGGCGCAAAGTGCTCGTTGATCAGGTTGCAAGCAGGTTAAAAGAACTGTTGAGTGAGAAGGCAACCGAACTTGGCTTGATTATCGATACGATGGAAATCCTGCCTGATCATGTGCATCTCTTTGTGAAAACAAAACCGATTCATGGGCCGCATTACATCATACAGCAACTAAAAAGTTATTCATCGTTTAAGCTTCGCGCTGAGTTTCCTAAACTCAAATCTGGTCTACCTACCCTCTGGACTCGTTCGTATTATTGGGAGTCGGTTGGGCATATTTCAGCCGAAACGATTAGACGTTATATCGAAGAACAGAAGAACCAATGCGAACGTACAAGTTCAAACTCTACCAGTCGAAAAAGAATAAGCACCTGCATCAGCAGATCGACATTTCTGGGATTATCTGGAATCATGCCATTGCTTTGCATCGGCGCTACTACAAGTTGACTGGCAAAAGCTTGAACCTGTACGACTTGCAAAAACATCTTGCCAAACTCAAGAAGCTGCCTAAGTACGCGTATTGGGGCAAGGTAGGTAGCCAGGCGATTCAGGACATCACGCAACGCATTGACAAAGCCTATAAACTGTTCTTCGGCAATCTTAAGCGCAAGGTTAGAACATCCCCGCCAGGTTTCAAGAAAGTCAAACGCTATACGTCGTTCACCTTGAAGCAAGCTGGCTGGAAGTTGTTGGACGGCAACAAAATCTATATTCAGGGCATGGTTTACAAGTTTAGCAAGAGTCGTGACATCCCACTCGCTGTTAAAACAGTTACAGTCAAGCGGGATACGTTGGGCCATCTCTATCTCTACTTTGTGGTGCAAGAAGAAACAAGCCAAATCAATCAGGCTATGACGGGTAACAGCGCAGGCTTTGACTTTGGTCTGAAAGTCTTCTTGAAACCATCCATCGGTGAAGATATTGAAAGCCCGTTGTACTTTCGGGAAGCAATGACCGAATTGAAACTTGCTCAACAAAACATGGCCCGCAAGGTCAAGTTTTCCGGTCGATGGAAGAAAGCCAGAATGGTTGTCACGCGCATTCATCAGACGGTGGTCAACAAGCGCCGTGATTGGTTCTTCACGCTGGCCCACGAATTGACCGATAAGTTCGATCAACTGTACTTTGAAGATTTGAACATGAAGGGCACCCAGAGGGTACCCGAAGCCCTGTGGGGTCGCCAAGTAGGCGACCTTGCTCGTTCTGAGTTCATGGGCATTTTGGGGTATGTTGCATCCACCAAAGGTAAGCTTGTTCATCTGATTGATCGTTTCTATCCGTCGAGCAAGACTTGCTCTGACTGCGGCCATATTAAGCATGATTTGAAACTGTCTGAGCGGCAATGGGCTTGTCCTGGTTGTGGTGTTATCCATAACCGTGATCTAAACGCTGCTCTAAATATTCATAGAGAAGGGGCGTCTTCTCTTAGGTTAGGCGATGTCAGACTGTCTCGTACAGCAATTGCCGTCTGACCCTAGAATCCCTCGACTTGAGTCGCGGGAGTACGTCAAATTCTGTTGCGACAAGTAAGCTTCATCCGCAACTGTTCCTAACTTCAAATCATCATTTGCCACCTCTACCACATTGACGTAGGAGATAAGTATGTTGTTTAAAAAACGGCTGACTTTTGCAAGCCTGGTGTTGGTTGTTGTCATCACACTGCTGACTGGTTGTATTGCACCAGCCGAACCTACGGGCAATGCCTCGCAACCGAGCCCACAGACAACTGTGCCCAAATATACAAACTGGGACGATGTGCTGAGCGCCGCCAAAGGGACCACGGTTAATTGGTTTATGTGGGGCGGCTCAGACACGATCAACGCACATGTGGATACGGCGATTGGTGGTCCCCTCAAGGAGCAATATGGCATTACCCTAAATCGTGTGCCGGTGGAAAATACGGCCGACGCGGTCAACAAAGTGCTGAATGAAAAGGCGGCGGGCAAAGCGCACGGCGGTAGCATCGATCTGATCTGGATCAACGGCGAAAACTTTCGCACGTTGAAGGAGGCCAATCTACTCTATGGGCCTTTTACCGACCTACTGCCCAATCGCAAATTTGTTAATTGGGATAACCCCGCGCTGGCCTATGACTTCGGCCAAAAGGTGGACGGTTACGAAGCGCCCTGGGCTAGTTTTCAATGGGTGATGGAGTATAATACCAAAAATGTCCAAACCCCGCCCAAGACTTTTGAGGCCTTAAAAACCTGGATCGCGCAACACCCTGGCCGTTTTACCTATCCAGCACCGCCCAATCATGTGGGCAGCGCCTTTGTACGGCAGCTTTTCTATTGGGCGGCAGGCAGCCCAGATATTTTTCTGCAAGAATTTGACCAGGCCGCCTATGACAAAGTGGCGCCTCAAGTCTGGGATTATTTGAACGCCATTAAGCCCAATTTGTGGCATGCCGGCGACACCTATCCTGAGTTGGCGGCGATGACCGATTTGATCGCAAATGGTGAGATCGACTTTAATATGGAATATGACGCTAACCGCGCTTCGACCTACATCAAGTCCGGCCAATATCCCGATAGTATGCGCACCTTTGTCTTTGATAGCGGCACCCTGGCTAATGTCAGCTATGTCGGGATCCCGTATAATGCCAATAATCCGGCGGGCGCGCTGGTCTTAGCCAATTTGCTCGCTTCGCCCGACTATCAGATCGCCCTGACCGATCCTGAGACGGGGCTTGGATGGATGGTGGCCATCGACCCGACGCGCCTGAGCGCTGAAGAGCAGGCGCAACTGGCGAAGACACCGCGTGGCGTGGCTACCTTACCCTCCGATGTGTTGAGCAGCCACGCCATTCCCGAAGCGCGCGCGAGCTGGGTAAAGCCCATTGATGATGGTTGGACGGCGAATGTGTTAAAAAAGTAATCAGCTGATGAATGATGAGTGAGTTGATACATCACTCATCATTCATCACACAACCCCTGTTCTAGCTATGCCTAACCAATTACGCCTCACACTCATGCTTGGCCCCGCACTCGCCGTTATCCTCCTCCTCTTTGTGGGCGGCGTTGTGGTGGGGTTAGGGCAAAGTCTTGACTATATGCCGGTGATTGGGTTGCGAGTGCCCACCCTGCGCCATTACCTGGCTGTTTTAACCGATGAGGGTTTTCGTTCTGCGTTGTTGCTGACGCTCTATATCTCCTTGGTCAGCACTGGCCTTGCTATGGTGTTGGCGGTGGCCGCAGCGTTGCTTTTGCGCCAAAATTTTTATGGCCATCGTCTGGTCACGTTGATCTTTCAAATTCCACTGCCCGTGCCACATATGGTGGCGGCCGCAGGCTTTGTTCTCTTGCTCACCCAAAGTGGGTTGCTCGCCCGCCTGATCTACAGCGTGGGCTGGCTGACGCAACCGGCGCAATTTCCCGTGTTGGTCTTTGATCGTTGGAATGTGGCCACGATCCTCGTCTATGTCTGGAAAGAGACCCCTTTTATTGGGTTGGTGGTATTGGCGGTGCTCCGTGGGGTGAGCCAAGAATATGAAGAGATGGCGCGTACACTCGGCGCGAATCCATGGCAGCGTTTTCGCTACATCCTGTTGCCGTTGCTCATGCCTGGCCTTGTCTCAACTTCGGTGATCGTCTTTGCCTACACGTTTGGCAGTTTTGAGGTGCCCTTGTTATTGGGGCAACGATACCCGAACACCTTGCCGGTGATGGCTTACCGCGCCTACATCGATCCCGACTTGCAGCAGCGTCCGACCGCGATGGCCATTGGGATGATCATCACGACCATTGTCATTGCCTTGCTGGCCGTCTATCGCCGTTATGCACAGCGGAGACAACATGACGGATTACTCTTTCGATAATTATGCATAAATTCTTCCGTTGGCTCCTGATCGTTGGCCTTGTGCTTGGCGTATTGTTGCCGATTTTGCCCCAATTTGTCTGGTCATTTGCTTATAACTGGTTCTTTCCCAGTCTCTTACCCCAAAAATGGGGCTGGCGGGCTTGGCTTTATCTAATTTCACCGACTGCGAAAGTCGGGGAAGCCTGGTTGAATAGCGCCAGCCTGGCCCTGGCCGTGGTGATCTTATCTGTGTTGATCGGCTTGCCGGCGGCGCGCGCCTTGAGTTTGCATCACTTTCGCGGCAAACGAGTGCTGGAATGGCTGATCATGGCCCCGATGATCGTGCCCGGTTTGGTGGTCGTGATGGGGATCCACATCCTGTTTATTCGCTATGGATTGGCTGATACATTTGCTGGGGTGGTGTTAATTCATCTTGTCCCGGCGCTGCCCTACTTTATCTTGGTCATGAGCGGGGTCTTTGCCAATTACGATACCGCTTTGGAAGAGACGGCCCGCACCTTGGGCGCGAATGAATGGCGCACCTTTTGGTATATCACCCTGCCCGCCATTTTCCCTGGCCTACTCATTGCCGCACTGTTCACCTTTCTGGTCTCTTGGAGCCAGTATATCACCACCGTTTTGATTGGTGGCGGCAGGATTGTCACACTGCCAATGGTGCTTTTCCCCTTTATCAGCGCGTCTAATCATCCTAATGCAGCCGCCATTAGTGTTGTCTTCATTTTGCCGGCCATTGTTATCTTTATCTTTACGGCGCGTTCGCTACACCAAGAAGCCAGCGCGATGAACGGTCTAGGGCGGCTATGACAGCAGTAAACTTAGTGCAGTTGACCCGACATTTTGGCCACGTGAAGGCGGTCGAGCAACTTGATCTGGCAATTAATTCCGGTGAACTGGTGGCCTTGCTGGGGCCTTCGGGTTGTGGCAAAACAACTACCATGCGGATGATCGCCGGGTTGTTGGCCCCGAGCGCTGGCGATGTCCAATTCGATGGGAAATCGATGCTAAAGGTGCCAGCCGAGCAACGTGGTGCCGTGATGGTCTTCCAAAAGCATCTGCTTTTCCCGACCATGGATGTGGCGCAAAATATTGGTTTTGGTCTGAAAATGCAAGGCGTGAAACCCGCAGAAATTCGCCAGCGGGTGGGTGAAATGCTCGAATTAGTGCGGCTGCCCGGCTTTGAGCGGCGACGGGCCCACGAATTGTCGGGTGGTCAGCAACAACGCATTGCCCTGGCGCGGGCCCTGGTGATCCAGCCGCGTGTGCTCCTGCTGGACGAACCGTTGGCGAATTTAGATGCCAATTTACGGTTGGAAATGCGCGCCTTGATCCGAAAATTGCAGCGTGAACTAAAAATCACCACGCTCTTTGTCACCCATGACCAGGAAGAGGCTGTGATGTTGGCCGACCGCGTCGCCTTGATCTTTGATGGCGCCTTGCAGCAATACGCGGCGCCGCAGGCTTTTTACGAACGGCCGCGCACCGCGCCGATTGCGCGTTTTTTTCGCAATGATAATTTTTTACTGGGCGTCAAACGGCAAAATCAAGTCGAGACCGCGTTGGGCCGTTTAGAGGTTGATCTAGAACAAGTGAATCAGCCTGATGGTCCCGTTCTGTTGAGTGTGCGCCCCGAGGAGATTCAACTCCATCCAACGGCTACTGATAACCTGCTCTATGTCCCTGTCTTGTCGAGTGTCTATATGGGCGCCTACACACAGGTGCAACTCCAGGTGAATGGCCAACCTTGGCTAGCGCACGGTCCGGCTAACCTGCACCTGCCAGCGGGCGCGCAGATCGCTATTCGCTTACCCGCGGCGCGCATTTGGTTGTTGCCCGTTACTTGAGTTGCCGATAATAAATTTAGGGATTGCTATGCCCGTACATTACGGATATAATGGAGGTAGAATTACAGCCCTAAGCGAAATCTGATGGTTTGCCAACAAGCAGGCGATTAAAAATGAGCAGGGGTTGCCAGGAACATTTGATGAGCTAAGAAAGTTTTTCTTTCGGTGCTGCGCATATACAATTGGTGAATTCAGCATGATCAAGCCGCATTGAGCGTATCAATCACTAGGTCATCAAGCGTATTCGATAATGGTAACTAACCTTT
>JAPLGZ010000027.1 GCA_026389895.1 Chloroflexota bacterium | reverse complement strand
GGGGATTCCCAGAAATCCCCGGCACGTTCTAGTAAGTGTAAAGTTGCAGCCAATGATCGAATGTAAGTAAGCCCTCAATCCATGCTCAACTCCGCCAAATTGGCCAGGTCAGCGGGATAATTTACAAGGGAAGCTCGGGCTATTGATGAGTAACGTTCTGATAGACGCCATAATCCGCCGCCGAGCCGATAAAAAGCCGAATCTGCCCTGAAAGTTGTTTATCGTTGTCATTGGCCGTTCCCCAAACCCATCGACCGGGCTTTTGCAGATCACCGGTGGGATTCATGGGCAAGACACCACTGCCATCGACCACGCGCAGTTGTTCAGTGGTAATGTCATAAAGCAGCGGCGTCACGTTAAGATCGATGGTGACGCCTGCGGTGGCTGTCATGTTGGCCGTCACAGTAGCCGTCACGGTAGCCGTTGAGGGTACAGTCTCGGTGAATGTTCGCTGCCCTTGGCTGCCTTGCGTATAATCGGCATCGTTTTTTACAGGGGCGAAGACACGATTCATGCCATCGGGCGCCACAAAGGCGAAACCAGCCGCCGGGACAAGGTTGATCGTCAGCGGCCCCGTATAGGCATCGCTGACGCGCACCGTCAACTGGGGTTCAGGCTGACGATAGAGGTGTACTACAGCCGACCCGGTGGCCTTTGGGTCTGCCCCTGTATAACGATAGGGCGGATGGCAGTCGGGCGCGCCGGTCTGCGTTTGGCTGATATACCCTTCGGCCTGAATGTGCCATAGACAAAGCTTGGCGGCTACGGCTAAGCTCGTTTTGCCCGTGCCATCGGTTGTGGCTTTAGGGAAATTAGGAGCCGGGGATTGGGGTGAAGAAGGGAAATAATGGGCGGCCACAACAGCCCCTTGGATCGGTTGATTTGTTTCGGCATCAACAACTTGTACAGCGAATTGACCTGCGGCAGTTTGTTCGTCGTGAGCTGGCAGTTGTGGCCTACAACCAGCCAGCACGATCAGACCGACAACCAATGCCGCCAAAATAAAGTAGACCGTGAATCCAAAAAATTTCATGATTCGTCCCCCGCTACTATTGCTATTTACAAGGATGGCCAGTGAATGCTTCAGTGATTAGCGATCGACCATCTAGCGACCCGCCACGGGTGTTTAGTCGCTGAGGCGACTTCCTGAGCCTATCAGCCGGCCATTTGAATGGCCGAGCCAAAGTATCAGATCGCTAGATGGTCGATCATTCAAACATTCACTGTACAAAAACGTTCTTGCGCTTGCGCATAAAGTTCACGCGCGTCCTACCTGCACGTATGTCAACGGGCAATCTTGGGCAGGTAGAGACAGAAACTGCCACCACCAATACAAGAGACTGACGATGTCGAGCCCAAACGATCTTGGGCGGGTGTAAAGAAGTTACCCTTATTCGTGGCCGAGGCGACGTTGCCACCTTGGTCTAGGGCTTGGATAAAGAAGCGCGAAGTTGGGCCGCCATTAAAGCTTCCTTCCCACTTTTGGCTAGCCGCGTTGAACTGTAGGTTCAGCGATTTGAAGGTCGCCGCGGCCAGCGAAGAATTCTCTACATACGATAGCACAACTTCCTTGATGCCACTGGCATCGGTCACGCCGGCTTTCACGCGCACCTTGCCCGTATCTTTATTATAGAGACCGTCCACGACCAAGACCTGGGGCGGTGTTTGGTCAGGGCTGAGGCTGTAGACGACATCCACGTCCAAGCCGCTAAAGAGCCGCAGTTGGTCAGTGGCCGGTTGGTACTGGCCCAATTGCACGACCAATGTCGTCTGGCCTTCCAGCTTGCGCACTTCGGTGGGTAGGGGTGGATACCAACCAAACGAATTGTCCAGCGTGGCTTCGTCACCAGCCCCGCGCGGCACGAACTCGTTGATCGGGGTGCCGATCAGCGGATCGGCCTGAACTTCGGTGGTATAGGTAGCCGTGCGCAGAATGATCGAGCGGATATCCGACGGTTGACTGGCCAGGCTGTAGTAAAAGAGCGGCTCTACAGGTTGGCCCGCATCAGCACTGATCGAGCCATTAAAGGAGAGATAACTGCCGCTCTCGGTGCCCAGCGAGGCAAGCCCAGGATCGTTGTTGCTCGGGTTAATCACCTTGCTAAAATCCAGATGGGCAGTTTTACTGATCACATCTTCGTTGGGCCCCAACGAACCAGGTTGGAAGTCTACGCTGGCGCCAGGAAATTCTTCGGCATGGGTGGTTAGCGCGGCGCTGTTGGCCGTCAGCGAGATATTTACCTCAAACATTGGCAAGCCGTAGAAGACTAATTCTTGCATCACTTTCTCATCATAAGCCGAAATGCTATGATCTTGCTGAAAGTATTTGTTCTTGGCGATCTTGAGCGCCTGGCCCATCGTGGCGGAACCACCGAGCAATTCCCGATTGAGCAGCCGGAGCATCTTCTCAGAGAGGCCAACGCTATTCAACAGCCCCCAGCCATAGCCAGTATTGCCAATATAGTTGGCGCCTTTGCGGGTGAACGCCTGCGGCAAATCCATCGGATGATCGGCATTGGTGGGGGGCACGTTGAGACCACCATGACAACCCAGGCTATAGATGAGACCACCGCCCAGGTCAATGGCCGAGGCGTCGATCTCATCGCCACTAGTAAAGCCCCCGCCCGCCGCACCTTCGGCAAAGTGATCGGCGTGCCCGCTGATCGACTGAAACTTAAAGGAGGAGGGGGAGGTGCGCAGTTGCTGCGCGGTAAACTGGACTTTGGGCCAATTGGGACCAATCACACAAGCAACGCGGTTGACACCGACGGCGGTCTTCCAGGCCTCACAATCCTCTGAAGCCGCATCCTGGACAAAATCATAGCCGCTGACAAACACATCGCCCACTTGGGTGCGTGGGTTTGCGAGGTATTTATCGATAATGCCCATCATTTCGGCGGGCGTCTCGATCAAGCGCCCCACGGTCAAATCTGGGAGATAGATTTCGCGATTGTTGTTGGGCGTCGGCTCACGATCCACATAAAAATCATCGGTCAGAAAGTGATTCGAGTGCGTGGCTGCGCCAATCGTATTATCGGCACTCACATGTTGATATGTATTTTCCGATTGCTGAGGTGTGTTGTCCACCACACGTCGGAAAGGCAAGGCGCGGTCGTCGCCGACCAACACGACATATTCTACGCCGGTGCGTTGCTGCAAATAGGTCATGATCACCCGCCGAATCTCACCCGCCAGATCATTCGCCTTATCAACGTTGGTCGGGTCGGCGCCCCAGGCGCTATATTTATTGCTCACCTCGACATTGTTGTCTAGGCGGAGAATCTCGCCTTTGACTTTATCTTGGGTAGCCAGTTGACTGAGCTTGTCCATGAGTTGGGTAGCTTCGCCATCCGAATAGAGTTGGGCGATGCGGGCGCGGTTCACGAGAATCAGGGTGCGCACATCCGTTGCGCCGCCCGGTGTGGGGGTCGCGGTTGGGGCGGGTGTGGGGCCAGCCGTGGGCGTAGGCGTGGCCGTTCCAGCCCGCACGCTGATCTCATACTCTGTGCCGCTGCCGATCTTGGTTGAATTGTACATTTTGACATTCACAAAATAAGTGCCCGCCGCGGTCACATTATAAATAATTTGTGAATCGATGCCGGGCGTATGGTCGTCATTATTGGTCAACAGATTGCGCCCCGCATCATAGAGAAACAAAACGGTATCGCCATCTGGCCCTTTGGCATTTGCATCAATAATATACGAAGTATTGGCCGTGGCGTTAAAAGAAAACCAATCTTCATCGTCGCTGGCACATGCGTTATTTTGCAAAGGTGTGCCTTCTACGGTAAGCGCTTTGGCATCCGCCTGCCGATTATTCGGTTCAGCGTTATCGCTTTGGCAAATCCCTGTGATGACCCGCACGTCATAAGCCGTGTCCGGCCCGGCGACTTCAGGATCGCGGTCACGCACTTTGAAGAAATAGTCGCCCGCTGCGACATTGCCGAGGGTCAGGCGTGATCCCGCGCCGGCGCCACTGTCATCGTCGCAGCGTATTTCCGCCCCGTTGGCGTCGTATTGGCAGAGAACAGTGTCGGCCTTGGTCCCCAGGTTGAGGGTTTCAACCGTGTAGGTTGTGCCCTGCGTAGCGGTGAACTTCACCCAGTCAAGGTCGCCTTGGGGGCAGGCGTTGTGGTGCAAGGGATCCCCATTGGGCGCCAACACTTTGGCATTGGCTTGCACATCGTCTTGTTCAGACGAATCTTCATCACAACCTTGGCTACCATCATATTCTACCTTCACCTGATAATCTGTATCTGCGCCAAATTTGCCAGGGTCGGTGTTTTGCGCCTTCAAATAGACATAGCCGGTCTTGGCGGCGGTGAAGCGGAGCAGCGTACCGTTGGTCTCTGTATTGGCGTCCTCACAACTGGCAAAAAGACTTAACGAGGCGTCGGCCTTAGATCCGACATTGGTCGTCGTAATCTTATAACTGGCGCCCGCCTTTGTCTCGAGGCGCATCCAATCAACATCTCCCTGGGTGCAGAAAGAATAGTTCTGGGCGGCTGCCGCGGCGGCGACATCGCCAGAAAGCGAACACATGTCGTTTGGCTCCGTGGCGGTGTTACAAGCCAGCTTGGCCGTCACCTGGACGGTGTAATCGTTCTGCGCCCCATAGTTGGCCGTTACGTTGGAAACTTTGAGATAATAAACCCCTGAGGCTGGCGCGGTAAAGGTCAAAACGGCGCTGCTGCCAAAGCTCGGTTGCCCATCGCAGCTGGCCTGTAATTCAAGCGCCGGGTTGGCATCTGCCCCGATGCCCTTGACCTGGGCAACATAGGTGACGCCGCTGTCGCCGTTAAATTTTACCCAATCCTCGTCATCGGCGTTATTTTGGCGCGCTAGATTATGGTTCTGCACGCTGCCGTCGTTGGGAATATCCTTCGCCGAAACACAGACGTCATCCTCTTCAAAGCTATCGGGGGTGACGGTGACAGGGACAGGATAGAGGTTGTTGTTCTCGTTGGATTCAGCCACCTTGCCATCGCGATCCACCCAAGCATAGATTTTGGGGTTGGCATTGGCCACCGTTTGGCCTGTGCGGGTGTAGCCACTGAAGGTATCACCAGGGGCCAGCCCCAGGCCATAGACGATAAAATGGGTGGCTTGGGTGGCCGTTGTGGGCGGATCATCGGTTGGCTCGACGAAGATTTCAATCCGGAACGACCCGGCTGGTCCGTCGCCAATATTTTTGATCACGGGTGTGATGTCTACCGTGCCCCCAGCGGTGGGGTTTGCTGGGTTCAAGATAATTTTTTCTACAATAAGATCGGGCGCCGCCTGCGCGTTCTGGGGCGCGGCCTGGGCGACGGGCGCAGCCCGACTCACCGGCGCTACGACGACGCTCCCGATCAGCAACGCCAGCACAATCGCCACGAATGTAAGCAACCAATAAATGGATTTCATCACTCCTCCTAATGGACCGCGAAAGGCATAATACATAGATTTACTAATTATCAAATACAAAACAGCGCAGATTTAGTGCATTTTTGATAAGGAAAGTTTTTTATTTCCTGTTAAAGATGAGCGGCAGGAACAAATGCGTCTCGGTCGTAAAGTGTATCAGACGTGGCGGGGCGCTTCGGTCTTCGGCATCCCAGGCATAGATAGCAATCTGATAAGGGCCGGTCTGGATAAAACCATCAAATAGCCCGGTGTAAAGGGCGGCGGATTGATGGTCGAAGTCGCCGGTCCACTGTAATGGGACTATCAGGCCAGCCTGGGCGGGCAAATGACCAGGGGTTGGCGCCGCTATAAAAAAGTCCGGGGGCAAAATATGCGCCTCAACCCGCCCGCCTGGCGTCACACCGCGCACACTCGCCTGAATCACGCCGTTAACATCACCTTTTTGCCAGATTACCTGCCCTTGATCAATGACTGGTCCAGTGGCCAAATAAGGTGCCGGCAGGCTCCAGCCATCAGCCAGCGAAAGGCCGCTCACGTCATCCAGCGGACGGCCATCGGCGAGCAGGGGTTGTTGACAGAGCGTGGCCGCGCCCACACAGGCGTAGCC
Organism: Chloroflexota bacterium; assembly: GCA_026389895.1. Taxonomy (GTDB): domain Bacteria; phylum Chloroflexota; class Anaerolineae; order Caldilineales; family Caldilineaceae; genus JAPLGZ01. The sequence goes on along the minus strand of JAPLGZ010000027.1, from coordinate 6,849 downwards.
AGAAGCGGCAATGGCTTGCTGCGCCTCGGCAAAACTTTGCGCCAGACTCCCCCCCTGATCCAGCGCAGCCCAAAATGTGTCGGAGAAGAGCATACCACGACTGGTGGGCCAGGCCAGACCCGCCGGGCTTGTGGCGGCGACAACCAGCCGATTCGGTCCAGCAATGGTCTTGGTAATACTATTCTGGGTGATCCCATCAACCGCGTCTGGGCTAAACGCGCCCGCGGCATTGGCGTCTACGACCACGGTTATCTGGTCAACAGGGCTAGCTGCTTCCAGATTCGCGATCCAGCGATCCAACGTAGCCGAACTCACCACTTGATTGTCACTGGTGTAAAATCCGTTTGCGTCGCCGTGGCCCACGAGATAAAGCAAGACGCGCAAAGGTTGCGTGTCAGCCTGGGTGTTCCACTGTTCGATTGGCCAATTTTCAAGGGCGTGCTGCCAGTTTGCCGATGTGGCCAACTGGTCCACATCGAAGACGCCATCCCCAGTGACATCCTGGGTAAGGTTATGGCTCAGATAAAAAATTTGCGACGAATTATAACCGTGCGCCAGTAATGTACGGTAGGCACGCGCCACGGCCTGATCGACCTGGGGCTGCTGCGCATCGCCGGGCGACAACGGACCATCGACGAGAATGGCTAAACCAACCGAACTAGCCTGGCGAAAAGAGATTGTATAGGGGATAGCCGCTGCCACAGTCGACGAAACCGGTATAACGCGGGCAAAGAACGTATTGCTTGTGCTCTTTATGCGCAAATGAAGTCCGGCGGCGGCATCAACAGCCGTGGCAGCAGTCTGGGCGGCGCAATCTTGATAACCTTCCAGGCGTAGCGCATTCGTCGCCTCACCTGGTGTCACCCATAAGTCGTACATTGTTCCAGGCTCGACATAGAGCTGAACCCAGTCTTCGTCGGGATGGATGCCATCGGTAGAGGTCAGAAGCCGCGCTTGGGGCGCGCCGGCTAGCTGGAGCGGATGGGCCTGAAGACAACTATTATCTGGTTCCTGGGCGGCGGCTCCAGCCGTGACATTCGCGGCATACAGTAGCGCCAGGCGGCGTATTATTGGCGAGTGGGTAGGATCGCGTGGGTTTGTGCGCAATGTGGCCTGCCAGCGTAAATCCACGCCGCTAGTCGTGAAGTGATAGGGAACATTCGGCTCTACATGCGCCCAATGCGCGCCGCCATCGTTGCTCAACCAGAAGGCAATCTGTCCGCCATGTAAGCTGAGATCGGCGCTTAAGGTCGCCTCGGCAATGCTTTGCTCGCTCGTGACGACTGTTTTCGAGCGGACAAAGCCCTGTTGGGCAAAAAAACGATCTGGCGCCACAAGCGCTTGATCATCCGCCCAAATTTTGACGCCTTGGCTGTTTAGCCGTTGGCTAAAAATATCGCTATTCTGCCGGCGCTGCTCCAACCATAGAATCAAGGCGTCACCACTGGCATCGCTCGCCACTTTGGGTCTTTGCACTTGGTGAGCCAGGCTACTTACCACCACGCCGCCCGCCGCCTCCGTGGGCCAAAGCCGATTGCCATTCTTATCAACACGCTGGGCAATGACAGTGAATTCACCGTTGTTCACGCCCTGCCACGTAAAGATGGCCTCACCACCGGGCAAGGCCGCGACATCGGGTGCCGGGAGGACGGTGCCGGGTGTCTCATTCACTTGTACATCTGCTTGCCAGACAAGCGCGCCCAACGGATCCACGCGTTGCGCATAAACAGCGTAGTTGCGTTTGTCCACCCAGGTGGCCACAGCATCGCCGTTATCATGCACTGCCACAGTTGGCGGGTTGAATTGATCGACTAACCCAGCGAAGCGATTCACCTGGACAGGCACGGACCAGAGAAATTTGCCCGTGGGGTCAGCTCGCGCCATCAAGAGATCGGTCTCCCCCAGCTGTTCGCTCAACCAGGCCAGAATCACCGTATCGCCAGTGGCGCCCAAGGTTGGGAAACGGGGAGTGCCCGCTGTCACCGGCGCAATGAGATCGTTCGGCCATTGGCGGGCGCCCGTGGGATCCAATTGTTGCAGCGCAATGCGCCGGCTGTCACCGAGCAGCGCTTCCCAGGCGATAAAAATTTGGCCCTGGCGATTGGTGCGCATAACAGGGTTAAATTGGTGTAAGGTGACATCTGGGGAAGGGCTGACAGCCAGCGGTGCATTCCATTGGCGGAAACCGCGCGCATCGAAGCGTTGGAGATAGATCCTCGCCTGGCCACTGCGTTCATCTGACCAAGCGACCAAAGTGTCGTCGCCGAGCAAGGCCACAGCAGGCGCCAACTGAGAAGTGGTAGAAACCACCTGCTGATCAGCCACTATGCGATCCGACCAGAGGCGATTCCCCGCAGCATCCAGGCGTTGCAGATAGAGGGCGGGTCTGGCGCGACGGGTATCACGCCAAGCAACGACACCGCCGCCGTCGGGCGCCGCGGCGACAACAGCCGCGTCTTGCGATACCATCCCCAATGGCGTGCTGATGCCGCGGTCCCCATGCCAGGCCAACGCACCATCGGCGTCCACCACCTGGCCGAAGATATCCAATTGCTCGTCATTGCGGTCATCGGCCCAGGCCAGCAAGACTCGGTCATCGGTAAGACCAACGGCAGCCAGGTGATGGCAATTCACCTTCTGGCTCGGTGCGTGGTTTAAGCGGTGCGCCGGAGTCCACCGTAAGCCACCATCTGCGGCCAACCGTTGCCCGTAGAGCAGACCATCTTGAGCGCTGACCCAGGCGATTAACACTTCGCCACTGGCTAAAGTAGCCGCGAGCGGGGCTGATTCTGGATCGGCTTGCTGGGTATAAGCATTGACGCTCAGGTTGGTCGGCCAAGTTGTCTGGCCAGCAGCATTCAGACGTTGGGCATAAACCACGAAGTCGTTGGCGCCCAACCAGGTGACGATCCAGCCATCATGGCTGGCGGCTAATGAGGGATGCCCTGCCCCAGCGACAAGCGCGGCGTTGAGTTGGCTTTCCGTAGCCCAGAGCAGCACACCTTGGGCGGTTAGATGTTGAGCATAGATATCGCCGTTACCGATCCGTTGGTCAAGCCAGACGATGACTGCACCACCGTTGCCATCAGAGCTAATGGCGGGATTGATCTGTGCGGCATTGTTGGGATCACTGTTGACCTGCCTATCGTTTGGCCAGAGAGAACTACCGTCGTCAACCCGCAACTGTTGGGCGTAGATATTATAATTGCCACTGCGATTGTCGTGCCAGGTCACCACCAGTACACTCCCCGTGAAGGCAAGGGCTGGCTGGTCATGATCGGCGTTGCTCGTGTCGACATGAAAGCGGACATCGGCCAACCATTGGGCATGGCCGGTGGGGTCAATCCGTTGGCCATAGATTTCATGATGACCATTACGTTGATCGGCCCAGGCCACAATCAGATTACCCAATGCATCGGTAGTCGCGGTCGGGGCAGATTGCGTCGTCTGGCCACTATCACTATTCACACGCAGATCAGCGGCCCAGAGGCGCTGCCCAGTGGCATCCACGCGTTGCGCATAAATATCACCATCATCGTTGCGCAAATCTTGCCAGACGACGTATAACTCTTGATTGGGCCCCTTCGCAACAGATGTCGTCTGTTGGGCTACAGTGTCACGCAACGTCAGGTGCACTTGTCCCGTAACCGTGTCTACATCGACACTGGACATAGCGTCGATAGCCTGCACAGTCTGGAAGGTTTCGGTCCAGTAATGGGAAACGGCCGGCGTTGCCACGCCCGTGCTCTGGTCTAAAGGATGGGCGGTAACCAGATTGGCAGGGGCAAAAAACCAGCCGACCATCTGTAAAGTGGCGAATAAGGAGATGCCAGTAATGAGTAGGCGGAGTCGCATATCGATTCTCTACCGAACAGGCTGCCTGCTTCCCCTCATGCTGGGGAAGCAGGCAGCAGGACAAGTAAAGTTAATGGACGGAGGAGCCGAGCAGTTTCTGCTCTTGCGCTAGAAAGCCGAACCGGTCCATCAGGGTCGAATTTCGCCAGCAAAGAAGGCTTTGGCGCTTACCCAACCATCGCCGGCGCCGCTCCAGCCTTGATTGAGATAGAACCGGCGGTCGTAGTCGGTGGTGTACCAACAGAAGATAAAGCAATGGCGTACGCGACGGCTGCTTTCGGCATAGCCCCAAGCCAACGGGGCATGACCTTCTCGACCGATCACGGCCGGTCGACCCGACTTGATAATATCGATCGCATAGTTGGTCACCTCATCTTCGCTGGTGCCGAAGACCCACCAGCCATTGGCATACTTGGAAAGCACTTGGGCGCCACTCCGGCCAATCAGGTAGCGGTAGGCCTGTCCCATATTGGCGCTGCTGGTCGAGCCTTCGCCACTGGCGGTGCAAGTGGTGCCCATGTAGCGGGCGGTCTCCATCATGACATTCTTGATGCCGACATCGGTGTTCATGGTTTTGGGCGCCACGGCATCCGCACCATAGCCGCCATTTTGGCGATAGATGCCAAAGCGACCGTTCCAACCAGAGCCAGGAATCGAGGCCCGGTAATCAGCCCAGCCAAAGAGCATCGCCCAGGCTGTAGCCGCACATCCGCTATAACAATTGGTATTGTTGGGCGACGAGTGCGCCGTCATCTGATCATAGATGCGTTGGTCGGTGGTTGTGCCTGCCCACCAATATTGCCAAGGGCCCCAAGCATCATGCACAGCACTTGGTGCGGTGACCGCGGCTGACTCGGCTTGCTGACCGGTTCCGTTTGTGATCAAGGGTAGATAGAGTGAGTTTGTCTCATTCGAGATGACCGCAAAGCGCTTGATCTCGGAAGCCCCACCCGCATAACTTATCGTCACGGTCAGCGGTAAGGCCACCTGGAAGCCCGTGGGCGATTTCAAGACAGTGAGCCGAACGGATTGAGCAAGCACGCTGGCCGCCACGGCATCCTGTTGCAAATATTCGGGGTCTGCCCCTGGCCCAGTGACCGTAATCTGCGTCACCGTCATGCCTTCTAGTGCGCGGACAGTGCGTACATCACCGGCGATCAGGCCTTCGCCGAATTGGGCCAGGTCAGCGAGTTCACCCCACTCGCCTTTCGATTCTTGACTTAAGGCGCCTAGCAGCACACCATAATCACTGGCGTAGCCATTTTTCAGTTCGTCCCACGAGTTCCAACTCGTCTCGCTGATCGGCACGGTCTTGGTGATGGTGGGCTCAGTCACCACCAAGGCGGTGCTGGCTGGGGCATTGGGGTCAATGAGACTATCATCAGTCACCTTGGGTTCATATTTGGCTGTCCAGACTTGCGGTTCACCATCCAGCGCCAGGGTGGACAAATCACCAATCAGTTTGGTCGGCCAGTTGCCGATGCGCACCACACTTTGCGATTGCACAACAGGCTCGCCTAAGGGGGCTGGCTCCTCATATTCTGCAGTGTAGGCCAACGCATCCAGTTTGTAATATTGGGTATTCTCGGCACTGCTCAGGGCAGCCAGATCATCCATCTCTTCGGTCGGTGATTTGCCGGTGAAATCCCAATGGGAGATCGGATAGTCGAACGAATCGGCGGCCACCTGCACGAAACCAGCGGGCTCGAACTGACCCTTGCCATCTGGCGCTTCGAGTGGGAATTCATAATAGGCTGGGGCATCGCCTAAGTCTGGGCGATAGAGCAGCCGCACGTCTTGGGCAAAACGGGCATTTTGCCAATTGGGCGCCAACGGGCCACCCCGCATCTCTTCCACAAAATCAGCGGCTCGGCGGCGAATCTCGATCGCCACATCACCGAGTGGGATGCTCCGTTTGGGCTGGGGCTTTTTCACCACGCTCAAGGCATAATCATTCTGATCGCCATAATTCGGCTCTTTGTTCTTCACCTGAACCAGGTAGACACCCGTCACAGCAGCCTTGAAGGTGATCTTGCCATCCGCAACGGTGCTGGCGGCGCTGTCACAATTGCGATAGAGTTCCACGGCCAAATTGGCATCGGCACCATGCAGCGCATCGGGCTTTGCGGCGATCTCATAACGTTCGCCTTGGACTACATCAAACTTGATCCAGTCGGCATCATCGACACCGCCATCCCGAAAGAGATTATGGGCTTGGGCTGCGGCGTCGACCGTGATGTTGTGGGCGTTGGCACACACATCATCTTCCTCAAAGGCATCGCCACTGGCACTCACAATCGACGCACCCTGACTTGCCGCGGCTGCCTTTGCCATGACCGGCACACTTAAAAGCAGCGACAAGACCATACAGAGGGCAAGTCCTGCATATCGAAGGGGCAGAGACTTTCGTCTCGGTAATCTTTCTAGCGCAATCAACATAGGATTCTCCTTGTGATGAAATAAGTTGATAACCATTGGTCGCCGGATGATAAACGCAGCTTTGTTGCGGATGGCTGTGCTCTCCTTTCTTTTGCTACTTGTGATAAACCAGTTGATATTTCATCTAATACAAAAGCTGATAATTTTCGTCCATCAAATTAAGTAGATTTAGGAAGATTGCGCTTTATTGGCCAGATTTTAGAAATTTTGTTCATCTGGCGCCATTTTTACTAACATTTGTCTACCAATCGTTCTAGACAATCAACACAGCGTTCGTCCTGTGTTCCAAAAGGCTAAGTAAAATGGCTGCAAATTGTATGGTGGACGTTGTAGCGATGTGTGGGGCAATGGTAGGGACTAAATTTCAGGATTGCGATCGGGCCCCAGCAAAAGTGAGAGAGGGCTAGCCACCGAAGTTGCTATGGGTGGTCCAATTACACCATGTTCACAAGGGATTACACCATGTTCGCAAGATAAGGATCGAGCCTAGACGCGCAAAGTAGCACCAAGAAAGATCGAGACAAGTGGCCAGACAGAGTCAAAATGCTTGTTTTC
>JAPLGZ010000448.1 GCA_026389895.1 Chloroflexota bacterium | reverse complement strand
AAGTCCTCGTGGGTCTTAGATATAGGATTTAACGTAAGTTGAGGGCATTATACAAAGGAAGTAGACGGTTTGTCATTTTTCAGAGATGGTTGATAATTACCTGGAGTCTATCCCCAAATTTTAGGCACCAGTGGCTTTGGGTTATGGCCTCTTTAATTTTGACCTTTCTTGTGTCGCAGTTTATGGGGAAGGGTCTCATCGGTGGCGCCTTCAATGGCTAAGTTCAAAGGCTAAAGTTGTGTAATAACGAACCACTTTAGAAAGGAAATGAAAATGACCCCGCTTGATCAAAAAGTAAAAACTTCGTTCGACCAGGAATTTTGGGACGAATATGGCTATGTTGTGATTCCTAATGTCGTGCCGCAAGCAAACCTCCAAGCTCTCATCGATGCCATTTGGGCCTATACCGGCAAAGACCCGCATAAGCCTACCTCGTGGTATCAAGAGCCATTGCTCGAAGGTGCTATGGTGAATATGTCCAACGCTCAGCCGATGTGGGATAACCGCCAAGCGCCGCGACTGCACGAGATTTTTACCGAGCTATGGGGCACGGAGAAACTCTGGGTTGTGCTGGATCGAGTAAATCTAAACCCGCCGGTCAATGAGCAATGGCACCATCAGGGTTTTCTGCACTGGGATATGGATCCCACGAAACCACCGGAACCTTTGTTTCAAGGGGTGCTTTACCTGACGGATACCACCGAAGCAATGGGGGGCTTTCAATGCGTGCCCGGCTCACACCGGCGTTTACCTGAGTGGCAGGCAACCCACACCGCCGATGAAGGTACGCCGCCGTCGGGTTCGGCGGGGAGCGACTGGATGATGCAAATACAGCATCCGATCAAAGAATGGGTGATGCAAGGGTTGGAAGCCAAGTCGATTCCAGGCAAGGCCGGTGATTTCCTGATCTGGAATGTGGCGCTGTTACATGGCAATGGTAAAAATGTCGCCGATCAACCCCGCCTGGCCCAATATATCTCAATGAGCCCCGAAGGGACAGCCCGCCACCGCAGTCTGGTCTATGGCGGCGAACCGCTGCGCCAGGCGCGCATCAATTCTTGGCGTTGTGGCCCCTATCCAGCCATTGTGGCCAACGCGTTGGGCGTACCCGAAGGCGTCATCAATCCGTGGTTGCGCAGCCTGCTTGACAACCCGGATCATGTCCACACCCTGCCCCAACCGCGTTCTACGCCACGTTTGACAGAAGCACAATTGCGCGAATTGCCAGCCTTACTGGCGGCGCGTAAACCCTGGGCCGACGCAGACATTGTCGACGCCAAAATAACCGGCCCCCAATATGGGATTAGCGGCTCTTTCCTTGCGGTAGAACTTTTGAGTAAACAAGTAGCTGATCTGCTGAAAGCTAGGTTTGGCCTGACTTTCACTGCCGAACCGGCTCACCTCACTGACCTTGGTAAGAAGCTGCTGGGGCTTGAGCGCTGGTAACACCTGGCAAGATGGCTAATGGACATTTAGGTAGGATTCGCTGTCGCCTCTGAATGCCCATTGGTCCACTGTAAAGTAAATCTTTCGATTGTTTCTTCGATAGGCAAACCCCGCTCAAATCCAACCTTTTAACCGCAGAGCACGCAGAACTCGCAAGGAGGATGCTCGGCGTGCTCTGCGATTACGTCCGCCCTGGCGATTGTTTTGCGCCCTGATAACCCTATTCAATCCTCATCAGCCAACGGCTAGAATTCAGTGTTGCCGCGTTTGTTGTCGCGCCATTTTGTGTTAAAAATTCTAGTACCCATGTACCACGCTAGAATGAGGAAGATACGCCGTTTGGCGGATGAAAAAAAAGGCCGGTTCGCCCCATAATTGTTGAAAAGTTTAATCCGCAGAGCAGACCCATGTGAAATAAAAGATTTGCTTCATCGACAGCGCGCCGAACCCTGCAGCGGCAAGCATTTTCTGCTGCCGTGTGAACGGTAACGCAACGGGTTCGCCTAAGCTGTGCTTGTTCACTTCACCGATTGGTCGTTGTCGTCTACAACTGGCGACTCACAGAACCTGTCTACTGGATACGCTTCTTCTTCCTGTGTCATGGTTGAATGAATTCGAAAATGCTAACAGATTGGGAAAACAACGAAGATGCCGCAGAAAAATTATACAATCGGGCCGGTGACGGTGGGTTTAGCCTGTACGAATGAGCAACAATTGACGCAATTAGACGCCCTCTGGCAGACACTCTTTCACACCATGCCTGCCCCCGTTGCCGCGCCACCTGCCATCCAATTCCAATTTAATCACGTGTGGGACCGTGTTATGTATCCGCTAACCGCGGAGCTGTTTCGGCAACCCCACCGGCGTTTATGGCAAACGCCGATGGGCTTCCACCTGACCTGCGGTGATACCTGGCTGGCCCTGGATGTCGTACACTTGAAAGCCACGGGCATGCTCGCCTCAAGTTTTGCTGACAATCCTTTGGTCGAGCAACGGGAATTTTTTCAATTGGCTTTCTTGTTGTTGCTCCGCCGCCATAATGTCCATCTGTTGTCTGCCAATGGCATCGTGTCGCCTAAAGGCGCACCCGCCGTTGGCATGCTTCTGGTGGGTGATGGTGCTGTGGGCAAGACTACGTTGTCAATAAGCTTGCTGGCGGCGGGATGGCGTTATGTCGCCGACGAACAGCTCATGTTACAGAGCAACCAGACCCCTACCGTTGTCGCCTATGCTTTGCGGCGCGGTTTTGCTTGCACCCCCCAGACTGTCAGCGCTTTCCCCAGGTTGGCCGATGCCTGCGTAGGGTCCGTGTCTGACCCTAAGAAAAAATTGTACCATCTGGAAACCATCTATCCAGATTGTTTTGTGGGGCACTGCATTCCGCATGTGATCCTTTTTCCTCAGCTTACCCCTACAGCCTCTAGTTGGCTCGTCCCGTTGGATGCCAAGCAAACAATGTCTGCCTTATTGCACCAATTGCGCTCCGACAGCATAGTCGATTCACCGACGGTTATGGGACAGCTAGTCTTGCTCAAGGCATTGGCCCGCCAGACACGCGGCTATCAAATCCATCTGGGGCGTGATGTGTTGGCGCAGCCCGCGCGCGTGGGCGAACTTTTGTTGACTATATGCCAGGCAAGCTAAATGCCAGGCAAGCTACTGCTTGCCTATCGGTTATTGGCAAGTAGTGCATAAGGCATGATGCAGGCTTTCGCTGCCTGCGCGATTAAATTTACCACTGTTTTTAACTGGATGACTCCTCGCCTGAATCCTACTGAGTTTGACGGCTTTGAGCCGTTTTGCCCTTGAAAAATTACCACTTGCTGCAAAAAGCGTTTAAAGCATAAAAATCTCTTAATGGCTTGTAAATCGTCTGTTATTAAAAAGCCTGCATACTGATGGATGCCTTCCGATGGTTTTGCTTGTCTGTCTATCGCAAGATTGAAGGCTTGGCGTTTTGGGCGCATAACCCAAATTGTGGCCTGGCACCTCAATGCTCGCTTTTTTGGCTACTGTAGGTGACGCAAGCCATACGAAAAGCGATTGCACAGAGGACGCAGAGAGCTACACAAGGGTCGCTTTAATTTCCCTCCGTATGCGCTGTGTAACGTTTTGCCTGCGCAACATGCGTGGCTAAATTGAGCCATTTGCCCAGAAAGCAGCACAAATCTGCGCCAAATTACGTTTACTATCATGCGGGACCCAAGCGCATGGCTTGGCTTAGTAAGAGAAAGGAAAACATTGTGTTTGAGATCAATCCGTTTTCTTGCCCACGTGGCGTACCTACTTTCAAATGGCAAGCGGCCCAACGCTTGACCCGTGTAGCCAGCGTCGTGCAATCCCTTTGCTCTGGGATATTTTTCGCTTTTTGTCTGGCGGCGCGCTGGCGTTGGCGCGTGGCGATTGGGGGGATTGCGCTGACCCTCGCGATCGCTTTCCCGGGTTCGGTGGTGATGGCCGCCCCACTCACCCCTGGTAATCTAGTTGTCCTGCGCATCGGCGATGGGAGCGGCGCACTCTCTGGCGCGGCAACGCCGGTTTTTCTGGATGAGTTCACACCTGCTGGCGTCTTTGTCCAAACGTTGGCCTTGCCGACAGCTGTTAATGGGGCTCATCATGCGCTGACCAACAGCGGCTCGGCTGCATCCGAAGGCGCGCTGGCCCGTTCTGCCGATAATCGGTATCTAACCCTGGCCGGTTATGATGCCGCGCCTGGGACAGCGGCTGTCGTCAGTACGGCCAGTGCAACCGTCAATCGCATTATTGCTCGCATCGATGGCAATGGCGTGGTTGATACCAGTACACGGATCAGCGATGGCTACACCGGTAATAATATCCGCGGGGCCGTCACCAATGATGGTTCTGGCTTTTGGACCGGTGGCACGGCCTCTGGCGTTAATGGGGGTGTGCGCTATGTTCCCTTTGGCAACAGCAGCACAACGACCCTGATCAGCGCCGCGCCCACCAACGTGCGCGTGCCGAACATCTTTGGTGGGCAGCTCTATGTCTCATCGGCATCTGGCACGAACATTGGCGTAAACGTTGTTGGCAGCGGTCTACCAACCAGTAGCGGTCAGACGACCGCGCTGCTGGCTGGTCTGCCCAATGCTGGCAATCCCTACGCCTATCTGCTGCTAGACCGAGATGCCGGTGTGGCAGGGGTCGATACACTCTACATTGCCGACCAGACGGCTGGTTTGCAAAAATATTCATTTGACGGCGCAACTTGGACCGCGCGCGGTGCCCTCGCGGGGGTGGTGACCGGTTTGACCGGTGGCATAAGCGGTAGC
>JAPLGZ010000532.1 GCA_026389895.1 Chloroflexota bacterium | reverse complement strand
ACATCTTCGATCTTGCTGCTGACGGGCAAGCGATTCTGCGCCAGACCAATGCGCCCGCTGCGCAGATCGGCGCGAATCTGCTCGTGCTGAATGCGGTCAAAACCGTACGCGGCCAGCAGCCCGTCGAGCCCTTGCGCGCCTTCGGGGATTACTTCTGTATGTGGCAACAGATGGTCAAATAGCGTTTGCACCATGCCATACAAGTTGGGATCGGTGCGACAGGCTGCGCTAAAACGATCCAACTCGGCGCGGCGAAAGGGTGACAAATGCCGTTGCTCATAGCGGAGTAAGCCGGGCACGGTCATCGTGTAGTAGCCCGGCGTCATCAGCGCGTTATCACCGGTGAGCAATTCGGCATGGGTGCCGCGCTCGTTGATCGCAAAATCATAGACAACGGGGTCCATCGCAAAGGGCACCGCCGCTTCGAGTTGGCGTTTGGTCGTGCGCATGATCGTTTGCAGGCGATCCTGGGCTTGTAGCTTCACGGCGGGGTCGAAGATGAAACCCATACCGCCACCGGCCATGCCGCCCAGCATCCAGAACCCCCAAAATTTGTCCTTAAACTCGGCGCGCACCTGCTCAATGAGTGATTCGGTGTAGAAATTGCTCGCCCACGGAATGATCGTCTGGAGCGGGCCGTCAAAATTGCGATGGGTGGCTGCCCCAATCTTGGGAATATCACCTGCGCGCAACAAATCCAAAATTTCGTCGATAATCTGGCCCGCTTCTTGGCGTCCCTGCCATTCCGCTTCGGAGCGCAGCAAGTATTTTTCGGTGACCATTTCCAGAATTGGCCCGACATCTTGCGCCATGCCACCGTGTACGAGCACCAGGCTATCTTGGAGCTTTTGGCGGGTCTCTGCCGAGGCGTCATCCAAGTTTAGAATGCGATGGTTGGGCAGCAAGCGCCCGCGACTGACGCCATATTCAGGATCGTCCTCGCCGGCTTCCACCCCTTGAATCAGCTTGATGCCCGGCCAGACGCCGCCAGAATCTTGCCAGCCGCCACCTGAGCCACCCAGCCATTCGCCGAGGATCGCGCGGGCGGCGACCATGCGCCGTTCGGCTTCGGTTAATTGGCCGGTCAACGCGCGGGTTTGGCCCGTGGCCCGCATACAGACCGCGATCAACGAAGCCAACAAATTCGTCGAGACCGCCAGGCGCGAACCCTTTGGAATGTTATTGACCTGGCTGACCAATTCGATGCCATAACCGGGCTTGATCAGGCGTGCCAACAGATCGGCCAGCGATTGATCGGCGCCTTCGATGCCCGGCGGCACAATCCCCGCGGCGATCAAGGCGGCTTTGAGCAGGCCCAGGTAGTCTTTGGCAAAATCATAGACTTCGGCCAGATTGCTAATTTCGGCGGTTGCGCCCAGATCCACACTGACCAGGCGCAAAATGGGCTGGTCGATAATGCGAAAATAAGCTTCGATCGGTGGTTTGGGTGTCCGACCACTGCCAGGCTCGCGCACGCTCAGGTCAATTGAGACATTCAGCACGCGCGCACCTTCGGGGAAATCCATGCCCAGGAAGAAGATATCGCTCCAACCGCTGTGGGTCAGATCCATGCGGACGGGCGTTGTTTCGCGTAGTAAAGGAAAGAGCTCGCCGCGCATCGCACTCTGATTGGTATCTCGATCATACAGACGCGGGTCGACGCGCAGTGGATGGTCGGCGGGGTGGCCGGTGCGGAACATCCATTGGTTGCCGCGCACCGAGCGCACACTGTGGCGCACCTGGTTTGCTAAGGTTTGAAAGCCCAGGCTGTGATAAGCGCTGGCCAACGCGCTGGC
>JAPLGZ010000750.1 GCA_026389895.1 Chloroflexota bacterium | reverse complement strand
GTGAGGGATTGCTGGTGTATGAACCAATTGTGGCAACGACTTTACAAAATCAGGCGATAGACCTCTCGGTTCGTTCCGTGCAGCGGCGTTTTTTGCACGCCACTGGCTTGACCCAAGGGGCTGTCTCCCAAATCGAGCGTGCCGGCCAGGCGGCCGGGCTTTTACAACAGGGTGTCTCAATCCTGGATACGGTGGAACTGGTCGGTTATGCTGACCAGCCCCATCTTACCCGTTCGCTCAAACGTCTTGTCGGACAAACCCCTGCACAACTCCTCTCCAAAACTCACACCAAAGCGATGTCACCGATCATTGCGCCTGCTTTGGTGAAATGAAGAAACTCGTTCTGTCGCTTACAATTATAGTACTTACGTAAAGCAACAGCCATCGCACGCAAAGGCGCAAAGAGCGCAAAGAAAAACCCGTGCATCGGCTTAGACTTTGCGGCTTTGCGTGTAAGCCATGAATTATTCATCCTATTTCTTAATCATTCCTCTCAACTTATCCAGCAACCTTGTTGGCCTGGATGTCGTTTTTGTTCAAGACAACGCCACATCGGCCGTGCTAGAATTGAGCTATCGAGACAGTAAAAAATGAAAAACAGAGGATAATTCATATGAAAAGCGTAATGCCAACTGAGTTCATGACACCGAATAGCGCCAGCTTGCCAAAGTCGAGCAAAGCGGTAAATATTGGACTTTGGGTTCTGCAATTCTTGCTCGCGGCGATGTTTCTGTTTCATGGTTGGATCATGGTCTTTCCACCCGCTGAACTGGTTGCGCTCATGAATGCCCAAATGGCACCCTGGTTTCGTCTCTTCGTGGGGATAACGGAATCCCTGGGTGCGCTTGGCCTCCTGTTGCCTGGCATCACTCGCATTTGGCCCTGGTTGACTGCATGGGCTGGTGCAGGATTGATGATAGTGGCGATTAGCGCTAGTGTGCTGCACGTTTCCAGAGGCGAGACCAGCAGCGCCATCACGACGGCTGTACTATTTGTTCTGCTCGCCTTTGTGACCTACATGCGCCGGAAGTGAAACCAATTTTGCCTCATCACAATGCTTAGTAACTGCTATCCCACCCTAACCCTCTCCGGAAAAAGGGTTAGGTTAGGATGGCTTGGTCGTTTCAAAACTTAGGAGAAATAATCATGAGAAAGATCGTTGTTAGTGAATTTGTCTCCCTGGATGGCGTCATGCAAGCCCCAGGACATTCGGAGGAAGATCGGGAAGCTGGTTTTACGCAAGGTGGTTGGACGATGCCCTACTGGCATGACGAGATCGGTATGGTGATGTTTGGCGCAATGCAAGCCAGTGATGCGATGCTGTTGGGGCGCAAAACGTATCAGGGTTTTGCTGGTGCCTTTGCTTCTGCACCGGCGGGTGATCCCTTTGTTGATCACATGAACAACACGCCCAAGTATGTGGTTTCCACCACATTGGACAAGGCGGAATGGCAAAACTCGACGCTGATCAAAAGCGATGTGGTCGAAGCGATTCGTAAGTTAAAAGAACAGCCCGGCAAAGACATCTCGGTCAGCGGCAGTAGCCAGCTTGTTCACACGCTCGTGCAGAACGACCTGGTCGATGAATACAGTCTACTAATTTACCCGCTGGTATTGGGCAATGGCAAGCGCCTGTTTCCCAACGGGATTGACGCAAAATTGAAGCTGGTTGAGTCAAAGATGTTCCCAACCGGTGTGATGTTGTTGCGGTACGTGCCAGATAAAAAATAAATCCTGGCAATGGAGAGGGGTGGCGAATTCGCCACCCCTCTCCTGTTGGATGCTGCCAGCGAACTAGGTT
>JAPLGZ010000371.1 GCA_026389895.1 Chloroflexota bacterium | reverse complement strand
GCAAAGAGTGCAAACTTTTGCGTGAGCGCAATCGGCGTTGGCGTCACTTGGGTTGGTGTCGGCGTCACGGTTGGCGTTGGCGTCACGAGGGGCGTCTGGGTTGCCACGTCGGTGGCCGTTGTGGATGGCGCCGGCGTTGGCACATCATCGGGCAGGTTGAACGGCTGCGTAAAACTGATCAGCCGCACAGCACGCATCACCAGTTCATAATGCCAGTCGGGCGGCGTGTTGTCATTCGGGTTATCGTCATAGAAACAGCGCGCATGATAATCAGCGTCATAGGCAATCTGCGGGTTACCTGCGCTTGGGAGCACCAGCACGGGCGTCAAACTCGTCCAGACGCCGGCATCACAATGATCGCGTGGGAAAGGGACGTTCCAGGCCGCTTGCAATTGGTCGCCGGTTTCAATGGCCTTGTGCTCCCACTGGGCCGCGGTTGAATCACATTGCTCATTACACCAGGCATAACCAACTCCCCCACCGGTCCAATCCGCATAGGCGATGCGCGGACGGCCTTGTTGATCCAGCACCAAATCAGGTTCCTGCCCGTTCATGCTGCCCAACCCCAAGTCTAGTTGTTGCCAACTGGCGGCATTCAGACAATTGTCATTGCACCAAGCGTAGAAGAGCCGTTTGCCTTGTTCATTGAGCAGCGCTTCCTGATAGAAAGCAATGCGTGGGCGGCCATTGGCGTCGATCGCCAGATCTGCGCTTGGCTCGGCCCCCGCCCCACGGACATAGAGTGACACTTTCTGCCAGTTGGCGCTGTTGTCGCACGCCTCATCACAGGCAAAATAGACCAAGGTTGGATCCCCATCGCCAATCGGGAAGAATTCGGCGCTTGCGATCCGCGGCTTGCCATCAGGTGTAAATGCAAGTGCAGGATGAGAAACTCGCTCCATCGCAAAGCGCGGCTCCCAACGAACAACGGTGAGCAGTGTTTCGTGCCATTGCGTTTTGTCGGCGCAACGGCTGTCACAGAAGGTGTAGAAAAGGCCAAAGTGGTTGGTTTGCACCGCCTGATTTTCATCATAATAGACAAAGCGTGGGCGTCCAGCCGCATCGAGTGCAAAGGCGCGTTGTGGCAGTTCATCGGCATTGTCGAGCGCGGTGCCAGGCACTTTCCCACTGGCAAAATTAGTGAGCGTCCATTGCTCACGCTGGGTGCAGTCGCCATCGCAGGCGGCATAGAAGTAATCTTTGCCGCCTGTGTACAGGGTCGACTCAGTGCTGATCAACAAGCGCGGTTTGCCCGTGGGTGTCAGCTTTAATTGCACTTCATGGACAAGTTGGGCAAAGGCGACGCTCTTCCAGGCCGCCGCTTTGTCGCACTGGCTTGGGCAATAGGCGTACACCGCATGCGTAGGCCGGTTCTCGATGTTCGATTCATAATAATAGAAGGCAACATGCTGGCCGCCTTGCGCATCAAGCGCGCTGCTGGCGTTGCTGGTCTTCCACGTTGGATCTACAAAGAGGGCCAATCGGGCGGCGGGCCCAGGTTGCCCGGTTGCGGTCGGCGCTGGGGCATTGGGCGTGGCATTGCTGGTGGCTTTATTGATCAATGGCAGATAGATTTTGGTATCAGTGGCCTGGCCTTGCTTGTCTGTGGCATAGGCAATGTGCAGTGGCTGGCTCACGGCCAGCCAAGTCAGACAAACGACGAAAAGCGTAATCAAACAGCGTGACAGTTTGCGGGGCGGCGTATTCAACATCGTTCCTCTCCTGTTGTGTGATGAAAAGCGAGTAACCAGCTTTTTCAATTTTCATTTCCAGCTAACTTTAGTAAACCAGAAATGGCGGGCGAGAAACAGAACGAAGTGATACGCAAACCAATACAACTATTCATACAAAATGTACTACTACATGGCGATCCTTCGGTGATAATCTAGAGATAGCTAGCCTGGCCCCTCCTCTCTGGTTAGACAAAACCCCTTTGCGCCTGAACTGATTGGGTTGTATAATCGCATCATCGAATACCCTGCGTTCGGTATAAAATGGCCGTAGATTGAAAAGCTTTCCAGCCGCTAATCGAAGATAAACCACCCCATAAATCCGCGTTATTGCGCGTCTAACAAATTGCCTGGCCAACAAAATGCCCGCCCAACAAAATACCCAATGAAGGGTAACAAAGCCCTAAATAAGAGGAGACAGTATGCTCATCCATGATCTCGATACGCCCGCCGTCGTTGTTGATCTAGACAAGATGCAACGCAATATCAATGATATGCATGGACTCTGCCGCCAGGTGGGGATCCCTTTGCGCAGCCATACCAAATCGAACAAAATCCCTGAAATTGCTCGTATGCAGCTCAAGGCCGGTTCGATTGGCATTTGTAGCCAGAAGGTGGGCGAAGCCGAAGCGATGGTTGCGGGCGGTGTTGAGGATATTCTGATTCCTTTTAACATTGTTGGCGCGCAAAAGGTCGAGCGACTCTTGCGCCTGGCCCGCCGAGCGAAAATTACAGTGGCCGTAGATTCCGTTGCTACGGCGCAAGGAATTTCTGAAGGAGCCAGGAAGTATGGGGGAACGGTCGCCGTCTGGATCGAAATGGATACCGGCGGTCGCCGTTGTGGGGTGCAGTCGCCGCAGGCCACCCAGACGCTGGCGCGAGAGATCGTGGAATTGCCCGGCATCGATCTGCAAGGCATTATGACCTATCCCAGTCGTCCCGAGGCAAAACCGTTCCTAGACGAGACGGTGGCCTTATTTAAACAAGATGGGTTGCCGCTCCAGACTGTCAGCCTAGGGGGAACAGGCGTGGAGCAACTCTCGAAGGATTTGGGTGCCACTGAACATCGCGCCGGCTCCTATCTCTGGGAAGGCATTACGCGGGTACATAGCAGCGCCGATCTCAACGATGAACGCTGTCCGTTGCGTGTGATCACCACAGTCGTCAGCACGCCCGCGCCAGGCCGCATTATTATCGACGGCGGCATGAAGACCTTCGCCAGCTATCCGCCAACACCCTATGGGTATTGCGTGGAACACCCCGAAATCAAAATTTACGGTATGTCGGTTGAGCACGGACATGTGGATACCAGCGCGTCCACCCATCAATTCAAAGTGGGTGAACGACTCACTTTTATCCCGCTGCATCAGGAGATGTGCCTCAACTTGCACGATGAATTGGTTGGTTATCGGGGCGAGCAAATCGAGGTGATCTGGCCGGTGGCCGGGCGCGGCAAGGTGAAGTAGCAAGCGCAAGAATTAAATCATTGTTGGATTAAGTTCGCTTGTACAACAGGAGAGCGGGTAGGAATCGTACGCTTGATCTCCTCCCCTTTCTCTTGTTGAGCTAGGCGCAATTCATAATTTTTTTGCAGATTGAGCCAAAGTTCTGCTCCAGTGCCTAACCATTGTCCCAGTCGCAAAGCTGTATCGGCTGTAATGCTACGCTTTCCAGCGAGGATTTGCGTAATTCGGTTGGTCGGCACATGTAATGTGCGCGCTAGCCCAGCAGCACTTATATGTAGTTCGTCCAATTCTTCGGCGAGAATCTCGCCTGGGTGAATCGGTGGTCTAGCCATAGATATTACTTCCTTTAATGATAATCCGTAATCTCAAGATGAAAGGGTTGAGATTCACCCTCAGGCCACTCAAAACAGATTCGCCATTGTTGATTGATACGAATACTGTATTGCCCTTTCCGAGTACCGCCCAGGGCCTCAAAACGGTTGCTTGGTAAAGCCATTAATGCTTCTTTGTTCGGAGCCGCTTCCAGCACTTCTAGACGCCTATATGCCTGTCGCTCGAATGATTGGAATTCTCGCACCCGTTTGCCTTCAGCGAAGTCTTCAGTACGTTTGTCTCGATATTTGCGATGGATTAGGTCCGGCGTAGCGCTTTCAGTTATCACAATTATAATTATCTCGCAAATTACGCGTTACGTCAAGCGTAACCATTTAGAATAATCAGACAGGGCTTGGGCGTAATAATCTAAATAAAGCGTGGCCGCACAATCTCACTATAATTCTCCACCGGGATCGGCTGCTCAAACGCCCTGAGTACGTGATCACGGATAGCGAGGAGCTCATCGCGGCCCTGTGGTGCGAGCGTGCCCAGCAATAATTTCGGCATGTGATTGACCAACCATTGTGCGACAAAGGGACCAGGGACCCCCAGTCGTTTACACGGCCAGATGATCATGTTGGCAGCGAGCACACTGCGATCCAGCCGGGCAAAGATCGAGATTGGTTGTTCGTCAAATGTCCGTCGATTGACGGTGGCTAAGATTGCGCCGCTTTGCATGGCTTCCACGCTCATCACCGCTTCGCAGGCATGGCGATAATAGGCGGTTTCATCACAGCCGGCCAACTGGGGTTCAGCCAGGAAAACGGCTTCGGCGGTGCGCCGGCTAAAGAATTTATACCCCGAATGAAAATCGGGTAAATTATCGATGGTGTTGGCAAATTGCAACGGCAGGGGCTGCTGATTGACGACGGCGGCATAGTGGAGTGCGTCGAGCAGCAGATAGTTGGCCAACTCCTCCTGTTCACCGCGCAAGAAACCCAGCGGGCGATGGCGCGATAGCCGGTTGCCCAGCACAAGCACCTGATCAGTCGCCATCATCTGCTCGACATGTTCAGCACAGCGCACAAAATTGAGCAACTCATTCGCAAAATGATCGCCATCCTGATCAACTGCGGCTAGATAGCGCACGTCGGTCTTGTGCAATAATTCTGCCATTCCGTTGCGCACCGCCGCTAACTTACCATGGTTCTGCTCACCGTGGACAAGCCGTGTCCCCAGCGCGCTGGCGACGCGCTGGGCAATCGTGAGCGGCACGCCTTGGCCATCTACGCTTAGACAAATCATGCTGGGATCGGCGAGTTCGCGGGCAAACATATGGACGGTGTCACCTAATAGGGCCGTACCAAAGTCTAAATCGGTGTCGGCGTGAAAGTAAACGGGAATGACGACGCCGGTGGTCTGTTCGAGCAGCGTTAGCGCAGCCTGGACGGTGGATGAAGTCAGCATAAAAGACTTTCTATGTGGGTATAAAAAAAGGCTTTGACGAGTAGCGCAAATCAGGCTATGATGTTGCTATCATAACCACCTCCATTGTAGCAGGAGCAAGAACAACCATGAAAATTACTCAGATCGAGTTGATTCACCTGGATGTGCCTTTTACGCAGCACACCAATCAGCACATGCAATATTGGTTGCCGCACTGGCGCATTTCGCAGCTTTGCAAAATCACCCTTGATAATGGTGTGGTGGGTTGGGGCGAGACCATGCCCAATTACACATGGTCGAAGGTGCCAGATCATATTGCAGACCTGGTAATCGGCCATGAGGCGGCCGAATTACTCTGGCATGATGAGTTGGGCGCTGGCGTGCAAATGGCGCTTTTCGACGCGGTTGGCAAGGTGCTCAATGTGCCCGTCTATCAACTGTTGGGCAAAAAATTGCGCGACTGGGCGCCGATCTCGTGGTGGGCGATGGATATGCCGCCCCAAGCTTGGGCAGAACAATGCGCCGAAGCCGTGCGGCAAGGCTATATGTCGGCTAAACTCAAGGCACGCACCTGGTACGATCTGCATGCTTCACTCAAGGCCATTTTTGCGGTTGTGCCCGAACAATTCATCCTCGATCTGGATTTTAATGCCACGCTGGACAACGCGGCCAATGCCGTCAAGTTTTTAAGCACGCTTGAGCCGTACAAACAGGTTGCAATGTTTGAAAGCCCAATTCCACAGGAAGATGTGGCTGGCAACGTCCAGATTCGCCAGCGCATCAATCGGCCTGTCGCCATGCACTACGGCAGCCCACCGATTATGACTACGTTACACGAAGATGTCGCCGACGGTTTTGTATTGTGTGCCGGTGCTGCCAACCTGCTCAAACAGGCGCATATTTGCGAAGAAGCAAACAAACCTTTCTGGCTGCAACTCGTCGGCACGGGCGTCACCACAACTTGGGCAGCCCATTTGGGAGCGGTCCTGGCGCAAGCGCGCTGGCCGGCAATCACCTGTATGAACATCTGGGAGTCACAACTGCTGCAAACGCCAATTGAATTGCGCGGCGGCTTTATGCGAGCACCCGAAAAACCAGGTTTGGGCATCGAGATCGACCCCGCGTTGATCGAAAAATACCGCGTCGACTACACCTTTGTCAATCCGCCCAAGCATATTTATCGGTATGTGCGGACGAACGGCGAAGTAACCTATTATGGTTGCAGCAAACAGGACTTACACCACGTCTATCCCGACGACGCCCAGCCAGTCTGCGAAGCGGGCTCTACGCTGGATCCAGTCGCCGATGATGGCAGCGCAGAATTTGCCAAGTTGCATGAAGCCGTGCAAAATGGGCGTACGGTACGACGAATAGAAGCTTAAATTTTGGGCGCGGATGAACGCAGGTAAACGCTGATTTATTTCATATCAGCGTTTACCTACGTTCATCCGCGCCCCATCAATCCTAAGGAGAAATCAATATGACCGTTTTACTCGCCGAAATGACGCGCGAACAGATCAAACGCGCGGCCCCGAATGCGATTGCCGTACTGCCCACCGCCGCGATTGAACAACATGGCCCACATATGGCCATTCTTACCGATACGCTGCTCTGTGGCACAGTGGCCCAGCGTGCGGCAGAACAGGCGGCAGACAAGGTGCAAGTGCTGGTGGCGCCGGTGCTCTGTTACGGCAATTCGCATCACCATCGTCCGTTTGCCGGCGTACTCTCACTTTCCAGCGCCACCTTTATGGCCGCGGTCACCGATATCTTGCAAGGCTTAGCCCTGAGCGGCTTCCGCAAGCTGATTGTGCTCAATGGTCACGGCGGCAATACCGATTCCAACGCCGTGGTCGGGTTGGATTTTGTCAACCGCTTGGGCCATGATGTGAGTATTGCCACCGGCGCCTATTGGGATATCGCCCGTTCTGCGCTGGTTGAGCAAGGGTTGGTGCCCAGTGCGCAAATCCCTGGCCACGCTGGTCGCTTTGAAACATCCATGGTGCTGGGATTGCGCCCTGAACTGGTCGATCCCGAAGGCATGCAGCAGGTGAAAGATACGCCCAAAGTCGGCCAAGGGCTCTTTGCCGACTTGTCCGGTGCCACGATGCAAGTCCACGGCGCTTGGGCGGCCAGCACCGGTTACAGTGACAATCCAGCCTTGGCCTCAGCCGAGGAAGGCAAACAATTAATGGAAGTGGTGGTCAAACGGGTGAGTGAGTTCTTTGTGGCGTTCAACCAGGCGGCTGGTTAATTTGATAACATAACACCCTAAATCGCTAGAACGCAGTTCGCGCCGGCTACATAGCCGGCGCGAACTGCGTTCTAAAAGAAGTATAAGGGTTGATAAATTATAGGACACCCGCTTGTTGACAAAAGGCACACATCAAGTTATTTTATATCCATGCGAAGTTTTGATTGGAGCGAAGAAAAGAATCATCAGTTGCAACGAGAGCGTAAGATTTCGTTCGAAGAAGTTGTGTTGGCTATCATGAATGGTCAGCTCCTTGAAGTCATTCCGCACCCGAATCCGCAGAAATATCCGAATCAGTTAATTTATGTAGTGGATATTGGCGAGTATGTCTATCTAATTCCTTTTGTCCAGGATGAGCAAGTGATTTTTCTGAAGACTATTATCCCCAGTCGAAAGGCCACGAAACAATATCTAAAGAAGGGTAAATGATGCAATTCGATCTAGATCAGGAAGAACAAGAAATTCTAAATGCTTTTGAGCAGGCAATGCTACAACCAGTAGCTGATTCAGGCACGAAAATTAAAGAAGCGCAAGCCGCAGCTTATAACACAGCAAGTAAAATCAGGCGGATCAACCTCAGGGTAACAGAGCGAGACTTTTATCTCGCTCATGTACGTGCCCAGGAAGAAGGGTTGCCTTATCAAACCCTGCTTGCCAGTATTATCCACAAATATTTGACGGGTCGGCTCATCGAGAAGCAATCCTAATCTTTGCCAATGGATATGCATAAGACCCAATCAGATTACACTCCCAACCTCACCTTTATCCTCGGCGGCGCGCGCAGCGGCAAAAGTGATTATGCCCTAGAATTGGCGCGTCAATTGGCTGGTGATCAAACCGTACTCTTCGTCGCGACGGCGCAAGCCGGGGATGCCGAGATGGCTGAACGCATCACCCGCCACCGCGCCGAGCGCCCCGAGCACTGGCAGACGCTAGAAGCGCCGCGTCAGGTGGGCGCGGCCATAACCACTTATCTGCCCCAGGTTGCACGACCACCAGCAGTGATTGTGGTGGATTGTCTCACCCTCTTGGTCAGTAATGTATTATTTGCCGGAGAAGATGCGGAAACCGAGCCATATCTGCAAATCCAGGCACGCATGGACGATGAGGTGGCCGCCTTACTAGTTGCTGCCCACGTGGCAAACTGTCCCGTGCTCATCGTGAGCAACGAAGTGGGGCTAGGCATTGTCCCGCTAGGTCGAATTAGCCGCGCCTATCAGGATTTGATCGGGCGCGCCAACCGTCAAGTGGCAGCGGCGGCAGAACGGGCAATCTTTTTGTTAGCGGGCATTCCACTGGATTTGAAAGCGTTGCAGGTTAGTCTTGGGTAAATAACTCGTGTTATACAATCCTAGGGTACGCAATCTTCGGTGAAGCCGTAGAAGGGACAAAATAACTTGTGCCCGCCGCCGACCGTTCGCGCCCGAGGGCGGGTGCCCCCTGGTATCATATTGAGCAGGGAAGCGGAAAGCCCGAGGGTGCCCAAGAACAGAAAAGGTCGTCGCCTAGATAGGGCTTCCGCTTGCCTTAACTGCGCAATTGCGGTAAAAAAGCAAGTAAAAGAGAGGCAAAGACCGGGGTTAAGTGCCCGAAGGCGCTCCGCACCAGGAGTAGCCTGAGCCAAGAACGGTCCATGTGT
>JAPLGZ010000799.1 GCA_026389895.1 Chloroflexota bacterium | reverse complement strand
CCCTAGAATCCCCTGCCTTTAGGTATGGGGAGTATGTCAAAAGTGCCAGAAGAGCGGTACGGCAACCATCAAAAACACAAAGCAGATAAATAAATGATGAGCATGGCCAGGGCAAGCAAGCCCAGCATCGTGTACAGGGCTGTGCCTTGCATCCAGGCCTGAACACCCCCGGCGTCACTCGTCTTAAAGTGCCCTACACCAAGCAAAAGCCCAGCGCTCAACAGGATTTTCCGAATAATTTAAAAGCTCGGTGACCAGTGCAATGCCTTCACGAAATTGTTAGCGCATGATCTGCGGCAGGTAAATCCAGTCTGAAGCTGCGACTAGCTCGGCTGCTGTCCACTCACCTATACGTTTTGCCCTGTCCGTGGCCCGCATGCGCACGCCTAATGGATGATCTTGCTCGACCGCAAAGTCGAGCGCGCCAGCGGTTTGGGTGAAGGGTGACGTGGCATAGCTTTGCCAGGCGCCATCGGGTTGTTGGGTCTCTAATTCGACGCTCACGACGCCAGAGGCATCATCACGCGCGTGCCATTGCAATTGCACCTTGTCCGGTGCCAGGGCAAGTGGGATCAAATCTACCGTGGGTGCGCTTAACTCTAGTAGTACTTGCAATGTTTGTGGTTCAGGCCGATTTCCTGCCGCATCGCGCGCCCAGTAGCGAAAGTTGTGGATGCCCGGCTCGGTAAAGGCGAGCGGTTGCGTATAGAGACCAGGTTTGTCGTTCAAGGTGTAGGCGATTTGCTTGACGCCACTCAACTGATCCCCCGCCACCAACGTCACCGTTACAGGAGTGGTGAACCAAGGATCGGTGGTTGTCATGTTGAGTGTTGCTGTAACCGTTGGCGGCGAGCGATCCACCCAGATGGGAAACGTCGCACTTTCGGCCTGGTTGCCGGCCTGATCCGCAGCCCGAAAGTGGGCGGTGTACTTTGCTTCCGCCATTGGGCTAATTGTTGCCGTAACTATCTGTTGCCGCCAAGGGCTGTCTGGCAAATCCAAGGTGGCGCTGATGGCTTGATCGCCTAATGTCAACGCTACACTTTGTAGATCAAGCCCGCTGAACTTGTCGAGCAGGGTGGTGGAGACGGCGAATGTGGTCGCCGAGATCCAACCGGTGGGCGCAGTGACCGGGCCAAAAACTGGTGGTTGGTTGTCGATGATCTGAATGGTCTGGCTGACGGGTTGGCTAATGTTGCCGGCGCGATCAAAGCTCGCCGCGGTGATCGTTTGGCGCCCGGCGCCGCTGTATACATCCCAAGTAAAGGATTGCCCTGTGGCCCACTCCGCATTGGGCAACGTCCAGATTTGAACTTTATCGAGGGCTAGATCGATTTTCCCAGGCCAGGCCACCCGGAATTCCAGGCCGTCGGCCGCCTCGAAAAGGTGAAAATCCACCGCGATCGGTCGATAGCCATCTGCGCTGGCAAAGTCACTGAGCCAGACATCACGCAATCCCAAGATGTCGTCACCGCCTTGATCGGTTACGTCGAGATGCGCAATCGGTGTGGTCGCTTGCACGGCCTTCGTTTTTACGGCCGTGACTTGCGCGCCCATGGCCACATTCGCACGCAGCCAGAAGATCGCTCGGTAATCACGCCCCGGTGCTAAGAGCGTTGTATAGGGGCCGTACCAGGCCCCTGCTTGATCCACACCGGCGCGGGCTGACCAGGCCAGCCCATTGGTGGCATTGACATCAGCGACTACCGCGCCACTATTCTGAGTGTGCGAGAGCGTCTCACCTTCCCATAACCAGGCTTGGCTCAACCCGACAAGCGCATCCGTTTCCGCCGTGGTCGTGATCGAGAATTGGGGGCTATTCACCACGGCTGGCATGGTAAGACTGGGCGCTGGCGGTGCCGTCGTATCCACGGGCAAGACGACTTGATCTTGGCGCGCGCCGTCAACCCATAGTTCGGCCGTGAGCGCTGTCTTGTCGGCCAACTGAAAGGGCGCGCGCCAGACGCCTTCGCTGCCATTCAAACTCACTGGTTCGGTGAATTCAGGACTATGAATCTTCAACGTGATGTCCGACGCTGCGTAAGAGGTCAAGGCGTGCCAGTGCAGGGCATTGGCCGTGATGGCATCGCCAACCAGTGGTTCATGGAGACCACCGAGAAGTTGACCGGGATTTGTGCCATTTTGCAGGTTGACATTCGTGTAGTAGTGACCGAGAATCTGCTGGTAGGTCTGCCCGGCCAATGCCCTTCGTTGCGCACCCCATTGGCTTAGGCCATAACCATGCCCATTGCGCACCTGGCCTAAGGCGAAGAGATCTGGCACGGCTTGCAAATAGGTGACGTTCGGGTTGGTGAGCGTGGGGTGACCATTTTCTGCGCTGTACATGGCGGAGATCGGCAAGGCCGTCACATCGCCAATTTCGCTCAGGTATTGCCCGGTTGTCGCGGCCACGGCGGCGTCTGAGATCGGATAGTGATCGTCGCACATCATCTGGAAGTTTGCCCAGTCTGTCACGTCATAATCGGGTCGTCCGGCCAGGATTTGCGCCCAGGCATACGTGCGGGCGGCAACAGCCTGGGCCCCCAGGGCTGCAAATTGCCAGAAGGCCGGCATTTCGGCCGGCACCACGCGGGCCACATATTCTTCGAACGGGATCACGTCAATTTGTCCAGCGGGTTCATCCCGACAGGCATTATTCGCATGATGTAAGACGCGAATTGTTTCTGGATAAGCGAATGGCGCCAGTGGCGCGTGGCGCGTGGCCGCGTCGACCGGTGGTTGCGCCGTTGGTTCGGACGGCCGGTCCTCCGTGTGCATCACCTGGCGAGCTTTCAAGTTGTAAGTGACCAGCTTCCCGCCATCCTCAAACGTCACCGTTGCGCCATCAGCGGCCCAATGCGGTGTATGACCGGGCACCGTTATGAGCAACTGGCCGCTGGCGCTATCGAAAAGAGAGAGCCGGGCCAACGCTGCGGCTTCGCTGCCCGTTGGCATCACGGCCACCGCCACAGTTTGGCCATCAGGGCTTAGTTGTGGCCGGTCCAGATGGTTGCCAGGTTCATCAATCAAGATGTGATTGTTGACCCGCAGATAGGCTTGGGCCGGTGAGTGGCCGGTTTCGATGGTAACCGTTGCCGCTGCGCGTGGGGGACTAGTCTGTGCTGTAACTTGGATTGGCGGCTGACCAATAATCAGCAAGCTTAGGCACGCGATTGAAAATTTTATGAGAAATGACGTGTGTAATTTGGGTTTGTCCATAAGATTGAAACTTGGGTTTCTGCCAAAATAGAGCGATAATATTCCTGTTCTTTTCCATGCCATGCCCGTAATCTGGCATAGGCATCTCTTTATAACCAACCTCTCTATTTTAATCGTCCCAATCCGCAAAATATGTAAGGAATCAGTAAGAAATGATACGTACATCGTATGATGTCCTTCAACTCACCAAAGACCTTGTCGCCATCCCTTCACCCAGTAATATCAGCAATGCCGCTGTCTCTGATTTTCTCGAAGCGCAACTAAAACAGGGTGGCTTTGAGATCGAACGGCTCTCTTACACCGAACCAACCGGCGAAGCCAAAGTCAGCTTGGTGGCGAAGCTGGGCCAGGGTACGGGCGGTCTCGGCTTTTTCTCGCATTCAGATACCGTTCCCGGTGACCAGGGTTGGAGCCCATTTGATCCTGTGGAGCAAGACGGTCGTCTGCTCGGTCGCGGCAGTTGCGATATGAAGGGGCCGCTGGCCGCGACGATGATGGCCGCGGCTAGCATTGATGCCAGCAAACTGCGTAAACCGTTGTATATTGTCGTCACAGCCGACGAAGAGGTGGGCTATGGTGGTGCCTATCAGGTGGAGCAAGCATCGACGATCTTACACGAAAATTGGCCCACCTATGGTGTCGTTGCTGAACCGACACAGATGATCCCTGTGTACGCGCATAAAGGCGGCATCAGTCTCTATGTCACTGCGCATGGGCAAGCCGCGCATACGAGCACGGATCGGGGTGTATCGGCGAATTTTTTGATTGCGCCTTTCTTGGCGGAAATGGCGGCATTGGTGCCAGTGTTCAAGACCGATGAACGTTATTTGAACCACGAATTTGCGCCGCCCACCTTTGGCTTTAACATGGTGCTCGATGACTTTGGCTGCAAGTCGAACGTCACTGCCGCCAAAACTGTCTGCACATTGAGTCTGCGCACTATGCCCAATGTCAACCATGAGGATGCAATCGCCCTGATTGTCGAAAAGGCCAAAAAATATGACCTCGAAGTAACCTGGCGTGGGGCTGGACCTTTTCATGTGGCGCCGGATGCCGAAATTGTGCAGATGGCGCTCCAGGCCACGGGCATCGCCAAAGCTGAGACGGTGCCTTTTGGCACAGAGGCACTGGTCTATCAAACGCACACGCAACAGGTGATCCTGGGCCCTGGCAACATTGCCCAAGCGCACACGGTGGGCGAGTGGATTGACGTGGCCCAGCTTTCGAGTGCGGTGGAGATCTACCGGCGTTTGATTGAAATGGTCTGTTTATAAAAGCGGCCCCACCCCAGCCCTCCCCAAAAGAGGGAGGGAGCTGTTTGGTGGACAGAAGGATCGTTATGGCCTTCCCGCATTAGTTCCTCCCCTTACCAGGGGGAGGCTAGGTGGGGGGTGCGGTGGCCTTCGTGTCTACCACCAAGCGGCCCCACCCCCAGCCCTCCCTAAACGAGGGAGGGAGCTGTTTGGTGGACAGAAGGATCGTTATGGCCTTCCCGCATTAGTTCCTCCCCTTACCAGGGGGAGGCTAGGTGGGGGTTGGGTGCGGTCGTGTCTACCACCAAGCGGCCCCACCCCAGCCCTCC
>JAPLGZ010000087.1 GCA_026389895.1 Chloroflexota bacterium | reverse complement strand
ATCGCCGCTACGTTGGGATTGGCGGCATAGACTGGCGCTACTTCGCGTGCAATTTCCTGACGCCATAGGCTTGCTTGATTCATGTAAATAACTTGCCTTTATACCCTGGTTTTGCAAAAATCACAGCCGCTGTCAGGAGGGGAGCGGATTGATAGCGCTCGAATCGGTTACTAAGCGCGACCAAGCACAAATTTTACGCCGCCATCCGTTCAATCCGTTCTCAGAATCCGCTGACAGCGGCCTTAGCTCAAATGACCAAAATAGACACGGGTTTCATATTCAATCGCAACGGCGCCGTTCACCTGATGCGCCTCAAAGAGCGTTGCCAAACTCGCCAACATCGCTGTATACAGCGGATGCCCAACGTCTGGCATGTACGAACTTGATAACAAACGCCCCTTTACCCCCGCAAAATCAAACACTTGCTGATAGGCGCTGTTCACTTGCTGATAGCCACCCAATCCGTAAAACGCGGCGAGTACAGTATTATTGACCCGATATTCCTGGCTTGTATTCTCCATATCAATCGCATAGTGGTGAACTAGTTGCTCGTATTCCCGCATAAATGGCGTAGCCTCGGTCTGGCGCACATTCCACACGAGCGCCACCCACCCTTGGGGCTTCAAAATACGTTTGAATTCTTGCCGCGTCTTGGCCCCATCAAACCAGTGAAATGCCTGCCCCGCTGTGACAAAATCAACACGCTGGGCCGGCAACGTCGTCGCTTCAGCGGTGCCGTCAACACTGGTAAAATTGGCATACGCGCTGAGCAACCGTTCGCCGGCCTCGCGCATCTCGCGATTGGGTTCTACACCGAAAACTTGGTTGCCGTGCTTTAGAAATAGCTCGGTCAACAAGCCCGTGCCAGAGCCGACATCGGCAATCACCGAGTCAGCTGTCAGTTGGCAATGCTCGGCCAGGATTTCGATGACGGCGGATGGATAGGTAGGGCGATATTTGACGTAATTTTCCACACGGCTAGAAAATCGTGTTGTGGAATCTAGCGGATTAGCCATGATGATCAGTTCCTAACGCTGGTAAAACAGAGCTAGCTAGTATCATACTGTCGATGCGATAGATAGTCAACAAAAAAGGCGTCATCGCTGTCAGTGACAGCAATGACGCCTTAAAGTAACTCATCCAGGCTAAGATGAAAATTCCAACTGATGCAATGTCCTTTTTCGCACCTAAAAGGTGATCGCCCCTTGGGCGCGGTTTTCTGTGCCAGCCGGTGAATAAGTGTACCTGGTTTGCTGCTTAGGCAAACCCTGGGAAAAAATCCGTCTTGATATGGGCGGGCTTGACATGAAGCTGGCGCAGCAGTGTTTTGAACGCATCTACCATGCCCTGCGGGCCAGAGATATAAAACACGCAATCTTGATAATCGGGCACTTCGGCTTTGATCAATTCGGCGCTGATGCGACCCACCTTGCCTGGCCACCAGGCTGGTAGGTCACGCGGGTCCGTCACTGTGTAAATTGTTTTGATGCCTAATTGGCGTTGGGCGCGCTCGAAAACATCTTGATAGACAATTTCATTGACTGTCCTATTCGCATAAAATAGGGTGATTGGGCGTGGTTGTCGTGTGTCCAATAAATATTGGATCATGCTGCGGAATGGCGTAATCCCGATGCCGCCAGCGATCAGTACACATTTCTGCTTTGGATCGTCTGGCAAGACAAAATCACCGGCTAATTGCGCGGCCACGATTTCGCTATCGCGGTTCATGGCGAGCAGCGCCTGTTTAAAGGTGCTAGAATTTTGCGAAAACTTAATCCCTACTCGCAACTGGTCCTCGGTTGGCGCAGAGGCCAAGGTGAAGTAGCGACGATTGCCGCGACTGTCCGGCTCAACATGGCCAAGGGTCCACTCCATATACTGGCCGGGTGCAAAGGCAAACTTACGGTCAGGCGCAAAGATAAAATCGTAAACACCGGGTGCGATCTGGATTTTCTCCTTTAGTCTCAAGATCAATTTTGTTTTGGGGCTGGCGAGATAGGCGAAGATATTCCCAATCAGAATCGCAATTTCTGGCGTGGTGTAAAATCCGCCAATATGAATTTGCGGCACAAAGAGAAAACCCACCAAGGCGCCATACCCAATCCGCCAAGCCCGGGTCGGCGGTGTTGTCAACGGCTCGGTGAGGATCACAAAGGCAAAAAAGAAGAGTGGTGAGTAGACGACCAGCCGCTGCAACTCGGCCACGAGGTTGTCCCCGCTGAGTAGGCTAAAAGCCAACATGGTTACGGCTGCCGTGAGCAAAAAACTAAAGACTAGATCAAATCGTCGCATTTTGCGCACGAGCAAGAGGCCGCCCAGCAGGACAAAGGGCAACAACCGCGCATCCCACACCCACCAACTGGCCGATTGATCGATCGCAAAATAGGTGACAGCCACCGCAAAGGCGACCGGATTGAACAAGTGTTGGCGGTGGATGGCAACCATATATTTGGATGCCATCGCCCAGATTGCCACCCAACCGAGAAACCAGAGATCATGATACGACTGTAGCGGCGAGATGATCAAGGCTAGAATCAATGCAGAAATATAGACCGATTCGGCGTTCGGACTGACATCGAAGGCCTTGGCAAAGATCCAATTGGTGAGCGAACAAGCCGCCAACAGAAAAGCGGTCGTGAATAGCAATGCATACGGATCCGTTTGCAAGACCCCGGCAAACGCGAGGCTCACCGCCGCGCCAAGCAAAAAAATTAGATAATAGAGAATCAACCGGTACATGGTGATCCGGTTTAATTGGTGATCAATGAGTTTTAGCATCACTTACATACCTCGCAAAGCCACTCGTGAAAATTGCCTGTCCCTGCTGGTCGATCTGGTAACCCTCGAAACCCTCTAGCTGTTCAATGAAGGTGATGCCGGCGCGACCCATCGCAAAAGCCGCAGTGGCAAAACGGTCTGCCTCGTAGATATCAGCGCCAATCACGGTTAAGCTGACCACTTCGGTCATCAGTTGCCCCAGATTATTGGGGTTATAAATATGCTGACCTCGGATATAGGTGCCAGAAGTCGCTACGCCACCATTGCTCACGGCGAGCACTTTGACGATTTCGTGTAGATTAAAGGGGTTGCGAATGCCCACGCGCCAGTCTTGCCCAAAGGCATTTTTCCCCGCCACTTGGATATCACCCCCGGCCTCCACATAGAAATTGGCAAAGTCCTTTTGCCGTAAGATGGCCGCCGCATGATAGATCGCCCACCCCTTGACCAACCCAGACGGGTCATAGCGGCCGTTGTGCGTTATGTCAAAATAGCCATTGGTAGCCTGTTTGGTCTGTTCAGAGAGGGCAAAGACCAATTGCATATCCTTGCTGGCCGCTTCTATCGTCAACGCCCCGTTGTTGATCAAGGAGATTTCACTGCACTCTTTATAGGTGCTGAATTTTTCGTCAACATATTCAAAATAGGCAAAAACCGTATTGATGGCTTCCCTCAAGCGATCTGGTGGGAAATCGTCCACCAACTCCACCGTAATCGGCATGCCCATGAGGATGCGTGTCTCTTGCATGATTACGCCTTTGCCGTATCAAGCGCCGATTGCAAGGATTGGATAAACGCACGACTGGTCAACGTGGCGCCCGAAACAATATCCACATTGGCGCTTTGGGCTTGAATCGCTTCGCTTTGCAAATTGGGCACCGCTCTTGAATTGATCCGGACCGATGTCCGCCGATCTTGCGGATATTGTAAGAATTGCACATCCGTGAGTTGTCCATTCTGGACCACGGCGGCCACTTGCACCCAACCATACAAGGCATTGGCTTCCACGCCGGTGTAGGTGCCGTCCTTGTATTGACCATTTATCTCTGGTGTAGAGGTAGGCAAGGCTGTCGATGTCGGCAAAATTTGCGGCGTAGGCGTAGCAACCAGCACCAGTTGCGCCGGTGTCGCGGTTGGCGTTGGCCGCAGGTTTGTCTCTTCGGTGGCAAATGCTGGCGCCGACGTTGATGTTGCCGTCGGCGCAACCTGAATTGGCTGCGTGATCGCTGCAATTGGCATTGGTGTCGTGACGCTGAGGCTGCCCTCTGGATTCACGACGCGTTCATGCAGGACATAGGCGACAAATGTGACCACCACGAAGGCAGATACAAAAAACTTTTTAATCATGCGGATTATGCTAGACATTCATGTCTCCTGACTCATCACACTATCTATCGACGGACCTTGTTTATCGATCCAAACTTGATCCTAACAGATAAGTTTGAGAGAAAGATGAAGATATTATAGGCGTATTGTGAAAACGCTAAGCGACTGAAGCGTTAAGCGACTCTGCGTTTTCGGTCACTTTTTCTTTGCGGCTCACCAGCGTGACTGCGCCGATCAGCGAAAGTCCAGCCAGGCTTAACGGCGCAAGAGGGGGTGGCGTACCGCCTTCTTCGCGACGAAAGCCTGGTTGCTGTTGAAAGTTTGCTCGACTATTGGCTGCGTTGTCTGTGCGCGCAACCCGTACTGTCGCCACGGCCTCGCGTTCTCCCCCACGCTCCTCGTTATGCTCAAGGACTCCGATCACGCCGGTTACGGACAGCAACAAAAAGGCAACGACCAACGCCATGCTTGCCTTGCCGCGGCTGAACAAGCCAACTAGGGCAAAGAGTAGACCGGCTACACTGGCGATGACCGCCACTAATTGAATGCCATCCGTGTGGTGGGTCAACAGTAATTCGGCAACCAACATAAAAAAGCCGCCTGCGACAAACAAGAGCAGCAGGTTGGTGAAATGTTCTTGGATAAAAGTTTGAATGCGACTCACTGAAATTCTCCTCGGGTCTATAAAGTATGGA
The DNA here is from genome assembly GCA_026389895.1 of Chloroflexota bacterium. GTDB lineage: Bacteria > Chloroflexota > Anaerolineae > Caldilineales > Caldilineaceae > JAPLGZ01. The sequence continues at coordinate 4,772 of JAPLGZ010000087.1, read as the reverse complement.
TCTGACTTATTAAATTATGTTATGCAATCATCTAACGAACAACGTAGGGGCGCCCTCTGGGCACCCCTACGATTAGCGATGGACCAGCGTAACACAAGTTTTAAATTTGATTGGGCTTTCCTGATTTCCGCTCAAGTTTGTGTTTGATGACATGGCCCAGTGTAGCCGATTTCGCATCTCACTGGGCTAAAGGCAGGTTAGGGCTGCGTTATGCCTATGTTAAGCCTTGGGCGCTTTTGCTTTTGGAAAATGCTTAACCTGTTCTTAACTCAATATCACGATAAAGCACACCTTTCCTCGCCTTATCTGCGCTATAATAGGGTAAAAGAGTTTTATGCGAATTTATCGGCGAGGGCAGCAGCATGACGGACCAGACCATTCTAATTGCCGACGATGACGAAATGATCGTCGATGCGCTGAGTTATCAATTACAAAAGGTCGGCTATCGGGTTTTAACGGCCTATGATGGCGAGGCAGCTGTGCGCCAGGCGTTCGAGCATTTTCCCGATCTGATTTTGCTGGATGTGATGATGCCAAAAATGCAGGGATGGGAAGTCTGCCAGGCGATCCGGCAAAAAAGCACCGTGCCGATCTTGATGTTGACGGCGCGCGGCGAAGAGATGTCGCGCATTCGCGGGCTGGAGATGGGGGCGGATGATTACATTGTCAAGCCATTTAGTTTTTGGGAGTTGCTGGCGCGGATTCATGCCACTTTGCGGCGGGTGGCCTATGATCGCCAGCACACCCCAGAAGGTGTTTCAAGTGACATCATCACATTAGGCGCGCTCACGATTGACCGAAAACGCCATATTGTCTGCCAGCACAACGAAGTTGTCGCGCTGTCGCAGCGTGAATATGACTTACTCATGGCGTTGCTCGATGCCGATGGGGCTGTGATCAAGCGTGGTGAACTGCTCGACCAAGTCTGGGGCGAAGCCTGGATTGGCGATCCACGCACGTTGGATGTGCATATTCGCTGGCTGCGTGAGAAATTAGAAGCCGATCCTGCCAACCCGCAGTTGATTTTGACCGTGCGCGGTGTCGGCTATCGCATGATTTCGCTGGATGAGCTGAAGAAACATGACGCATAAACCGCGGCCAGATCTGCTGGAATCGCCGTACGCTGGGCTCCCCACCCCGCGCTGGCCCTGGCAGCGCAGCCTCCAATATCGAATTGTTTTCACCTATAGCACCGTTGTCTTCTTGATCTTGTTGTTGTTGATCACCTTGATCGGGATCATCATCTACGACACACAGATCGAGCAAGCCGACCGGCAACTAGAAATCGAAGCCTTCCTTGCCCGCAATGCCTTGCAAGACCCATTGAACGGCTATATCACCGAGCTTAAGGAGCATGAGCAATGGCGCGATCAACACGGTGAGCCCCATACATCATCGTCGGCGCCTGATGCGGATGATCAAAAGAGTAACTCTGCGAACGAGTTACAGCCACCACGCACGTTGCGGCTACAACAGGCCGCCACCTTATATGCGGCGACGATTGGGACGCGTGTCACTATTCTTGACCCGTCGGGTCGTCCGCTGGCCGATAGTCGTTATCCAGTAACCCAATTAGTGAATCAAGGCCAACAACCCGAAGTACAAATGGCCTTGCGCAAATTAGATCGGCGCGATATTCGTGTTGATCCGCTTAGTGGGATGTTGATGCTCTATGTGGCCGCGCCGATCCAGCAAGATGACGCGATTGTCGGCGTGGTGCAACTCTCCCGCCCCATGACCTATATCTTGGCCAAAGTTCAAAAACTGCTAACCACTGTCATTGTTCTAGGGGTGTTAGCCCTGGTCCTGGTCACCGTTCTGGGTGTTTTGTTGGGACGCCGCTTGGTAAGCCCTTTGATCGCCATGAAGGAAGCCGCGCTGGCAATTGCCTCAGGCGATCTGGAACGCCAGGCGCCCATTGAAACCGCCGACGAATTGGGCGCGCTGGCGTATGCCTTTAATCGCATGGTGCAGGTATTACGGCGCAGCATGGAACAACAACGTGAATTTATTGCCAACGCCAGCCACGAATTGCGCACGCCACTCACCAACATTAAATTGCGCAGCGAAACATTGCTGGATGTTGGCGAACGGGATCCCGCCCTCACGCGGCGCTATCTGGCCGAGATTGACAGTGAGGCCGACCGTTTGCGGCGCTTATCCAACACGTTGCTTGATCTGGCGCTGCTCGATGAAAAGATTGGCAGCAAGCAACCGCCGACTGAACGGGTGGATCTAGCTGTGCTTTTGCGGCGCGTGGCCGACATCATGGAGCTGCGCATGCAACAGGCCAATTTAACCTTGCTCCGATCCGTGCCCAACGACCTGCCCCTTTTGCGCGTTGCCGCTGAGGATATTGAAACCATACTGATCAATTTGTTGAGCAATGCCGTCAACTATACGCCCGCTGGCGGCACGGTGCAACTCGCGGCGCAAGTGGTGAATGGGCGCTGCCAGTTGCGGGTCCAAGATACCGGGCCAGGAATTCTGCCGGAAGATTTGTCGCATATTTTTGAACGTTTCTATCGCGTCGACAAGGCGCACAGTCGCCGGAGCGCCAAGGCCGGCAATGGCACAGGCGCGGGGTTAGGGCTTTCGATTGTCCAAGCACAGGTAGAACAGATGGGGGGGCGCATTTGGGTCGAAAGCCCGCCGGGGCAGGGCGCATGCTTCACCGTTGAATTGCCGCTGGATGGAGCGTGAGGCAAAACAAGCGTTACACAGAGCACACAGAGAAAAAATGTCAGAGCAAGTTTGCTTTTTCTCTGTGTGCTCTGTGCCTCCTCTTCGTGCTCTGTGTAACCGCTTTTTCCTATTGCCTAACGTGCGTAAGGCGGCTACCGGCGTTCCAATGTCATCGGCAAGCCACCCTTGATGCGCAATGTGATCAATGGCATCGGCTCGATTTTGATGCCCGGTTGCAACCGCAATTTGTAGCGCTGGACGATCATCGCCAAGATTAGGTGGGCTTCGGTCATGGCAAAGGTGTTGCCGATGCACTGGCGCGGTCCGCCGCCGAATGGGAAATAAGCGAAGCGATGTTGTTGGGCCGCCCGTTCAGGTGCAAACCGTTCGGGGTCAAACTGTTCAGGGTTTTCCCAGAAATCCGAGTGGTGATGCACCGCGTAAATGGGCAGAATCACACTGGCATCCGCTGGTAGGTAATAGGGCCCCAACTGATCCTCGTTGATCGACTGGCGAGAGATGGCCCAAGCCGCCGGGTAGAGTCGCATCGATTCTTCTAACACCTTGCGCATATAGGGTAACTGCGAAATGTCTTCCATTGTGGGTGTCCGCTGGGCCAACACCTGGTCTACTTCCGCCTGGAGTTTGGCTTCCACTTCGGGATGCTGCGATAGCAGATAGAGGGTCCAACTTAATGTGTTTGAGGTTGTTTCGTGGCCCGCGCCGATAAAGATGCGAATTTCACGTCCCATTTGCTCATCGTCCATCGCTTCGCCCGTGTCTTCATAACGCGTATTCAGCAACAGATCGATCATGTCAACCGGGCGCCCTGCGTTCTCGGCATCACCTTGTTCCGCAATCAGGCGTTTGCGGGTGGCAATCAACTCGGGCACTCTATGCCCCACGGAAGCCTGCAAGCGTTTGAACTCTCGGTTGCGCGGGGTGGGCACCCAGAGTGGCGGGGCCAATAGGTGTGTCAGCCGATAGGTGAAATAAGCGCTGCTCTTCGTGATAACGTGACCGATTTCACTGCTGTTCGCCGTCAGATCTGTGCTGAAGAGCGCCAGCCCCACCGTGCGCAATGTAACACGCATCATCTCTTGATCTACATCGAGCCGCGCCCCAGACGGATATTGGTCCCAAGCGGCCAACATCTGGGCCGCGCAATTGGTGATCAGCTGGCCAAAGCCAAAGATGCGTTGGCGGTGAAAGGCTGGTTGCAACAAGCGCCGCTGCCGCAACCAGAAATCCCCGTCACTTGTAAACAAATTTTCGCCCGTCACCACTTTGAACAGACCATTCCGCAATTTATTGCGCTGAAAATTTTTCCGGTTATCGACCAAGATATGCTGGACATAATCGGGATGAAAGACCACATAGGAATAGCTTGGGCCAAACCGCATACGCACCAGGTCGCGATATTCAAGCATGGCGCGCATATATAGCTTCAACGGGTCACGTTGATATTCAGCCAGAATGCCCAAGGGAAACTTGCCAATGCTGGGTGGTGTTTGGTGATGGCTAACTGGCCAAGAGGGTTTGATTGCAGGAGATCTCATACACTTTCCCCAAATTTTCACGCAAAGTGAAATAATTGATCAGGAACGACATTTATGCCTCTGCGTCCACTTTTCGTAACGCCGCCCACTTTAAGAGCGCGTCCAGCGCAGGACATAAGTCTCGGCCCCAAGCTGTCAGGGTGTATTCCACCTTCGGCGGCACTTGAGGATGAACGGTGCGCTGCACGATCCCATCTCGCTCCAACTCACGGAGCTGCTGGATCAACATTTTCTGCGAGACAGCCGGGATCGCCCGCTCCAGTTCAGAGAACCGTAGCACAGGGCGAGTAATGAGGTGAAAGATGATTACCATCTTCCAGCGCCCTTCTAAAAACTTCAACGCCTCTTCGGTCTCCCTGGCCGCCACCGACGCCGCTGACATTTCTTCGATTACCTTACTTTTTGGTGGGTACCCCACTTTTTTGTCAGTTCTTGTCATTTTGATAGTTTAGTTGATATAATGAGGAAAATCAAATTAAATTTATACAAAAAGGCCCAGCATGATGACTCCATCAAACGAAAATGGCT
>JAPLGZ010000475.1 GCA_026389895.1 Chloroflexota bacterium | reverse complement strand
GCTTCCATAAACGCTTTGACGCGTTGCGGATCTACGGGGTTCCAGGTGTAGCCATCCACTTTAAGCGCTGACCCAACAATCACACCGTCGGCAATGGTGAGGAATTCGGCAATATTATCGGGCCGCGCACCCGTGTTGAGAAAGACAGGCGTCGTGTCACCCACGGCTTCTTTGGCTTCGCGTAGCCAGGCTGCGTCGGGTTGCGCGCCGGCCATCGCGCCAGAGATCAGGATCGCGTCAACCAAGCTGGAGACCACGGCGCTTTTGGCGCGTTGACCGACCGTGCGGTTGCCCAGGGCCGAGGCGAATTCGGGCGTGATATTGGCGAAGATCCGCACATTTTCGGCGTCGATCTGGCGACGGTAGCGGTAGAGCACCGCGGCGTCGGGCGCCCAGATGCCCATATCACTTTCGTAGACCCCGGTCACGACTTCGCGGATAAAGGCGGCGCCAGTCGCTTTGGCAATGGCCAGCGGCGCTTTGGCATCCCACAAGAAATCGACGCCAAAAGGGCGATCTTTTGGGCGCAACTCGGTGATCACGCGCGTCATCACGGCAATGGCTTCAAAGTCGGCCTGGAAAGTGTAGGGACGGTCGTCTTCGTTGCAGAACATGATGCTATCGACGCCGTTATTCAATAAGTGATCGATGTCACGCCGCATCCGTTCGACAACTTGGTCGATGCTCAATTGGGGATCATAACGCGGGGTGCCAGGCAGGGCTGGAAAATGGGCCATGGCGATCACCGGTTTGGTCACGTCGAACAGATCGTACAAAAGGGAACTCATCCTCACACTCCTCATACGTGGAAGCTGAAAAACGCTGGTCTTTACATACGCTCAGGCGTTTGAATGCCGAGCAAATTTAATACCAATTCTAATTCAGAGACGGTTGCCTTTGCCAGCGCGAGCCAAGACGCTTGTTGCACCTGATCGGGCTCGCTGAGAATATGATGATCATGATAGAAGCGATTAAACGTTGTTGCCAAAGTATAGGCATATTCGCACAGATGGTTGGGCGCGCGTTCGGCAAAAGCCAAATCGAGCACATCTGGCAGTTCAGCAAGCTTGAGCAACAGCGCGCGCGCGCCTTCATCCGCCGGTGCGTTGATCGGGCCAAACAGATAGCCGAGTTCGCTGGCTTTGCGCAAAATTGATTTGCTGCGGGCCATCGTGTAGAGTAGATACGGCCCAGTGCGTCCTTCAAAAGCTGAGAAACGATCCAGGTCGAAGACATAATCAATTGCCCGGTGGTTCATCAAGTCCGCATATTTAAGGGTGGCCATCCCAACCAGGTGGGCAATTTCGGCCTTTTCGGCTGCGTCGTAGTTCTTGGCCGCTTCGACCTCGGTCAGCCGTTCCTGCGCCTTCTCAATCACCATATCGATGAGGCTGCGCAATCTCATCACGCCGCCCGTGCGCGTCTTGAACGGCTTGCCATCTTTGCCATTCATGGTGCCGAAGGCAATGTGTTCCAACCCAATTGTTGCGGGCGCCACGCCGGTCTTGTGGGCAGCCCGAAAGACTTGTTGAAAGTGATTGCTCTGGCGCTTGTCTACGACATACAGGATCAATTCTGCGCTGAGTTCTTGGACGCGCTGTTCAATCGTTGCCAGATCCGTCGTACCGTAGAGCACCGCACCATCCGTTTTTATCAAGAGCAGCGGTGGCATCTCCTTGGCATCTTCGGGTTGGGTGACATCGACGATCAGCGCACCCTGGCTTTCGTGCGCATAGCCTTCCCTTTGCAACCGTTCGATCAGCGGCATGATGCGGTCGCGCGTGTCGCTTTCACCCAGCCATAAGTCGAATTCAACGTTCAGATCGGCATAGTCGCGCTTGAGTTCGACGAGCGACACATCCATAAAATGGCGCCACAACGCAAAATAACCGGGTTGACCATTCTGCAGGGCAAAGGTCGCCTGGCGTGCGGCCTCTAGCGCAGCAGGATCTTCGCGCGTGCGTTGGCTGGCCGCTGGATACAGTTCTTCCAGATCGGCAATGGTGACGGGCGACGCTGCCGGATAAGGACCCTGATGGTTCGGATCAAAGTAGGGCCAATCGGGATGCCGTAGCTTCAACTCACTGATCACCATGCCCATCGGCAAACCCCAGTCACCCAGATGCACATCGCCCAAAACAGCGTGGCCCAAAAAGCGCGTGAGTCGCTTCAGACTTTCGCCGATAATCGCCGCGCGCATATGACCAACGTGCATCGGCTTGGCAATGTTCGCGCCACCGTAATCGACGATCACCTTGCGCGGCTGGGCGACCGGCGTGCAATTGTGGCGTTCGTCGGCGGCTAGCGTGCGAATATGCTGCACCAAATATTCATCGCGGAGCGTCAAATTAATAAAGCCTGCGCCGGCGATGGTCACGCCTTGAAACAGATCCAACGCGCTCAGTTTATCGACAACCGCCTGTGCGATCTGGCGCGGATTGGTGCTATATTGGCGCGCCGCCGCCAACGCCCCGTTACACTGGAACTGGCTTAAATCAGGGCGGTCGGAGGTCTGCACCGTGCCATATTTGCGGTCATAACCGCAACTGGCAAAGGTGTCGGCCACGATTACGGTGAGTTGTTCTTTCAGGGAAGCCATTACATTGCTCGTTTCAACCAGACGGTCATTTCGCCCACGCCGCGATGCGCCCAGGCATAATAAGGAATAAATAAAAGATTGGTGGCGCTTTGTTGGGCGCGCAGTACAGTGACGCCATGCAATAGATCGGGCATAAATTCGGCGCTCAATTCGGCAGCATCCTCTAATACGGCGCCTAGCACCTGTTGGTTATTATCCACGCCTTCCAGACAATAGACCAACGGACCGCGCTCCAGCGCCACTTTGCCAACCGTGTCGGCTACATTGGGATGGCCCACCACGCGCCGGATCGGCATGGGCAGCGTCAACGTGACGACATCACCCGCTTGCCATGTGCGCTCGATCTGCGCATAACCCTGTTCGAGTTGGAACGCCAATGCTGCCCCATTCAACGTGATTTCGGCGGGGGTGCTGGTGGCATCGACATAATGATAAAGATCGCTCGGGACCGGTTGCCCTTGCGCCCAACCGGGGATGCGCAGGCACAGTGTAAAGGTGACTGGCTGCTCTGGCTGAAGCGTGAGTTTGATCGCTCCATTCCACGGGTAATCTGTCTGCTGGTTCACTTGGACATTGACGCCGCCCAATTGCACAACAGTCTGGCTGCCCATAAACAGGTTGACGTAAAGCCGTTCCGCTGTTTGCGCATAGACATAACCGCCCAGCGCAGGGAAGACGCGCACCACGTTGGTCGGGCAGCAGGAACAGCCAAACCAGGGCATACGCACCAACGAGTCATCCCGATTAAAGCGGTAGACGCCATCAAATTCTAATGGGTTCACATAGAAAAAGCGGTCGCCACTAAAGGAAACTCCCGGCAGAAAGCCGTTGTAGAGCGAGCGCTCCAGCACATCAATATATTTGGCATCGCCATGCAATTGGAAGAGCCGCTGATTCCAGTAGATATTGGCAATCGCAGCGCAAGTTTCGTTATACGCGGTCGCATTGGGCAACTCATAATTTTCGCCAAAGGCTTCTCCTTCATGGCGCGCCCCAATTCCGCCCGTGATGTAAAGCTTCTTGGCGACAACATTGGTCCAGATCTGGTCAATCGCATCAATATACGCGCGGTCACCGGTCAGGCTGGCGACATCGGCCATGCCCGCATACATATAGACGGCGCGCACGGCGTGGCCAACCGCCTCACGCTGCTCGGTCACAGGCAGATGGTCCTGCGCATACGGGCCATAAAGTTCATGGCCGTCGGCGCGGCCCCGTTCATCGAGCATCGCCTTGGCCAACTTCAAATAGCGCGCATTGCCGGTGACATGATAGAGCTTGACCAACCCTATCTCGATCTCTTGGTGGCCGGGCGGATAACGCAGCTTGTCTGGACCATAGAGGCTATCGATCAAGTCGGCGTTTTTCAGCGCCACATCAAGCAGCATCCGTTTGCCGGTCGCCTGATAATAGGCAACCGCAGCTTCGTACAAGTGGCCGACGTTGTAGAATTCGTGGTTGATCTTCAGATTCGACCAGCGCGTCAAACCTTCGCGGTCCGCGCTCAATTTTTCGGGCGTGCCATTGCGCTCGGCAATCGTGCGTGCCGTGTAGAGATAACCATCCGGCTCCTGTGCGGCCGCAATTTTCGCGTTCAACCCATCGACATATTGTTCAAGCTGGGCGTCTGGATAGAGATGAAGCGCATAGGCTGCGCCTTCGATCACCTTGTAGACATCGGAATCATTGAAGAAGATGCCCCTGTGGTCGCCGGCCAGCCGCCCGGCAGCTTTATCAAAATTGGAGATGCGGTCGGTCTCTTCCGATTTCTGGAAATCATACGGCACCGTGACCGTACGATTCACTTCGATGCGCGGCGACCAGAACCGATCGTTGATGGCAACGGCAGTAAAGGGCAGCGGGATAAATTGATATTGTACGTTGGTTGGCACGGGAGAAATTCCTCTTGGGCGTGAAAATAGGGTGCGAATGAATGCTAACCGAAAATTCGAGTGAGCAGTGGCCTTGGCCCCGTTGCTCACGATAACAACTGAGAGCTGCCAGTGAATAGGGCCGGACAGATTGTCGCGCTTGGTTTTAACTAAACACCGTTTTATGATGGCAAGTGCGCCCACCCCCACTTTGGCAGCCGCATCCAATTGAACATCACCTGGCTTCGTTTTATCGTCATCGAGCGCTATCTCGCCCAATGCGATTATACCCGATCTTGTCCTGTTCGCCTGCAAATAGTTAAAAACGAAAGGAACGCTCACTGGGCATCTGACGAGGCCGTGATGCGTTCAATTACTAAAAAATATAGGCGCGGTTTGTCGCTGACTTAGGTAGAGCAGCGTGCAACGCACGGACGCCCATCACATACTGCGTCCGACCAAGAGACTTGTCTGTGCGTTGCACGCGGGTTTTATGATGTAATTCTTTTAAACGGTGCTAAAAACTCAGACAATCAATGGTCGTCACCACGCGGGCGCGGTGGCAAGTCTCTGCCTATACTTTAAACGCGATGCTCACGGGAACGGGCGTATCGGTGATTAGACCCGTGGGCGTCAATTTGCCGGTGGTCTGGTCGATCAGGAGTTGCACAATCGTGTCCCCTTTTTGGTTCAAGGCGTACAGCCACTTGCCGGTTGGGTCGAAGTTGAAGCCGCGCGGGAAGTGGATGTTCTCGGTGGTGTGCTCGATCAAGGTCAGCTTGCCAGTGGCTTCGTCAATCGCAAAGCCGACGATTGCATCGGCCAATGGATGATCTTCAAATTTGCGGTTCGAGCCGTAGAGGAATTTGCCCGACGGATGGACCATGATTTCGGCGGTGCTCTTGTCGGGCGGGAAATCGTCGGGCACGGTGCCGATCACTTGGAGCGCCTCACCTAATGCGCCCGTTGCTGCATCGTAAGGGAATGCGGTGATCGTCGCGGTTAATTCACAGATGACATAAAGGTATTGCCCGCTGGGATGAAAGGAGAGGTGGCGTGGACCACTACCCGGCGCAACAGATTGCTCACTCGCTTTGACGAGCTTGCCATCGGCCAGTTGGAAAATCTGGACTTTATCGTTGCCTAGATCGGCGGTGGCGATATACTTGCCGGCTGGGTCAAAGATCACGCAGTGTGGGTGCGGCGCTTCTTGGCGGGCCTCGTTTGGACCTTTGCCACTCTCTTTGACTTCGTCGCTCACAGCATCCAAACTGCCATCTTCCTTGATCGGCAGCACTTGGAAAGAGCCGCCCACATAGATGCCAGCCACCAGATATTTGCCGGTGGGATCGACGGACATGTGCGCCGGAATCGAACCCACGGCCTGGCGGTTGAGCAGGGTTAGCTTGCCGCTGGTCTCATCGATCGCATAGGCTTCAATTGAGCCGGCATCCTTCTGACCATCGTAATCGGCAATCTCGTTGCTCACATACAGATAGCGTTGGGTGGGGTGCAGGGTCAAGTAGGATGGATTGTCGCTGGGCACGGTCTCGATCAATGTAAATGCCCCCGTCTCTGGCGCGACGGCAAAGACCGCAACGCCGGTCGGGTGGGTTGCCTCGGCCTTGTCTGACCAGCCGCCTGGCGCACCACGGGTATAGGTGCCGACATAGGCGAAGCGCGCTTCGCCTTTTCCCGTTGTTGTGACTGTGGTGGTGATGGTTGTTGTGCCGCTGGCCGCACTGGGTACGGTTCCGGCTGGCGCGACAATTGGTTGGCAGGCAGCGAGCAGGGCGACACTCGCGACCCCGCCGCTTAAACGCAGAAACGCTCGACGATTCCACTTCCTTTGGTCTTGCATGGTGATTTCTCCTGTTGGTTGCTGCTGGTGCTGAGATTAAGATCAATGTGGGGTCGTCCTAAAAGAGACGAGCCGCACAGATGACACCGGTGTGAATGAGGAGCATGTCAGTTGTTTGTCCGCTTTGGACTAGATTTATGATGGTCTAAATGGGTTGAGCGCTTGGGAAGCTGTGGCAAGGGTGGAGTGCCCTTATCCTGATTCTATTATACGAAACACGCTTTACTTGTCAACTGGCGAAAACCCCATGGCGGTGGGGACATAAGGTTTGGATAAGTTTGATTTAGAAACTCACGTTACTCGTGTAGCATAAAAAGTGGTTACACAGAGAACGTAGAGGAAAAGCTTACACAGAGAGCACAGAGAAACAGCATTTTCGATTTTCTCTGCGTTCTCTGTGCATCCTTCGTGTTCTCTGTGTAAGCTTTTCCTCTGCGCCTCTGCGTCAAAGCCTTTGTTATAAATTCCTCCAAAACTCGTTACAATTGACCAAAACAAATTTGCCATCAAATACGTCTACAATAGCAGAGTCAGGTAGCAGGCAAGAAGAACTTACCGCCTGACCCATCGAACCGATCAGGAGTAGGTATGAAGAAACAATTTTGGCTTAATTTTACGCTTGTATTCACGTTGCTCTGTTCGTTGTTATTGACCAACAACATTGTCAATCTGTCCAGCGTGCAGGCTGCCCCGTTGGCCACGTCGGCGCTCCAGGTGAGCACGGGGCTCTATGTGGTGCAGCGTGGCGACACGCTCTATTCAATCGCCCGACGTTTTGCAACGACAGTTCAAACTTTGATGGATCTCAACGGGATCAGCAATGCCAACCGCATTTATGTGGGGCAACAGTTGCGCGTGCCCGCGCCTGTCACGCCCAATGCCACCCGTGTGCAATTCCCGGCGGGCGCGACTTCGGTCACTTTGACGGGGAATGTCACCTTTCCACAGCGCCCGTGTTATGTGTTGAGCGCACTGGCTGGCCAATCGATGACGGTGGCGATCAGCTCGCCGGGCAACAAGGCCAACTTTTTGGTGCAAGCGGTCGACACCAGCGTGAACAGCGGTGTACCGCTCAAACGATTGGAAAATGAAGACCGCACCGCCACCATTGCCTTGCCCGTCAATGGTGACTATCTGATTTGTATCGCCACGCCGACTGGTGCGGTGGCGTATAAGCTGGTGATCACCATTCCGCCGAAAAGCACCACGCCAGAACCGGCGCCCATCCGTGTGAAATTCCCCGCCGGCGGCACCTCGGCTACGCTCACTGGCGCGGTCACCTTTCCGCAACGGGTCTGCTACATCTTGGGCGCACAGGCGACGCAACTGATGCAGGTTTCGATTACGTCAACCGCTAATAAAGCTAATTTCTTGCTCCGAGCGGTCGATCCGGCGGTGAATGGCGGTGTCCCGATCAAGCGGCTTGAGAGTGAAGCGCGCACCTGGCAAGATCATTTGCCCGTGACCGGCGATTATGTGATCTGCGTCGCTACGCCTTCCGGAACAGTCAATTATTCGTTGCGCATTGTTGTGCAGCCTTTAGCTGTGGTGGATCCGCCCGTGCAGCGCGTCAAGTTTTCGGCGGGTGGCACCTCAGCCACGCTCACTGGGCATGTCACCTTTCCGCAACGCATCTGTTATGTGTTAGGCGCAGCGAACCAACAAGTAATGCAGGCGCAAATAAATTCGCCAGGCAATCAGGCTAACTTTAGCATCACGAGCGCCGATGGCATTCCCCTAAAACGCGTGGTGAATGAATCTCGCTCCTGGCAGGGCCGCCTCCCAGGCACCCAAGATTATACGATCTGCGTGGTGACCCCCAGTGGATCGGTCGGCTATACGCTAAACGTGGCGATCACGAACTATCGGTGAGAAAGTAGGTCGGGAAACAAGCCGTAGGAAATAGGGAAACAGGAAAATAGGTAGCCAGTGTATATACGCTGGCTACCTGTTTTTCTGTTTCCCCGCCTGCTGATATAGTATGCTGACAACATCCTATTGATACGAAGCAGAAAGTGAGAGAACATGACAGAACAAGCACTGCAACCTAAACGTGTCCTGGTCACTGGCGCCACCGGTGCGATTGGCCAACCGTTGTGCCAACATTTGCTGGCGCGCGGCCATACGGTGCGTGGTTTTGCCCGCAACCCCACCCCTGGTCTCACTGACTATGTCATCGGTGATCTGAGTGACCGCGACAAGGTGCGCCAGGCCGTTGAGGGCATGGATACGATCATCCATTTGGGTGCGTATCCGAATCCCGCTGATTTTATGGATGTGCTGCTTGGACCAAATGTGATTGGCCTGTATCATATTTGTGAAGCGGCCAAAGATTTGGGCGTCGAGCGGCTTGTGCTCGCCAGTACGCTCCAGGTGGTCACTGGTCACCAGCCAGAGCATGGCCCAGTGCGGATCGAAGATGGCCCTGCGCCGGTGAATCATTACGCGCTCACCAAAGCCTGGGCTGAAATTGCTGGTGACATGTATGCCCGTGTGCATAATCTTTCGGTGATCAGCGCCCGCATTGGTTGGCTGCCACGCAATCGCGACGAGGCTGCCCAGTTAGCCAAAAGTGAAGTCGGGCCGAATGTCTTTTTCAGCCACAACGATTCCAACCGCTTCCACGAACGCTGTGTCGAATCGCCCAATCCACCACGCGGCGAATCGGTCATTCTCTTTGCGATCAGCAAACCCTTAAACGCCGAACGTTTGGATTTGGAACCGGCGCGCCGCATTATTGGCTACGAACCACAAGATATCTGGCCGCAAGGCTTGCCCTATTCGGTTGAAGGCATTGCGTAATTGGCTAAAAGCTGGCTTCTTTTGGCGTAAGGACTAAGGGCCAGTGAGTGCGTTGCACGGGTCAGGATTGGTTTCTAAGGGCAAAATAATTTGACCCGTGCAACGCACTCATAATCAGTTTGAGTTGAGGATAACTTTTACGCGGCATGGACTTGTTTTCGCGCTGCTTATTCGATATGATAGGCGGGCAACCGATCTCGCATCAGTCAGTGACGAAAGTTATTTATGCCAACATCTGCTGATTCACTGGGTCAAGTGATTCGTCTTTTTCTGCGGTTGGGCTTTACGGCCTTTGGCGGTCCCGCTGCGCATATTGCCATGATGCATGATGAAGTGGTGGTTCGCCGGCAATGGATGGATGAACAGCAGTTTCTTGATCTGGTGGGCGCCACCAATCTTATACCGGGCCCCAATTCGACGGAACTGGCGATCCATATTGGTTACGACCGCGCGGGCTGGCGCGGATTGGTGGCCGCTGGGCTCTGTTTTATCCTCCCGGCAGCGCTGATCGTGGGGTGCTTGGCTTGGGTCTATGTGCGCTACGGCCAAACCTTGCAAGGTAACGCGTTGCTCTATGGCATTAAGCCGATTATCATCGCTATCGTTTTAATCGCCTTGATCAAACTAGTGCGCACGGCGGTCAAAGGACCCTTGCTCGCCGCGCTTGCGTTCGCTGTGTTGGTGCTCTATCTGCTGGGCGTGAACGAATTGATCTTGCTGTTCGGCGGTGGGTTGATTGTGCTGCTGGTGCAGACCTTGCGACGTGGCACGAGGATCGCCTCGTTTGCTTGGTTGCCGCTTATCGGTCTCTCTAGCCTGCTGCCATTCGTCGCTGTCACACCGGTGGGCAGTTCACGCCTGGGCCGGTCTTTACTACGGCTACATTTATTGGTTATGTCCTGGCTGGCGTGCCAGGGGCGATCCTGGCTACGGTTGGAATCTTTTTGCCATCCTTTGGTTTTGTTGCCATTCTCAATCGAATCGTGCCCTATTTGCGGCGCTCGACCTGGACCTCGGCCCTCTTGGACGGCATTAATGTGGCGGCGCTTGGTTTGATGGCTGGCGTGACTGGGCAGTTAGGGCGCGCCGCCATTGTTGATGTGCCAACCTTGCTGCTGGCAATCGGGGCGGCGGTTATCTTATTGCGTTTTAAGATCAATTCCGCCTGGTTGGTCGCTGTTGGTGGTCTCATCGGCTTGGTAAAAGTTTATTTTTAATTGATCAACTATCGATTTTTGCAAGATAAATCCATTTACAAAAGAGAAAGCGCGGCGCATTATGGTAGAGTGGTGGAAAATTATTATATTAGGGGCAGTCGAGGGTTTTACCGAATTTTTGCCGATCTCATCGACCGGTCACTTGTTGATCGTGGCAAAGTGGTTGCATTTTCAACAAGATGCTGGTGGCACCTTCGAGATTTTTATCCAGTTAGGTGCCATGCTGGCAGTCATCGGTTATTACGCCCGTGACCTGCTTGCCCAAGCGCGGGCTGTCGCCCAGGATGGTAAGATCCGCCGCTTCTGGCTTAATATTTTGATCGCATTTCTGCCCGCGGCCATTATGGGGTTGCTTTTGCATAGCTGGATCAAACGGGTGCTATTTGCCTCCCCCGCTGTGATCGCCTGGGCGTTTATTATCGGCGGCCTGGTGCTGCTGGCCGTCGAATGGTTGCCAAAACGGCTGATAACCACCAAAGATACCGTCCAGATTACGCAGCGCCAAGCGATCTTCACTGGATTGGCGCAAGTGCTGGCCCTCGTGCCCGGTGTCTCGCGCTCTGGTGCGACCATCGTCGGCGCCATGCTGAGCGGTGTTGACCGGGCCGCAGCTACGCGTTTCTCCTTCTACTTGGCCATCCCCACCTTGTTGGCGGCCACCGGCTATGATCTGTTGAAAAGCCTCGACCAATTAACCTCCAACGATATCGGCGGACTGGCGCTTGGCATGATCGTCGCGATGATCACGGCCTGGATCAGCATTGGCTGGCTGCTGCGCTATGTGGCGAATCACACGTTTATTCCGTTTGGCATTTACCGGATCGTGGCCGGCGTGCTGATTCTGTTGTTCTTGAGATAATGAAATGGGCCGCCTCGATCATGACTGTGCCGACGCGTCTGCTGCCCATGCGGTGATGGCGGCCAGCATGGTCTGGGGCGTAACGTTGACCCACGTACTCGGCAAACTGTAGGACTTCGCCTGGTCATTCCACACATAATGCACGGTATTGCCCTGCAAGCCGCGAAATTCGCTGCGCGGGATCAGGGTATAGTCAAAGTCGCTGTGGCTGATCAGCACGTCCGGTGTAAGATAGATGCCCAGGCGGGTTGCTTTGCCCGCCTGTTGGTCGCGCCGAATGCGTTGGCGTTGGCGCAAAGAGCCAAGCAGTAGTCCGCCGCCCAGTAAAAAGAGCAGTCCGATCACCAACGGTGTAATCGATGTGCTTGTCGCCACCGTTGTAGTTCCCGGAGAAGTAATCGGTTCAATCAGCGCGAACACCCCAATGCAGGTGCCCAAAAGCCCAATCACCAGCAATCCTAGCCCCATTAAAAGTGCCCAGAGCAGATTCCCCACCGTTTTGCGTTCCTCAAAGAACTGAACATCCGGCGGGAGCGGTTGTTGCTCGTCGAACAGCGCTTG
>JAPLGZ010000809.1 GCA_026389895.1 Chloroflexota bacterium | reverse complement strand
ACGCGAAGCAAAATCGCCGCGCATCTTTGGCCCACCTGCGCACGATCAACGCGGCAAACATCGCATTGTGGGCGATTTGCGCGCTCCGCGCGGCTTGGGTGTGCTGGCGGAATTTGCACGCCTGAAAAAACTCGCGCCCAGCGGCCCCACGCTTAAAGCCAGCGTGCCTGGTCCTTATACCTTAAGTGGCCGTATGATTCCAAATGCGCAATATCCAGACCGTTACGCCATTACCGAAGCGCTCCTGCCGATCGTGCGCAAAGAGTTGGAAGATTTGGTGGCCGCCGGTTGCCAGGAAATTACCGTCGATGAACCGTCGATGAGCTGTTATGCCTATAAAGAAGATCCTGTGCGTTTTGTCGAGATTTTTAACCGCACGGTCGCGCCTGTCGTTGGCAATTGTCATCTGTCGACCCATCTTTGCTTTGGCAACTTTAAAGGGCATGCTGTCGGTCCGCGCCAATACGCCCCGATGTTTCCAGCCTTTCTTGACATGACCTTGGACGAAATCCATGTGGAAATGGCCAGCCGCGAATTTGCCGAGATCGAACTAATTGAGCAAATTGCTGAAAAATGCAACGTGGCCGTGGGCATCATCGACGTGAAAAGTTACTACATCGAAATGTGTTTAAAATACGCGCCTGCTGAACAGCTTTCCTTTGCGCCCGATTGTGGTCTCAGCCAGACCGCCCGCTGGGCTGCTAAGCTGAAACTGCAAAATATGGTAGCCGGTGTCAAGATAGTACGCAGCGAATTAGGAATTTGATGAATAAAGCGTGATAAGTGATGAGTGATAAGTGAAACGTGAAATTTTACTCACTCATCACGCTTCACTTATCACGTTCCCTTCACATCCACCTTCCATCCATCACAAAGAGATCTCTAACCATGTTCGTCATCATCGGTACGGCCAACGTTGATTTATTAGTGTCGGGTTTTGATAAAATGCCAGGTGGCGGCAGTGATGAGTTTACGACGAATAATTTGGTCTTTTGCGATGACCCGTTGCAACTCATGCTTGGGGGCAATGGTGGCAATTGCGCCTATGTGCTGGCTGGCTTGGGGGCACCTACGGCCTTATGTAGCGCGGCTGGGCAAGATGCTTTAGGCGATTATGTGCACAGCTGGCTGGCCGAACGGCACGTCGATCTAACTGGATTCGTGCGCCATTCCCATTGGGCGACCGCGTTCACCACAATTGTGATGGATAATAGGCTGAACCGCTTGGCTTTTCATCATCCGGGCGCGTTGGCCGCTTTAACTTACGCGGATCTGCCTCGTCAACTGTTGCAGTCCGCCACTAGTTTGCTCGTGACCAGCTATCCAATTATGCCGGGTTTGCGCCCCGTTGGTTTTGCCCAAGTATTGGCCGAAGCCCATGCCCGCGGCACCATCACAGCCATCGATATTGGTCCGGCGATTGGTCAACCAGCCTATCTCGCCGAATTGGCGCCGCTGCTCCCGTCGCTTGATTATGTCATTGCCAATCGTCATGAACTGACGGTCTGTACGGGCGTGGAGGATCTGGAGCATGCCGCGAGCATTTTGCTCAAGGCTGGCGCGCGCTGCCTAATCGTGAAATTGGGTAAGGCAGGTGCTTTGATCCGTACAACTGGGCTCCATACGCATGTGCCTGGCTTTGCCGTGACAACTCACTCAACGGTCGGCGCCGGTGATTCATTTAATGCTGGTTTGCTCTATGGTTTGCAACAGCATTGGCCGATCGAAACCGCTGCCCGTTTTGGTAATGCCGTGGCCGCGTTGGTTGTCTCATCTGCGCAAGGCGTCCTCGGCAGCCCAACGCTCGGGCGTGTAGAGGCCTTCTTGCGGGAGATGGATTAAGCCGAAAGCCCTTTTACGGGCTCATCGCTACATCGTCATCCTACCTGGTTTTACTTGGTTTGAATCGCCAACCGTGTCAGAAGATTTGACCAGCCGATGTCCAAAATCTTTTCGATCGTTTGCAATGTTGTCACATAAGCGGCTTTGTTATATCCATAGGGATCGCGCAAATCGAAGTGCTCATTGGCTAGTTCACTCAAAAGCAACACTTTGTAGAAATCCATCGGTGAATAGTGAAAGAGACTCTGACGATGTTTCTCTTCCATGACGAGGATCAACGTCGCCTGTTGGATATCTTGCTCCACCACTCCCCTTGCCACATGCTGCCGGATGTCAATGCCCTTGGCTGCTAGTAGTTCTACACCGTGGGCGCTGGCCTTGGCGCCCTCCACCGCATAAACACCCGCCGACCGCACCTCAACCTGATCGGCCAATTGCTGAGCGGCTAAACGGGCGCTCAACACCCCTGCCACCATGGGGGATCGACAGATATTGGCCGTACAGACAACCAAAATACGTTTCAAAATTTCCTCCCCAATCGACCAAACCAATGGCCGCGTGCTTTAAAAAATTGCTTTGCATTTGACAGATCGAGCCACGCGCCTTAGAATGTCCACCTTAACGATCTTCTAATGAGCATAGGTCAAGCTTCAAACTTGCCCTAGCTCCTAGCGTAGGATTGTACACGAGAAATGAAATACGATCTACCCGAACCGGATGCACCAGAAAATTTTAGCCTGTGGGAACGTCTGATCATTTGGCTAGAGCGCCAGCCAGCGCCACAACCAGTGATCCCTGTCGACTATCGCGATCGCATCAGCGTGGTTACGTGGCTCATGGTCTTCGGGTTGGGACTGAGTGTGCTGTATACCATGCCAACCACCGTGATCACGTTTCATGCGCTTGGTTCACCGATCAGCTTAACGTTAAGCGAAACTTTGATTGCAGCGATCTTCATGGCGGTATTGGCGGCTACTGGCACAGAAAGCATTATTCGGGTTCACCCCCGTTTTACCGCCACGCCGCGCCGCGCCTTCCAACACACCTGGCCATTTTGGAGCTTGCCCATGGCGATTGTGATGATTACGGCTTACGTGTTGCCGGTCACGCCTAGCGGGTTGATTCGCGTGTTTGGTTTATTGTTAAGCGGTAGTTTGTTGGGACTGGCTTTTTTTGGGCTCTATGCCACTGTCGAGCGCGGCCAATCGGGCTTTCGGCGCGCCCGTTTTGTGCTAGATGCGTTAGCCTATGGTTCGGCCTTAATTCTCTTCCTTTTCGTTTATCAAACGCGGGCCCGCAGTCTTCTTTCCGGCACCTTGATTGCGATGACGGCGATCCTGTTGGCGGTTGAAATACTGCGCAGCACCACCCCCCAAGCAAGCACGGTGTTGACGTATGGCGCGATTGTCGGCCTGGTGCTGGGCCAGGTCACCTGGGCGCTGAACTACTGGTCTTCGCTAAATAGCCTGACCGGCGGTCTGCTCTTATTGTTGATCTTCTATCTGCTCGTTGGCATCGCGCAACAAGGGTTGCAGGATCGCCTGACCGGCCGTGTCTTATACGAATTTGTGATCTTTACGGTTGTGGCGTTGATGCTGATTGCTGTGGTCGGGCCTGGATTTGGCTCATAACTGCATCGACCAGGCGCTTGTGATTGTGCTTCCACAAGGCCCAATTTTGTGGGTTCTTCACGAGATCGATCAGCGTGTTTGTATAGACCTGATTCACCGGTGTTGGCACACCATTCTCCTGGCCTAAGCGCACAATCACCGCATTGAGCCAGTAAATTTCACTGCGCGTTTTCCCCATACTCAAATCAATGTTAAGGCTCGGCATTTTGATGCCGCGCGCATCGTCAGATTTCGGCTTCATAAATCTGCGAATGAAGAGCTTGGGCAGAAAACGGATCATTGGCGTTAAGATTTTAAACGGATAGGGATCAAAGTTGACGGGCGCAATCTTCAGCGCCCGCATCACGGCCAAAGCTTCGCGCATCGACTGGATTTCCAGATCGATGATCTCTACGTCCATAAACATGTCGCGCGGCGCCTCATCCAGAATTGCGCTGGTGGCATTCCCCACCATGTTCATCAGTAATTTGCTCCACTTCAGCCCGTAGGGATCAGGGAAATGTTTGACCACAAAGCCGGCCTCGCTCAACGCTTGTTTGGCCCCCTCGAAACCTGTGGGTGAGGTATGGGGCTGCCACGGACAGACGCCAATCGTATAGTGGGCTTTGTCAATCTGAATCACACCTGGTCGTGGCACGCTGACTGGGGTGCCAATGGATCCCGCGATCACGTTGGCCGCGCCCAGTGCTGCGGCGAGCTCCTCTTCGTTGCCAATGCCGTTTTGCAAGCTGAGCACGACTGGGGGCTGCACACCAGCCTTTTGGGTAGCCTCGATAAATTCGGCCAGTGCACTGGCTGTGTCGTAGGCCTTGACGGTGAAGATCGCCAGATCATAAGCTGGCGCTTTGTCGGCAAAGGCTTCGGCCACACTACTGGCGACCGTGATATTGCGAATCTGGTAGTCGCCAGTATCGTCAGACAACAGCAGACCTTGCTCGCGCACAATTTGCGCAAAATGTGGCCGTCCCACCAGCGTGACTGCATGACCACGCAAGGCTAATTTGCCACCCACCAAACAACCAATGGCGCCGGCACCGATAATCAGAAAGTTCAAGATTGCTCCCAATAGAAAAAGTGATAACGAGTAAGAAACCCCTCCCTACCCCTCCCCTGGTAAGGGAGGGAACTGATCAGGGACAAACGCAGTAGGTGATTCTGTCCACCCAACGGCTCCCTCCCTTACCAGGGGAGGGGTTCCTTCTTCGCTACGAAAATTGGAAATTGGCGAATAGCGACTAGAGATGGCTACCACCCAATCTCTACTCTCCACTCTCTTTTTAAATGATATTACGTTTTTCTAGATCGTATAACCCATACGCCGCCGCTAAAACTTCAATTGGATGACGACTGGGGATTTGGGTGCCATGTTCCAACTGCCAACGACAAGTTTCAGAATCACAACTGGTATACGGGATCTCTGCGCCCTGTTCCTGGACAAACCGAAAAAGTTCTTTGCCCACGTCCATCGCAATCTGATATTTTTCCTCTTTGTACCCATACGTGCCGGCAATTCCACAGCAGCGCGCCATACTTTCGCGCACATCTAAACCCGGGATCAGCGCCAGAATTTCTAAGGCTGGTTTACCAATCCGATGGGCGCGCTGTTGGCAGGGTGCGTGATAGGGCAACTTTAGAGCAAGCGGGCGGAAATCCGTGCGCAGTTCACCCCTCGCATGCAATTCGCGTAGCCATTCGAAGATGTCCCAAGTTGCCAGTTTGAGTTGGGTGGAGGCATCATCGGTCATGTCGAGCAGTTCGGGCGCTTCTTCCTTTAATGTCAAGGTGCAACTGGTGCTGGTGCCAATAATTGGAAAACCAGCCCGCGCAAAACTGGCCAACTTTGTGCAGTTGCTTTGATGATAACCTAACGCCGCCTTAAATTCACCATTGCTCAACATCGGCAAGCCACAACAATTTTGGGGCGGCACAATCACTTCATAGCCATGATGCTCAAAGACAGCAATCGCCGCTTTGCCCACGAACGGTTCATAATACATGGTGGCGCAGCCATGAAAATAGACCACTTTTTTGTCGGCTTTTAGCCGTTTGCGCGCCGTGCGGCGCAGCCAATCGGCCAGTGTCCCCTTTGTGCTCCAGGTGGGCAGGGGCGCCTTGCGCGCAATGCCCATTGTCTTTTCGGCCAGCAACCGGCTGAGTGGATTGTGCAGGGCCAGGTTGGCCAGCTGCGGGGCAATGCTGCCGAGCTTGCCCAATAATTCGTTGCGCCCCAGCAGCCAGTTGCGCAACGGGATGCCTTCTTTGACGACGATTTGCGCACGGGCCCGTGTATTCATCTCTGCAATCTTCACACCTGCCGGGCAGACATCATTACAGACGCGACAACCTGAGCAATAATCGACCGATTGATCCGGCGCATACGGTTGACCAATTTCGCGAAAGCGTTGCGCCTGTGGCCCGACATATTTCGGCCCCGGAAATTTATCCGTCACCGCCGAAACGGGACAGTAACTGGTGCAAATATTGCATTTAATACACTCGTCCAGAGAGTGGTCGACCGAGTGCCAGGTGATGGGGTGCATAAGGATTGCTCATGAAAATTAAATTTTGAATCAGAAGACATGTTACCACATAGCGGAGAGAAAAAAAAGCTGCACAGCAAGCCCGTAAATATACCTCTACCCATAAGAGATAGTACAAGAACTAAATGTGCAGAACACTTTCTTGTCGCGTACGTTTGTTGAACCCCTCAATTGTTATGAAATCCCACGACAAAGGTTCTTTGCTAACTTGGTTTTATTATTGTAGTATATGTACATGTCGAGTTAGATCATGTACATACATGAGGTGGTAGCTATGCTCAAAGTTTCGGCAACCAAGTTACGCGCTCATCTCTTTGACTATTTAGAGAAAGCCGCAGCCGGTGAGATCATCATCATTCAAAGGAACAACCAAGAAATCGCACGCTTGATGCCACTGCAACAGGCGAATTGGCGTAAGCATATGACTTACATACCGCAACTATTGGTCACCCCTGAGGAGTTATGTCAACCCTTGGACGATCTCTGGGAAGCGTACGTATGAAACAAGCCCGCTATTTGTTTGATACGCACGCTCTGGTCTTCTGGAATAGCCAAGTTACGGTTTCGCCCGCTTTTATCCAGTTTTTCGATAGTCAGAATCAACAGGGAACACTCTACGTTTCCGCGATTTCGTTTTGGGAGATTGCCCTGCTCGTGCAGAAAAATCGGCTGGCGATCCGTGATGTGCAAGTTTGGCAAACTGAACTCCTGCAACATACGAATCTCCATCTGCTTGATCCTACAGTTACCGAAATGATTGCTTCAACGCTGCTCCCACCCCATCACAAAGATCCGTTTGATCGTCTATTGATTGCACAAGCCCACCAGCATGAACTAACATTGGTAACGCAAGATCAAATTATCTCCCAATATGCGGTTGCCACCTACTGGATGCAATAATTTGACACGGCTTTTCCCCTGGCTTTTGCTTGAGACTTCTATACTCCGGCATGGGTTTGCGCAATCATGCCCTGCGTAGCCGAGATGCCGGTCGCTATCGCGATACCTTCCAGGCTGCGTTCACGGATTGGATCCGCATGGGCGAGGACGCCGCCAACCGCCCACAAATTGTTGTACACAGGCGTGCCATTTTGCTCGACGGGCTGAAAATGGTCATTGACCAGTACGCCACCGGAGAAAACGGGCTGGCCTTGTGGATGCAAAAATTGATGGCGGAACCACGCGTTGCGATCTTGGGGCACAGTCAACGGCAAATCGAAAATCGTTTCCCAGAAACGCCCCGTATGGTCACTGTTGAACCCACCGCCCAACACACCACCCGTTGCCAGGAGAAAATTCTTGGCGTAATGTTTGAGTGGCCGGGCGCTTGTTGCCGTTTCCACCCACTGAATTTGCTGACCTTCGGCCTTAAAGGCCAGCGCTTCCATGTTCATTTCGATGCGCCCACCTGCTGCCATCAACTGTTGCTGCAACGCTCGATATAAGCGAATGCCAGGCACGCTGGGTGGCAAGGTAGGAATTTCAAAAATTGGCGCGTCCACTTCTGTTTGCAAATCCTGCCAGACGGCCAGATGTTCGTTCACACCCAGGATGGCGGGCAGACCAATGCGCTCGCCCGGTTGACAAAGTTTTTTCAATGCCGCGGCCAGGCGTCCACGAGCACTGGGTGGTTCTAACTGTTCCGCCAGTTGAACGTTATTGCGCTCAAGCAATTCGTTGATCATATTGAGCGGCAGAAAGGCGGCGCGCGCCAGGTAGCCTTGCTTGGTCAGATTCTCGACAATCCATTGGGGATAGAAATCGCGTAATCCGTGGAAACCGACAATTAACATGGGCTCGGGGCGGCTTACGTCACCGGCCAACTGTGCTTGGGGCGCGAGAAACGTCGGCCTGACCGCACCAACCGCAGAAGGCAACCAGAGGTTTTGGTCGGGCGTGGCTGAACTTGGATAGGCCAACTTGCTCGCTGCAAGCCAATCACTAAACATGGCCAAGGCATCACGCAGCCGCGTTTCGCCAAGCAAGCGATACGGATGCTCGGGTGGCAACGTCTGGCTCGCTGCCAGTGGCGCTTGAATAGGGGCGTCAGTGAGAGGCAGATAACCCAACACATCCAGTGTGCCAGCATGCCAGTGGGTGACGCCCTGACCTTTGGCGATTACACGCACGTTTAATCCTGCTTTGGCCGCAGCAACGGCGGCGCTCAACCCGGCAAGTCCTGCGCCAATCACCAGCAAATCAAGCATGATCTGACTCCGCCTCACGACTCGTGCCGCCATCAAAATGGTAGAAATCAGTCAATGGACTAATGGTATCTGCATCGGGCAGATGGTCACTGTTCAAAATGCTCAAGTAAATTAACTCATCCAGCCGCGCTTGTTTTAACTGTTGGCCCCAGAGTACGGGTGTCAGACCTTTCCAGCGTTCTTGTAGGAAATCGCGCAGTAACAAATTGGGCGTGCTGAGTGCTGAGTGCTGAGCGCTGGGCGCCACCTCATCTGCGGTCGCGTTGTGCGCCGGTGATTGCATGTAGGCCACGTCCCATTCTGGATTTACGATTTGCGATTTACGATTTACGAGTTCAGCGTCTGGACTTGCCTTCATGTTTTGCATACCCAACGTCACATTCTCATGCAGGATTCCCGCTGCTCGCATCGTACAGAATCCACCTTGACAGGGACCCATGCCCAGACGAATATCGCGGCGCAGATCGTCGAGCGTGATCGTGGGGTTACGTTGGGTCGCTTGTTCGAGCATGCCACGTGTGACCAATTCACATTCGCAGATTAATTCGCCCTGTAACCGGTTTTCTTCCACTTCGTGTAGACGGTGACCGAGCCAATAATGACCTTGTTCGATGCCAGGAACCGGCGTCGTTTCGGTGGCGCATGGCTTGCGCGTGCCCAATTGCTCGCATGCTTTATCGACGACCGTCTCCGCCATCAGCCGAAAAGTGGTCCATTTGCCGCCGGTAATCGTGAGAAAACCGGCGATGCCGTCGCGTGATTGATGATCAAGCAAGGTCAGCGCACGCGTCGCGTCGCGGCTTTCCCCTTTAAATCCTTCCTGGTAGAGTGGGCGCACCCCAGCCCAGGCGCGCAGGACGCGCGCTTTGCTGAGACCCGGCAATAACTTATCCCCTTCATCGAGCATCAACTGAACTTCCCACGGCTCAATGCGTAATTTCTCGGGGTCGCTCACCCGTTCGTCGGTGGTGCCGATCACCGCCACCGTGTGAATCGGCACGATGATATCGCCGTCGGATGGCATCTTGCAACGATTGATCACGGTGTTGACCACACGGTGGTTCATCGCCACCATCACGCCTTTGCCTGGGATTATGTTGACTGTGCAGCCGGCCATGCGCGCCACTTGGCCCGCCCAGGCGCCCGCTGCGCTGATCGTCATATTGGCATAAATGTTAAATTCTTCACCGGTCGCTACATCTCGTACTTTTGCCCCTAACACACGCCGATCTTGTTCTGTGCCTTCGGTGATCAGATCAAGCACTTCGTGATAGACTAAAATTTGCGCCCCAGCCTGGCGCGCAGCCTGGGCGGTGAGATGGGTGGCGAGAAAACTGTCCGCCGAAGCGTCGGGCACTTCAAAGACGCGACTGATGCGCGGATTAAGCAGCGGTTCGTGGCGCAAGGCTTCTTGGGCGGAAATTTCTGTGCAGGGCACGCGGCATGCGGCACAGGCCGCTTTGAATTTGTCGGGAAAATCACCTTCATCTTCGGGCGTGACCACAAAAAAGCCACTGGTCTCTTCGATACACTGGGTGTGCGTGTGGCGCAGAATTTGGTTTTCGTGGATACATTCAACCGCACTGCGCGGATCTTTGACCACATAACGCCCACCGCTGTGGAGCAACCCATGATAACGCCCGGTCGTGCCGTGCGTTAGATCTCGCTTTTCGACCAGGGTTACTTGGAAACCGCGTAGCGCGGCATCCCAGGCCACGCCGGTGCCAGTCGAGCCGCCGCCAATGACGAGGATTTCGGTGTTAAGGTTTTTCATGGTTGCGTGATATTGTTGAAAGATAACAGAGGTCTTACTTGATAATTGGATGATAATGCTTCTGGCAAAAGCTCTGTAGGAGACATTAGTTGATAATGCTTCTCCTCTGAAAGCCAGAAACCATCGTAGCGGCGTGAAAACGAAAAAAGCGCCAGGGTGTGTTCTTCCATCCACTGTGCAGCAATTGGAATACAATGTAAAGTTGGAAACTCGGCTTCATAAGCTGTAAAATCTTGAGAAATTTTTCGCACTAAGATCTTTTCCTGTCTGTCAAATGATTTGACAGGAATTATGAATTGTCCATCACGCGCACGTGTGCCGAAATAAATTTCAATGTTTTCAATCTTGTTTGTATTGGTATCTGTTATTTGATCATTACGTTGAAGAGAAAAACAGTCGCATCCTGTAAAAAAATCGATTAAGCGGTTGTATCGAATTCGGGCTAAAAGTAATTGCTTCTCGTTCAAATCAAATTCGTTGATATTAGTGGGTGTAAGGTCAACCACCTTGCTTTTGGCCCATAACGGAGAAGGAGCAACTACGAGTGATGATTCTATTACGGAAACGTTGAGATTGGAATTAGTTTGTGACACGTTGTTACTTGCCCATGTAATACTACGCTGACAAAAAGAGAAAAAGTTATAATATTACTTGGAAGTAGCTGGGATATCTTCGGTAATGGCGAGCATACTCCTCAAGAGTCTTGAGGGACTCTACTTCATCCGCGTCAAAACGAAAAGGTAGATCGCTGTGAATTTTCGCGTTGGTATCTGAAAAGAGTTTTTGTTCAAGATGTAATCTTTCCTTTACAGACAGATTTGGAACTTTTATGCGCGTAATATCTGTCCAATCTTTTGGTAAAAATTCCCAACCTTTTTTACTTAGATTACTCTTGAATTCCTCTACCTTTGCAGTTTCGACTATATTAACGGTTGAAGTTAACATTTGGTGCTGTTCGTCTTGATAACAAAATATGCTTACTGGGACGGGCTGTAATGTTCGATTTGAGTTAAAGGCTAATAATGATGCGCGTCGAATCACTTGGCATAAAATAAGAGGAAGACCTGTACCCGTAACTTGATCAGAGATAATATCTGGGGATGGCAGATAGTCATGTAACTGCTCTTCGAGTTTTTTCGTGCGTCGAATTAGCATATCATCGCTAGATTCGCCGTATCTTCTTTCCCCTAAGGTTGCTGGATTAGCGTTGATGGTGATTTTTAACGTGTCACCACTTGTCAGCTTGCTTAATAGAGATCTGTATTCAATAATTTGATCAATCCTTTTATTTGCCGCCGCGTAATCAAACCAAATTATTAACCTCTTATCAGGATGATTTTCAATAAATGCGTCAAAGTTTGTAATAAAGTCGCCGGTCTTTTCATTTCGACACTCAACAAAATGAGGTCGACGATTAAACTCTTGTCTTTTGTGTATTACAGAATCGGCTTCGATAGAGATTAAAGTTTTTAGACCTAATTGGTGATGCACTAACTTATGATCTTCGAGTTGGAGTCCTCCCATAGAAATATATGCATAGCTTTCAGGTGAATCATTGGCATATAAAATTCTCAATAATTCTATAAATAATTGTCGTTCTACAAATTTATTGGGACGAAGATTATATGAAACATTGCTACCACTCATGTTACTGCGCCTTTGCCTTCGCTAGAGCATCATTAAAACAGTGATTGCCAATTTCTGACGGTGATGCATTTTGATCATCAAAGAAGAATTCTCCAAGTATTTCAACTTCTTTACTTAACCTAAAAAATGAGATGCGAATTTTCTCATCATTTTTTGGTGGCATTGGAAGTTCTGGTATGAAACGCTTTGCTTCAACATCACTCCTTTTAACTTTCTGCCACCTTTCCTCCGGAATTGCTTTGACTACTTGGATTGCATACTGAGGTTCGGTTTGTTTAAAGTCGATGAAAGTTTCTTGTTCGCGCCCCTTCCATTTATTCGTGAAATATGTAAACTTTTTAACTCCTTCTTGCATATATTGCAGTGCGAGCAGATAAGTCGGAGACTGCATCTCAATTCCACGTTTTGTTGTTCGTAATGGCAAATTGTTAGAATTGTTACTCGTAAACTGAACTACTCCGGCAATTGTACGGAACTGTGGATGATAATGAGGAACATTTCCCAGACCCCATCCTGTTACAATTGATCTATCTTGATAAACGACAATTCTGTCATTACAAACTACTGTCCATCCTGCTTTGACTTCTACCCTAGGTAAATCTGTATCTTGATCAACTTCTTCAACGGTTGCAAGTTGACGGTAAAAGCCTACAATCACATCTATTTCTACATCAGAATAAATGGTCCTGAACGCGTAGGGCTGAATTCCAGAAATGGTGAAATCGCTAGAGTATAAGATATCCAGAGATACAGGTTTCACTTGCATGTCATTCAGATAGACTGTAAAACCCTTTTTGATAATGAGTGCAAACAATCTTGCTATTTCCTTTTCTAAGTCTTCGAGAAAATCAGACTGTTTAAGGTCAAATTCAACCTGAATTGGCTCATATAAGTCTGTGACGATGATGTAGGTACCATCCTGAAGCAAGTTATCATCTGTGGATTGAAGCTGTAACTGCCAGCTATTATCGTCGCTCAACCATTCTGGCGTGATCTTAACATCATATGCCTCTCCATTATGCTGAGATCGAACTACCGACCTTTTTCCCATTTTGAACAAAGCTCGTTTCATACCAATCCCATACATGCCAACCGTAGGTAGATCACTATCAAGTTCTCCATCAACGCGCCCAAGTCGAAATGCACTTTTTTCAGCGATATCCTTTGGAATCCCGCCACAATTATCTATAATTGAGAAGAGTTCTGGTGTCGCTATAATCTTTGCCCAATATCCTTCATAGGGCCGATTATTGTTCAGTACACCTTTGTGCTTCCTAAGAATTCCATCAATACAATTATCCAACAGATCAAGGATTGCATCGATTAGCGCGATATCTCTTGTCAACATCGATACGAAAAAACGTTTAGTAGGAGAAGCATCAACTATCGTCATTAGATTTGATCTCCGAGAATGTGAATTAAGTTTGAAATGCTAACTATAGTACTGATTTGAGAGAAGCTGCCACTGCCTCTGCAAGCAATGGTGGAACAGAGTTTCCTATCTGCATGAATCCATACCACTTTGTTGGATAGAATTCAAACCAGTCTGGAAAGGAGTGCAGCCGTGCTGCTTCCCTTATTGTAATGCATCTGGGCTCCTCTGGATGGATCGGCCGTGCTGCCATATGTTGCCCATGAGAGCTTGGAGTTCCGGCACGCAGAGTTGGAGCTAGACCCTTCCAGTCAAGTTTGTAAAACCGGCTTATAGGTTCACTAGCACCGGGAAGAGTTGATTTGAATCGTTGCCGTATTGCTTCAGCGTGAATAGTTCTGGAACAGCCTCCTAAGCCTGCGAAACTGAATTTTTGTTTTCTCGCTTCGGTAAGATCCAAATTCGGTTCTCTTAGTCGGGCTGAATATAAGCTTGGGTTTCCGAGTTCTCCAAAATATCGATCTGAATTGAATAAATATTCAATCTCTTCAAGCTCTGGCAAATCACTAATTGCATCCTCTACGGTAGGTAAGACGATGTTATTGTGTGTGGCGATAGAAGGTTCGGGTAGTATAGGCAGTTTATTATTTTCAAGAACTCCAACAAAAAAGACCCGCTTCCGACGTTGAGGTACACCATAATTTGCTGCATCGAGTGTCCAAGGCGTGGGAATAAATCTATAACCAACTGTGGCTAGTGTATCATGGAATTGACTCAAAATATTGCGATACTTTTCAGCAAGGATACCTCTTACATTTTCTATTACAAACGCCTTGGGTCTTATTTCACAAACAATTCTAGCAAATTCTGAAAGCAAAGAATTCCTCTCATCTGCAACTAGACCTCTGCCAGCAACAGAAAACCCCTGACAAGGTGGTCCACCAAAGATAACATCTATCTGTTGTTTCGTATTACATACTTCCAGAATATTGGTTGCTGTTAAATCTCTAATATCGGCCTTAATGACTTGAGTTTGATGAAAATTATATTGATAAGCTTCAACATGTCTGCGTTCAAAATCAAAAGCAGCTAGTACTTCGAAGCCCGCACGTTCGAAGCCAAGGGACATTCCTCCAACTCCGCAAAACAAATCAATTGCGATCATAGACTCTCTTTTATTCCATCCAATTCAACGTGCGTTCGACAGCCTTCTTCCAGCCCGCAAATCCCTGGTCGCGCGCAGCTTCATCGATCTGCGGTTGCCAACGTCGATCCACTTGCCAGTTGGCGCGCAAACTCTCCGTATTATTCCAAAAGCCGACGGCCAACCCGGCGGCGTAGGCGGCGCCGAGGCTGGTTGTCTCAGCCACCTTCGGGCGGATCACTTCGACGCCAAGGATGTCAGACTGGCGTTGCATGAGGAAGTTATTGGCGGTCGCACCACCGTCGACTTTTAGAATTTGCAGCGGCACCCCGCTGTCGGCGTTCATGGCTTCTAGCACCTCGCGCGTTTGATAGCAGATTGCCTCTAGGGCGGCGCGGACGATATGCGCACGATTGACATAACGGGTCAGCCCGACAAGCACGCCGCGCGCATCGCTGCGCCAGTGGGGAGCAAAAAGGCCGCTGAAGGCGGGTACGAAATAACAGCCACCCGTATCGGTTACGCTCTGCGCGAGCGCTTCGGTTTCGGCGGCTGTGCTAATTAATTGCAAGTTGTCGCGCAGCCATTGCACAGTTGCCCCTGCCATCGCAATCGAACCTTCCAAGGCGTAGACCGGGGGGCGATCGCCAAATTGATAGGCAACCGTGGTGAGCAGCCCGTTTTTGCTGCGTACAATTTCGTTGCCCGTATTCATGAGCATGAAGCAGCCGGTGCCATAGGTGTTTTTGGCCTCGCCCTCACTAAAGCAGGTTTGACCGACCGTCGCCGCCTGTTGATCGCCCAGATCGCCGCAGACCGGGATTGCGCCTTGGAAGGGACCATCGGTTAACGTTGTGCCATAAAAGTTGGGGTCACTGCTTGGGCGAATTTGCGGCAGCAACGAGCGGGGAATGTCCAAGATGGCTAATAACTCATCATCCCAGGCCAGTGTCTCTAAATTCATCAACATCGTGCGGCTGGCGTTCGTCGGGTCGGTGATGTGCTGGCCGCCGGTTAACTGCCAGATCAGCCAGGTGTCGATGTTGCCAAAGAGCAATTCGCCGGCCTCGGCCTGGGCGCGTACGCCCGGCACATGGTCGAGCAGCCAACGGATTTTGGGGCCGGAAAAATAGGTGGCGATCGGCAAGCCGGTTTTGTGGTAGATCGTGGCAGCCTGGCCCGCTTCTTGCAACTGCCTGCACAGGCGATCGGTGCGTGTATCTTGCCAGACAATTGCGTTATAAACCGGTTCGCCCGTCTGCTTGTTCCAGAGCAGGGTAGTTTCGCGTTGATTCGTGATGCCAATGGCGGCCAGATCACCGGCCTTGATTTGGGCTTTGGCCATTGTCGCACCAATCACAGCGCGCGTGCGCGCCCAAATCTCTTGTGGATTATGTTCGACCCAGCCACTTTGCGGAAAGATCTGTTCATGTTCGCGCTGATCATAGGCAATCACCGCGCCTTGCTCATCAAAGAGCATGAAACGTGTACTGGTGGTGCCCGAGTCAATGGCGCCGATATATTTAGCCATAGGTGTTCGTCGCTTTCACTATGCTGCTCGGTTTGAGGTGAAAAGATGCGGTAGACCCAACTTCCGGGAAGCGGTCGGGACCTATTGGATTAGCGGAAATTTGTGTGACTGCTTCCCGGAAGTTTAGACCGCGCTCAAACCAATCTCATCGCTTAAACTGTGTATACAAAAATTCTTTGGCCCGAGCTGCGGCTTTGCCACGGTGACTGATCTGATTCTTTACTTCGGCGGGCAATTCAGCCAGGGTCTTGCCTAATTCCGGGATAAAAAAGACGGGATCGTAGCCAAAGCCATGCTCGCCGCTGGGCTGCATGCTGATCACACCTTCAATCGTGTCATCGATCGTGTGGATTTCACCGTTTGACAGTGCCAGTGCAATGACACAGCGAAAACGAGCGGTGCGCGGTTGGTCGGGTAGCTGGCTTAGTTCGCCGAGCAGCTTCTGGTAGCGATCTTGATCGGTGGTGTTAGGGCCGGCGTAGCGCGCAGAATAAACACCGGGCCGGCCCTCTAATGCATCAACTTCCAAGCCGCTATCATCGGCCCAGGTCCATAGACCAGACAATTGGCCATAGGCTTTTGCTTTTAAAATGGCATTTTCGGCAAAAGTCACGCCCGTCTCTTCCACATCATGTTCAATGCCCTCGGCCCGGAGTGAAGTAACCGTTAGCGGTAAATCGGCAAGTAATGTTTGATACTCACGAATTTTGCCTGGATTATGGGTGGCGATCAATAATTTAGGCACAATTTCTCCTTAACCACTAAAATTTCGGCTTGCTTGCTCAGCGGGTGTTACGAATTAATGGATGGTTAACAAGGTACGCTCAACAAAAGTCTGCTCTATCAATCAGCTTTAAAGCACTATGGCCGTTCGCAATGCATAGTTGTTAATCAATTTTTCACAATCAGTTATTGTCTAGTATACTTTTGACCCTGTCACTATGCTATCATATAATTTCTATCCATCAGAATCTTTTGACTTACAGTTGTGATTGCACCATTTGGTCTTTGGGCGCTCATTAAGGAAAGATCGTTGCATTTCGATGAATTCCTTTTGCGCATCATTGGCCAACAGTGCTTTGATGAGCTGCCTTAAAAAATTAAACAGGATTGGCTTTATGGTTGACTCTTACCACCCGCTACGTATATTTTCTGGATCGGCGCACCCTGCGCTTGCGAATGAAATCGCTTCTTTGTTGAGTGTAACTTTAGGCCAAGCCACGACGCGCCGGCTGCCTGATAGCGAAATTCATGTGATGCTAGAGGAAGTTGTGCGCGATCAGGATATCTTTTTTATTCAACCTTGCGGCGCGCCGGTGAATGACAACTTAATGGAGTTGTTATTATATCTAGATGCCTTTCGCCGCGCCAGCGCCCATTCTGTCAGTGTGGTCATCCCCTATTTCCCCTATGCTCGTCAAGTGCGCATGGCGCATGGCCGCGAGGCGATTAGTGCTCGTGTCGTTGCTAATATGTTGGAAAGCCAAGGCGCCAAACGAGTCGTCTTTGTCGATATCCATGCCCAGGCGATTCAGGGATTTTTTAATATTCCTGTCGACCCATTGAGCGCCTTGCCCTTGCTCGCCGATTATTTTCGCAAACCAGAATTTTTGAATGCCGCCATTGTCAGCCCAGATGTAGGGCGCGCGAGTATGGCTGGTCGTTACGCTCAGCTGCTAAATCTCCCACTGGTGGTCATGCACAAGCGGCGCTCTAGCTTCGACTCGACTGAGACAACCCACGTGGTTGGCGATATTGTTGGCCGCCGTCCGATTATTATTGATGATGTGATGGCCGGTGGTAGCGTCCTTAAGCAGATCGATGCACTCTATGCCAACGGCGCAACCGGTAAAGCCTACTTCGCGATTACCCATCCCGTATTGCTACCGACCGCCCTGGACCGTTTATCGGCTGATGATCGCATTGAAAAGTTGGTAGTCAGCAACACGATCCCTGTCGCCCCTGAAAAGATGCACCCAAAACTTGAAATACTTTCGGTAGCGCCGCTGTTGGCGGATGTGATCTATCGAGTTTATAAGGGCAATAGTATTTCTGAGAAGCTGGTGCTCGCGTAAGGGCGATCACAGACCGCTCCAGCCTCCTCTCCTCCCTGTAAGAGCAGGGCTGGAAGGTCTGTTATCTAAATTCAAATGTTCAAGGAAGGCGTCTCATGTTTAATTTGAATCGGACTCAACGACCCGAACCGGATGCAATCGAAGTCATTATTGGGCCACGGGCTACGTTTAGCGGCGCCCTCCGCTGTGATGCCAGTATACGGATTGACGGCGCAGTGGAGGCCGGCCATATTGAGACCCCGGCCAATGTCATTTTAACCGAAACCGCGCGTGTGCAATGTGACCTTACTGCACGCACGGTTAGTATTCGCGGGATTTACCGAGGCACCATTCGGGCAGATCGGGTCGAGCTATTGCAAGGCAGCCAGATTTATGGCGCACTATTTGTGGATAGCTTTTTTATGGACGATGGCGTATTGATGCGCGCTGAATTGAACATCCAGAGCGATGGCGTTGAGAATGAGACGACGTTACCGTCACGCCCCGATAATCCACCAGCCATCCCGATCATTCGAGCCTTTAGAAACAAGGGATAATTTTTACTTCTGGTGCACCGTTTCATCTGGACTGCATGGTCGCCGGTGTGCCGACTGAACGCTTTATTAAACGGTGTCGAATTAAAAACTTGATGCTTGACCCTTATCCTGGCAATAAAAACGAAAATATGGCAAGATAACACCGACTGCTTCGGTGGCTACTTCGATTGATGATAAGTATTCTCCTTATCTTGTTATAACAACTGATGCACTCTATGCCCAGGTAATCACGAACTGTATTCCATTCATCAAAATCTAAAACACTCCAAGCTAGCCAACAATACCAGATGTAGCCAATGCGTTTGCACTAGCTAAGTTACCGATTATTCGCCATCTGACCTAGTCACGATTAAAATCTATTGGATCCAAGTTTCGCACAATTCTATACAGGGAGATTCTATGACAAAGCGATACCATTTGTTGATCTTGCTACTCCTTGCTGCGCTTTTGCTTGCTGCCTGCCCGGCATCTAGCACGCCAGCAACCCCCGCTGCCTCAACCGAGGGCGC
Organism: Chloroflexota bacterium; assembly: GCA_026389895.1. Lineage (GTDB taxonomy): Bacteria > Chloroflexota > Anaerolineae > Caldilineales > Caldilineaceae > JAPLGZ01. Next base: position 66,500 of record JAPLGZ010000809.1, on the reverse strand, counting down.
GACAGCCGCGCCTGCTACAGAGGTCGTGTCGGCTACTACTGCATCTGCCGCCACGAAAGATCTGTGGGCGGATATTACGGCACGTGGCGTATTGCGCATTTCGACCGATCCAGCCTATCCGCCCCAGTCCGAACTGGTGGAAGGCGCTCAGAAACCCGCTGGTAGCAAATGTACCGGCGATGAACATGTTGCCGCTGAGTTTAAGGGCTTTGATATCGACGCGGCGGTGGAAATTGCCAAACGGCTGGGCGTAGAGCCCTGTTTTGTCACGCCGGATTGGACATTAATTACGGGCGGCAAGTGGTCTGGTCGTTGGGATATCAGTGTTGGTTCGATGTCGATTACACCAGAACGTATGAAGGCGCTCTATTTCTCACAGCCTTATTACACCACGCCAGCTGCCTTCTTTGTCTACAAAGATAATCAGAGCTTTACAAAAATTGAGGAGCTTTCGGGCAAGAAAATTGGCGTCTGTTCTGGCTGCACCTATGAATCCTATTTAAATGGTTCGCTGGAAATCCCCGGCGAAACCATCAAGGTTGTGGTGACCGATGCCGATGTCCACGGTTATGACACAGATACCTCGGCCTTGCAGGATCTGGCATTGGGTGATGGTGTACGTCTAGATGCGGTGCTGACTGCCCTGCCAACTGGCCAGGGTTTTATTAAATCGGGTAAACCCTTGAAGCAATTGGGTGATCCCGTCTATTTCGAATATCTGTCGGCAGCTTTTGATCGGGCTAGCAGCCTCGACTCTGCCTCATTTCGCAGTAAGGTGAATGAGGCCATCCAAGCGATGCACAGCGATGGTACATTAAAAAAGCTGTCCGAACAATATTATGGCACTGATCTTGCGTCGGCTGCTGCCACGTTTGATTTTGCCAACCTGAAACAGTAACTGCTATTCTGAACAAACAATGGCTGGTCGGCACGCCCGACCAGCCATTGTTCTATTGGTGCGTTGCTACAGAGCGTATTCATAGATTGAGAGCCGAGGTGTAGTCATGAGTGTAATCGTAAAACAATCGAAATTTGACCAGGAGCAATCTCGGCTAATTGGCAAGCAGCTAGTGGCCAAAGAACAACAGTCATTGAAACTCCATATTTTTAAAGTTGCCGTCGTCTGGGCCGTCTTGTTTGCCTTCTTGGGCCTCTTACTCTATCTGTTGCAGATCGACCTGCCGTACATTGTTGAGCATCGCAATTTTGTATTAGCAGGTTTGTGGACGACACTCTCTGTCTCTTTAATTTCTATTTTGGCGGCTACAATCCTCGCTTTTTTGGGTGCATTAGGGCGCTTATCGACGAATGCCATTGCGCAAGGCATCTCGGGTTTTTATATCTCACTCCTTCGCGGTACGCCTTTGCTCGTGCAAATCTACATTATTTATTCGGGCTTGCCCCAGATTGGCACGCAGATCTCGAGTCTAGGGTATCCTACTCTAGGCAAGCTTTTGATCTTATCACCGATCCAGTCGGGTATTTTAGCACTTAGCCTGAACTATGGTGCTTATATGACCGAGATTTTCCGTTCGGGGATTCAGGCCATTAGTCAGGGGCAAGGCGAAGCAGCCCGCGCCTTGGGAATGACACACTGGCAAACGATGCGCCTTGTTATCTTACCGCAAGCGTTTCGGATTGTGATTCCCCCGATTGGCAATCAATTTATCGCCATGCAAAAGGATTCTGCACTGGTCTCTTTGATGGGCGTCTGGGAGATCACCTATCGCGCCAATCGCTTTGCTCGCAAAGATAGCAAGTTTATGGAGATGTTTTTGTTGGCTGCCGCCGTCTATTGGGTGCTCACCCTGATTTCGGAATGGCTGCAAGGCCGCCTTGAAAATTATATGGCGCAGAATAATAAACGCTAGTCTTTCGCCAAATTATCAGCCCTGTTCAGCCAGCGACTGTTATCGCTAGGGAGTCACTAAATGGTTGAGTTTCATGCTGACCTTTTCTTTGCGCGCTTTACGTCTTGCGGTTATGATAGCTACTTCAATAAAAAAGCGCGTGTTACCAGATAACTATTCATGACAAACGATTTTATCTTTGAGAAAAGGAATGCAGCTGTGAGCAATCGAACCGTACTTTTCCGCGAAACGCCTATGACTCTGCTTGGCACACCCGTTACTGTTGGTGGACCGGCGCCCGAGGTAAGTTTATCGACGAGTTTTGTGGATTCCTTCAAATTGCTAGGTGACACGGCCGGTAAAGTGCGCCTGGTGAGTGTAATTCCCAGCATCGATACAGGAGTCTGTGAGGCCCAGACTCGGCGTATGAACGAAGAGGCTGGCAAATTGGGCGATAATGTCGTTGTGCTCACGATTAGCGTTGATCTGCCAATGGCGCAGAAGCGTTGGTGTGGCGCAGCTGGTGTGGAAAACGTCAAAATGCTCTCTGATTATAAAGATATGGCCTTTGGTGAAGCCTATGGCACCTGGGTGAAAGAAATTCGCGCCGAACAGCGATCCGTCTTTATCATTGACGCTAATGACGTGGTGCGCTATGCCGAATATGTGCCTGCCATCGGTCAGCATCCTGCCTATGATGCGGCCATGGATGCGTTGAAGCAAGTGACTGCGTAATTATCGATATTTGAAAATTAACTGTTCCGTGATGCCTGCCATTGTTGGCTAGCTGCTGAACGAAAACAGGTGTCACGTCTCGGTTTTACCTGGCTCCCTGTTTTGCGATTACCTTTTTCTATGATCTCTTCACTTTATTAAGGAGTCTACCTTATCATGATCTGGCTTCTCGTGCCTTTGGGCGCTATCATTGGTTATCTGCTTGGTTCTATACCGGTGGGTTTGTGGGTTTGCCGTCTGTACGGCGTCGACATTCGCACCGTGGGCAGTGGCCGTACTGGTGGCACGAATGCCTGGCGCGCAGCAGGTCTCAAAGCCGGTATTCCTACAATCATTGGCGATGCCATCAAAGGCGCAGTGGCTGTCTGGGTGATCCGCTCGTTATACGCACTGCTTTTTCCGGAACCTGGGGTGATGGATGTTGACATCGCCACAACACGGCTGACGGCTTTACAATTAGCGGCTGCGCTGGCGGGGGGTGCGGCCATTATTGGCCATAACTGGTCTCTCTTTAACGGATTTAAGGGTGGCGCAGGTGGCATCACTTCGGCGGCTACAACGATGGCGATCTCGCCATTAGTGGGTGGCATTGTCTGGTTGATTGGCGCCTTCATGATCTGGTGGAGCCGCATGGCATCAATTGGGACACTGGCGGTGGGTGTCAGCGCCTTTGCCCTCTTTCTGATCTTGGGATTAAACGAAATATTGCCTTGGCCTTATATCATATACGGCACTATCGCGCTCTTCGCGGTGATCATTGCATTGCGCCCCAACCGCGATAAACTGAAAGCTGGACAAGAACGGATCATTACGATCTGGTAATTTGCTAATAAAAAGCACCTCAGTTATAACAAGCTGAGGTGCTTTTTTTGTTATGCTGTTATCAATAGACTTCTGCGGTTAATCTAAATCCTGGCAAGTCTGTTCCATAGCCATTGGGAAGGGTGCTTCGATCGATGGTACGTCTTCGACAAACCCACCCAACTGTTTAGTTCGCCATTGCCCCCCTCATCGACCACTGAGTTTATGTTTCTTTTTCTTTGATGCAATTGCAAATCCAACTTTACAGTTGAAAACTGCAATACTGCCAATATTCCCCTAGGAATTACACAATTTACGAAGGACTTGTCTATAGAAATCCGCCTTTTGGCGGATGTATATTGAGATGGTTCAGTGTATCTTATGCAGAAGGCAAATTTCAGTAGTAGATTTCTCGGTGCTAGATTTTATACATCAAGAGTCTGAGTGTTGTGGTGGAAAGTTGCGCCTCATGCAGGCCGATTATCCAGGATAAGTGCCTCAAATAAAGTATTATCATTCAAGAGCAGAGAGGAAGCGATTAATGAAAAAGTACGGCGCAGAGTTTGTTGGAACCTTTTGGTTAGTTTTGGGGGGATGTGGTAGCGCTGTTCTGGCCGCTGCATTTCCGAATTTAGGGATCGGTTTACTTGGGGTTTCACTCGCCTTTGGGTTGACCGTACTAACCATGGCCTATGCGATTGGCCATATCTCCGGCTGTCATCTAAACCCAGCTGTATCGATTGGGCTTTGGGTCGGTGGACGTTTTAAAGCAAAGGAGTTGCTGCCCTATATTATTGCCCAGGTGCTAGGTGCTATTGTTGGTGGTGGTGTGTTGTATCTGATTGCCAGTGGTAAGCCCGGTTTTGACGTAGCAGGTGGCTTTGCTTCGAATGGGTACGGCGCCCATTCACCTGATGGCTATTCTTTGCTCGCCGCCTTGGTCACTGAAGTGGTGATGACGTTCATGTTTTTGTTCATCATTCTGGGGGCCACTGACAAGCGCGCTCCCCAAGGGTTCGCACCGATTGCCATTGGTCTTGGCCTGACTTTGATTCACCTGATCAGCATTCCGGTGACCAATACCTCGGTAAACCCTGCCCGCAGCACTGGGGTTGCCCTGTTTGTCGGTGGTTGGGCGCTTTCACAACTTTGGCTTTTCTGGGTCGCCCCAATCGTCGGCGCAGCAATCGGTGGTATCGTATATCGCTTTCTCGGTAGCCCTGCTGAATAGCCATATGTGAACGGCAACCGTGAATGAGCTGTAGCGATAAGCAAGCAACTAGCGAGTGCCGCTACTCGGTAATAACAAGGGGCCAAAGAAAACCGGTAGCTTCGAAAGCTACCGGTTTTCTTTGGCCCCTTTGCTTGCTTTGTGCGTCTGGTTTATTCAAATTGTAGTTTTTGTGTATCAAAAGAAAGATTTTTGCTTTGCATGAGGTCTCTATCTAGGGAATATAAGGATAGGGCGCCTAGAAAAGTGGAACTTTATTTTGGTAATGAACGTTTTAATTTGGCAAATTGCACGACAATAAATTGAATGTAGTGACCCATCTGGCATTCAACGAAGAACGATATTCCTGACAGGGAGCTGCAGTATGGCAACCAGACAACTCGAGGCGCCGTCAGCGCTGCATACGTTGACACATCCATTGCTAATTTTAGGCCAGATCTTGTTACTGATCGTGACTTGGTCAATTTTCTTTCTTTGGTCGCTATTGATGGCAGAAAGTCTCTTCTTCCCCTGGATCGTAGTATTGACTGGTGGAGAAGGCTTTCTTGCTAATTTCTTTGTCGCTGGAATTGGTCTATATCTGCTGGCCTTTAGCCTGGTTGTCATCAGTGTAATGCTCTTCTTTTATCGGATGCCACGTGCCCAAGAAAAAATAAGCGTCTCGCTGGAGTTTACCCTAACCCTGTTGGTATTTATGGGCATTCACCTGTTTGTGATCAGCTTGGTCTTACCCTGGGCTGGGTATTGTCTGCCGGTGCCTACCCATCTATCCGCGTTCACGAGTCTTTCCGTCAACCTTAGCCCCACTTCAGATTTCCTGTCTTCTGTCCAGACTTGCCAGTATAACAGCGCTGGCCTGCTCTTTACTCTGCTTCTCTTGACCACTTTGTTTTTGGTGCAGGCACGCACGGTTTTTAGTGATAAATCAAAGTGATGAACGTCCCCGATCCTCACTGACTAACCGAAGTAAGCATTGTCTCGACCTGATCTTTGCGAGCCCACAGGTTGATACCGACCACGATCAGTAATAGGCTACAAGTCAACACGCCAAACGCCGTCCAAGTGGCGGCGTCTGGCGCGATCACAGATTGTGCGCGCAATGCTTGCCAGGTAAGAATCCCTATCAGCCCAAGGTAACCCAGCCCTGCTGTCCAGACTAAGCCGATCCGTTGCTTTGTGGAAAACCGACGCCAGGCGCGCTGTTGGGTCAGCAACCAACCGACCAAGGGTAAAATCTGCATCCCATGCAAGCCAAAGAAATGTGGCACCCGAAAATCACCACCAGTAGTACTCCAACCCACAAGCGGCAGCCCCGGTCCCCCATCGTCGACGCCAACGCTATGTGCACCAATGGCTGCCACTGATTTGCCAGTTTGCATGGTCGCCAGTTGTGCAGGTGTTGGCCCTACCATAAAGCCAGCTTCGGCCATCCCGATAAAAGAGAGCAATATCCCCAACCGTAAACCCCAAGCGAAGACCGGATCGGGCATTTTTTGAATGAGCAAACGGATCGCAATCAGTAAATTGAGCACCGCGGCCATCATAATAAAGACGCCCATCATGCTAAAGACTGCGCTGTCAAAGGGCGTGCTTGCGTTGAAATGGCTGGTGGTGCCACGGATGACCTGTGTCGTGATCAACATCATTTCAATAATCAGGGCAATACCCGTGGCATTGGCCACAAATTTGACCAGGCGTGGCCAACCTTGAACATAGGTCAGCAACCACGCGAAGCTAAAAGAATAGATGGCGATAGAGATGGCAAATTTAAGTGGTTTGATCCACGCTGGCATACCCAAGATGGTTTTGGGATCAATTACCCAAGCTACCATTAGTAGAGGGATCAGCACCAGATGCAGTAATCCAACAAACGTGATCAGCGGATTGAATGCCCAAATTTTGCGCACCCATGTCGCGAACCGATTACCTGCCGTTGACATTAAATTGATAATTTGTGTGGTCATTTTGCCTCCAAAGTCGTGATAGGCTCAGTTGTTTTGTGGCCAGCCAAGTTGGCCAGCCCCCAATAGAGTAGGAATCCAAACGGTCCAAATAATAACACAAAGAAGAGGGCTGGTGATGCCAACCATGCTGTTAGCCGTCGTGCACGGCTATCCAGATAGACCCAGCGACCCACGAAGAGGTCAAAGGCTAGAAAGTGAATCCAACCAATCGCAGCCCCAGCAGGCGTGCCTAACAGACCGGCGATACCAGGCAAGGTTGGGTTGGCCAATAACGGCAAGACGGCCAGTGCCTGGGGTAACACCAACACTGAATAAGCCAGTGCTAGCACCGCCACCATCCACGGCGCTGTCATAAGCCGTTTGGTCCAGTGCCAGTGTGGCAAAAAAATCATAAGCGCCCAAAATGGCATGATCCAAAGGTTGCTCAGTTGAAAGATTATATTGAACATAGTTACCTGTTTAATTTGTGAGTTTAGTTTGCGCAACAAGGCGTTCGGCGCGCTTGCGGACGGTTGCCAGCCCTTCAAGATCGGGCATAGGGTCAACTGACCACCATTTTTGTACTTGTCGCGGTTTGTTGATTTATATCCCTACCAGAAAATCTCTACATGGATGCTCGGCGTTAGCAATATGGCGGCCAGAAGATATTTATGTCATCGCTATTTTCCTTGAATTTCGAATGAGGTACATTATCCTAACTTAGTTCGGTAAAGGCTAAAAAATTTAGTTTCTGTCTCTATTAAGGGTTAGACCTTCATAAAAGGCGCGCAAAGTTTCACGTTCGATCCGCGCAAAATCGGTCTGGAAGCTTTGCAGAAATGTCACCCGTAGCATGGCTAATCCGTGCACAAGTGACCAAGCACCTAGGGCTATTTCCATCACACCGAGATCAGGCCTTACAGGAAGGACGCCTTCGTTTATGCCGCGCTGAATGCCGTTAAACAAAACTAAAAAAGCCGAATTTTCGTCCAATAATTCGCTTTCTAACAGGGCTTGTAATTCTTTGGGGCTCATCTCACCGGGCGGCAGTGGGGGGGCTTTTGTAAACATTAACAAGAAAAAATCGGGGTTTTGGACCGCAAATTCAATATAAGCTAAACCCGTGTCGCGCAAGTATTCGCGGATGGGTAAATCTGTGCTAACGCGCGCCATGCCGTCTTTCAGCCGTCGATGACCCTGCCGGCAAATTGTCTCAATAATTTCTTCTTTGCTAGCAAAATATTCGTATAATCCAGCGGCACTATAGTCAATCCGCTGAGCAATGGCTCGCATAGAGAGCGCGTTAACACCGTCTTCATGAATGATCTGACGTGCTGCTTCTAAAATGGCTTCATGCGTCCGTTGATAACGGCGCTCACTAGGTTTTAAGGCTGGCATTGTTTAGGAACCCTGTTTGTTTTCCGAACGTTGTTTGGATTTTAACAGGGATTCGCAGTTTTGTCAAGCACCAATTTTATCGTCTCGAGCTTTTACTGGTCTGAATAGATTAATCGCTATGGATAAGCTGATTAATACTGCCGAGTAATCGATTAAATTTGGTCATAGGTTCGGCGGAGCGTTCGCGCAATGCAGCACACATGGCTAAAGCTTGCAGCATTGAGCGCATCTCATCAAGCGATTGCTGGTTTCCAGATTCCAAAGCTAGCAACTGCCCAGATCCCTTTGATATCTCAGCGCCAAAAGTAGGATACCCCAACTGCGTCAAAAACTCTTGACAAAGTTTACGCAAAGCCTGCTGGTTTTCTGCGGTGATCGATTCATCTTGGCCTGTCGTGGAAGCTTCAAGATTGTTCTGCAAGGGCAGCAAGAACTGAACTTTATCGTTATTGTTGTGAGTGCACGAGTAATCCCAAAGCATAAGTAACCCTTTCTTTTTTTTAAGGCATAATGGAGCGGCACAGCCTATAGAGGCAGCTAGGGACGGGAATGCTGGTAAATTATAGCCAAATAAAATAATTCTGGCTATTTTGAATACATGAATTTCTACTAGTACCTGATTACTATACCAGATTGCCGACCATTCATGTAGCCGTACTTTAGTCCTAATTGGGGTGGCTCGACGTTGAACGCCGTACGCCCAAGCGGTGTAGGGTGGTGTGGGGCCGTAGAATTTACACGAATTTAAGTCTGTTGAAGATATGGGATCAGAAGGCTTACCGTGAGATCGAACTGGACAATTGGGGATGAAGAGGCAGAAGACAGGGCTGCAACTCCTTGATTGCTAAGCAGGTTAACTTCGCACAATAGGGTAGGGCGCTTTGTAAGTAAGCCCCTACCCTATGATTTTGTTTTGCCGATTTGTTGGATATTCGGGGAAAAATCCCACTGAAGCCTCAACAATTCAGTGGAAGGCCTTGTCTTTGACTCCTTGAGCTATAAGCCTAGATAGGCCTCAATGACACGTGGATCTTCAAGCAATTCCTTAGCATCACCACTAATCGTGATCTTTCCCGTCTCCAATACATAGGCTCGATGGGCCACTTGAAGAGCCGCTTGGGCGTTTTGTTCGACTAGCAGAATTGTCGTACCTTGCTGATTCAATTCTCGAATAATATCGAAGATTTGTTCGACCAGGATGGGGGCAAGCCCCATGGAGGGTTCATCCAGTAATAGTACTTTGGGATTACTCATCAAGGCGCGCCCCATCGCCAACATCTGTTGTTCGCCACCAGAAAGTGTGCCTGCCCGTTGTTTGACGCGTTCTTTCAAACGGGGAAAGGTGGTAAAGACGCGTTCTAGATCGCGCTGAATACCATCTTTATCACTGCGGGCAAAGGCGCCCATCTCCAAATTTTCTAGTACCGTCATACGGGTAAAAATAAGCCGACCTTCTGGTGACTGCGAGAGGCCCTTGGTTGTGATCAGATGTGCAGGCACCTGAGTCAATTCTTCACCATTGAGGGTAATCGAACCCGTGCGCGGTCGTAGCAAACCCTGGATGGTGCGCAAGGTTGTCGTTTTGCCCGCCCCGTTGGAGCCAATTAAAGTGACAACCTCACCTTGATTTACATTGAGCGAAATGCCCTTAAGTGCATGGATATTGCCATAATAAGTGTGAACATCTTTGACTTGCAGCATCAATGGACGGCTCCTTTGCCGAGATAGGCTTCGATCACTTTGGGGTCGTTCTGTACTTCGGTTGGCGTGCCTTCGGCTATTTTTTCGCCATGATCCAGCACGGTCACGCGGTCGGAGATTCCCATGACCACACGCATATCATGCTCAATCAACAAAACGGTGAGACCGCGATCGCGTCGCAAGCGTGAGATAAAATCGGTGAGATCGGCGGTTTCGACTGGATTCATGCCGGCTGTGGGCTCATCCAACAAGAGTAACTTCGGATCAGAGGCCAGCGCACGTGCAATTTCTAGCCGGCGTTGCGAGCCATAGGGTAGATTACGGGCCGTTTGATGGGCGATTTGGCGCCCCAACCCTACGTAATCCAATAAATCTAAGGCTTTCTCTGCCGCTTCTTTTTCCTCTTGGCGGACGCGCGGTGGTCGAAAAAACGCTTCCAGAATCGTACCCTTCAAGCGCGAATGCATGCCAACCAACACGTTTTCTAGCACACTCATCTGGCCAAAAAGGCGGATATTTTGAAATGTACGGCTAATCCCGCGTTGTTGAATTTCGTGGGGTTGTAAGCCGCTAATGAGTTGACTGTCGATTAAGATCTGGCCGCGGGTGGGCGTATAGACCCCTGTGATATTGTTGAATAAGGTGGTCTTGCCTGCGCCGTTTGGGCCGATCAATCCTGCTATCATGCCCTTTTCAATCGTGAAATCTACAGCGTTGACGGCGATCAAACCACCGAAAATTTTAGAAACATTCTTGACTTCGAGTAGTTTTGTCATAGTGTGTTTCGTAGCTTGCCTTCAAGTGACAATGAGTAATGAAACAGTGGCCAGTACGGCAGTAAGCCAGGGCTCTTCTGTCGTATCGATCAGGGACAATCATGCGCCGGGCTAGGTAATCGCATCCTCACTGGCGCTAGGCACCAACCCTTGGGGGCGGAAACGCATCATTAGCACCAAGATCAATCCAAACAGCAAAAGCTTATATTGGCTGGCGTTAAACAGGCTTTCCAGAAAATTCGTCATCGCTTGTGATTTAACTGATTGAAAAATAGTCGCCTGCAACACCCCGCCGAGTACTGTCTGAAATTTGTCTAAAAACAGCAGATCCGACATCTTAATGATGAGACCACCCAGGATCACACCCGTGATGCTGCCCGTGCCGCCCAGAATAACCATGCAAAGTACGATCACCGAGATGCTAAAATCAAAGGCATCGGGCGAAATAAACGAAACATAACTACCATAGAATGCCCCAGCAAAACCACTGAACATGGCGCCCAGAATAAAAGCGGTTAACTTTGTGCGCACAATGTTAACGCCCATTGATGTGGCAGCTAGTTCATCTTCACGCATGGCCACCCACGCCCGCCCAATCCGGCTGCTGCGCAGGCGAGAGATGAAAAAGACTGACAGCAGGAGCATCGCTAAAATCAAGAAATACCAGGGAATATACTGCCCGGTCATAAATTTTACACCGAATAATTCAGGACGTCCGATAGGTGTAATACCCTGGGTGCCGTTTGTGATATTAACAGGCTCCGTACAGCCGACAAGACAGCGCACCCACTCTGGTTTATTAAAAAGTGCGGCAAAAATAGCCGTCACCGGTTCGTGAATTTTTACCGCTTCCAGGTTTTTAAAGACGATCGGCACAATTTCACCAAAACCTAAAGTGACGATGGCTAGATAGTCACCACGCAGCGGGATTACCGGCGCGCCCAGAATGAAGCCGAAAAGTGCGGCGGCGGCGGCGGCAATCCAAATGATCAGCCAAAAAGAGACATTCAGGTTGAACTGTGGTGAGTTGAGAAAAGCGATGGTATAACCACCAATCGCAAAGAAGGCGACATAACCTAGATCGAGCAGGCCAGCGTAACCAGCGACAATGTTCAAACCCAGGGCTTGCAACGTAAAAATCATCGACACGATCACGGCATTGGCCCAGAAGAGCTGCACGCTTTGTTCAAAGAAGGGGAAGATTACTGCAAAGAAGAGTACTAATATGAGGAGCCCCGTACGCCCGCGCTGTTTGTTTGGATGTGCGCGCAGCGCTGCCACGAGCACCGCCACCACGATGCCAAGGAGGAGCGCCAAACCATAGGTGGTCGGTTGTAATGCGCCTACTGGGATCGCATCTTGCTTGGGCAATTGCGTAATGTAGGCATTGTGTAAAAAAGTCACCGCCACAATGATCAGCGCAGTGAGGGCGCCTACGATTAGGGCGCGCAATACGCCCGCCCGGTTGGGTGGGGCTGCGGCACCGACCAATGCCCCCGCAACCACCGTCAAAATTAATACAGACCAGCCACCTGTGATCAAGGCAATAAAGCCAATCAACACAATCGCCGCAATTTCGGCATTGGCAAGGATTTTTTGTTTCATTAGGCTTTATCCCCTGTTTCCTGGCCCAACAAACCGGTTGGGCGGAAGAGTAACACAAGCACCAAAATTAAAAATACCCAGGCATTGGTCCAGCGTACGGCTAGATATTGGTCGCTAAACGCGGCTAACAGACCGATCAATACGCCACCCAGCGCCGCTCCACGAATGTTCCCAATGCCACCGAGCACCGCCGCTGTAAAGGAGCGCAGACCGGCCGTAAACCCTAGTGTAAAGACCACTGTGCCATTGTACAGACCAAACATCATCCCTGCCGCACCGGCTAGCGCGCCACCGATGAAAAAAGTCAGACCAATCATCTGGTTCACATTGATGCCGACAATCGCCGCAGCGTCACGGTTCTGCGCCGTTGCTCGCATGGCCTTGCCTAAGCGCGTACTCATGACAAACCAGTTTAATAAGGCCATTAAGACAATCGCTGTGACGATCACTAAGACGTCGGCAAAGGTAATCCGAACCGTGGCCCCAGGGATAATATATTCGAGCAAATTGTTATTGCCCAGCACTGCTGGAAAGCTTTTGGGCGCCGCATTGTTGCCACCGAGCACCGCTAACCATTTAAAAACCGGGCTAACCTCAGCCAACTTACCAAAAGCGCCAATCTGTAAGCCCAGGTTTTGTAAAATGAATGACATGCCAATGGCGCTGATCAAAGCGACTAATTTAGGGGCTGTGCGCAAAGGACGATAGGCCATGCGTTCAATCCCAGCATTGAGCAGGCCACAAAAGAGCATCGCAGGCAGAAAGCCAAAGATAGCAGCCCACAACGGCGCGGTCAATCCACCGTTGACGCCCGTCCTCGAAAAGATCGAAAGGGTTAGGATTGAGACAAATCCGCCTAACATAAAGACATCGCCATGGGCAAAATTGACTAATTCAATGATGCCATAGACTAATGTATAGCCCAGCGCCGTCATGGCGATAATGCCGCCATTGGCTAGTCCGATGATTAATTGTTGCACAATTGCGGAAGGATGGGCGCGCACATCCTGTCCAATGCGTACTAGGTCCAACCCGGCTGGCTGGCCAATAATCAGTACTAGATAGGTGACAGCGACCACAAATAACGCGCGCTGAAGTTTTCGCGTAGAAGGTATAGATGAACTTTTTGAGGACAAAGCCTCGGCCTTTTGGGTAACAGTAGTCATTGGTTGCCTGCTTGAAAAAACTCAACGTGAAAGAAGCGACGCTCAAAATTGTTCTATGGGGTTAGCAGCCAGGGACTTAAATTCTTGTGCTGCGCATCCAAAACCGCGTCTGGAGGGCTCCTGACGTGGGTTGATCATCCGCCACCCTAGGATGGCTTCGCACTTTATTGGTAAAACTGTAGACCTCACCCCTGGGCTAGTGGATGCCTTCTCTCTGGAAGCGAAGGACAGCACTCGGAGAAGGACATTTGATTGGCTCCCCGCCCCTGAATAGGAGGGGAGTGAGGTCCACAGCTTCGCCACCTGTTACAAAAGAGGGAGTGAAGTCAACAGACTTTACCCCCTCTGATCCAGCACTTACAGTACAGCAAGGATTAGGGTATTACGGCAGTTGATCCGCCGGCACTTCGGCCCATTCACCTTTGGTGACCTGATTGCCTACCATGGCGATCAACGAGGTGTCGCCATTGGCATCAAAGGACCACGTACCCAATGCGCCTTCAAAATCCTTGGTCGTGAACATCGCCTCGGTGACAGCTGCGCGATCTTTCTTGCAGACCTTGCTCAAAGCGGCAATCGCCACGCTGGCCGATTCGTAGCCATAGATCGAATAGGCTTCTGGCTTGCCATTGTACTTCGCTTGATAGTCGGCATAATACTTCTTGCCTTTTTCGGGCAGCTTGTCAAACGGCGCGCCAGCGACTGTGGCATAGGTGCCTTCGGCAATATCAGCGCCAGCGGCATCGATAAACGCTTTTTCCAAAATACCATCTGGGCCCATGAACGGCGCCTTGATGCCTGCGGCGCGAATATCCTTCAGCACCTGACCAGCATTATTTTGCGTAATACCGCCGAAATAGATCAAATCGGGGTTGGTGCCAGCGATCTTGGTGGCCAGTGCCTTATAGTCGGCAGCTTTGCCATCAATCCCATCGCGACCGGCCACTGTGATGCCAAGCGTTTCGGCATTCTTCTGGAATTGATCGGCCACGCCCTTACCATAGACTTCGGTGTCGTCTAGAATGTAGACGTTCTTGGCACCCATTTTGTTGGCCCATTTGGCGGCAAAGGCACCTTGGAAGTCATCGGCGGCCACGACACGCATGTAATTGCGTTTGCCGGTTGGGTAATACTTGGCGGTGTCTTCACCCTTGGTCAGATCGACGGCGGTGTTGGCCGGGCTGATCATGGCTAGACCAGCCTGGTTCAAAATCGGAATTGAGACACGGGCCGCGCCTGAATTGAACGTGCCAATGTAGACCATCGCATCTGGATCGGCAACCGCTTTATTAGCATTTTCCTGCTCTTTGGCGGCATCCCATTTGCCGGCCGCCGCTGTGGCGTCGTCCAATGAGGTGTATTCGATCTTGAATTTGCCATCGCAGATGACGCCATCCTTCGTCTGTTGCTCAAGCGCCAGATTGATGGAATTGACGACGGTGATGTTCTGGCCGGCGGAAGAACCAGTCAGCGGCAAGCTGGAATACATGTGGATCACTTCGGGGCTACCACTTGCGGCGGTGGTGGAACCACCGGCGGCAGGTTGGGCCGCAGGTGGCGGCGGACAGGCGGCCAGCACCAGACAGGCAACCACCAGGAACGAAAATACAGAAAGCCTACGTTTCATTGTTTTGTTTCTCCTCTAACGATACAGGTTTTAAAACGATGGGTACATAGAAGCAAGAGAGTAGTATCAAGCGTGTACTCTATTGTACTACACAAGTTGGCAGATCTAAACGTTTGCTGAACGCCGCGCACGCAATAATACGGTCAAATAGAGTGCGAGACCAAAGCTAAGATAACTTAATCCTCGAACATCAAAAGCCGCTGCGACGGCCAAATGGCCCGTCTGTTGCAGATGGGCAAGCCAATCGCCCACCTGTGGAATGACCAATCGATCATAACCAGCTATCACAATCGCGCCGATGATCGCACCCGCTATGCTGCCTGTGCCACCCAAAATGAGCATCGCCAATACCATCGCTGATAGCCGAAAATCGATCATTTCTGGGTCAACATAGGTGAAGCAACTGGCATAGAGCGCGCCAGCTATACCGGCCAGCGCCGTGCCCAAGGCAAAGGCTTGGGTTTTGGTGCGGGCTAATGCCACCCCAGAACTCGCGGCGGCCAACTCATCCTCACTGCTGGCCAACCAGGCGCGTCCCATGCGCGAATGCAACAAACGTTGGCTGGCAAAAGCGACGACAACGATGACGGCCAAGACCAGATAGTAGCGTTCAAGTGGTGTTTGCAAAGAATAGTTGAAAAAGTTTGGCGCGGGCAAGGCCGAGATGCCATTGCCGCCGCCGGTTATTTTATCAAAATTAATGATCAATTGGCGAATGACCTGACTGAGGGCTAACGTTACAATCGCTAAGTAGTCATTACGCAAACGCAAGGTCAGCAAGCCGTTAAATGCCCCAAATAAACCCGCTGCTAGGGCACTACAGGCGAGTACAATTAAAAAATTCATCGGTTGTGGCAAGGCGCTGCCAATGTTGCCCCACCGATCCGTGATCAATGCCGCTGTATAACCGCCAATCGCAAAACTTGTGGCATAGCCCAAATCCAGCAGACCGGCAAACCCAAGCAACAGATTGAGGCCAAGGGTTAATAGGACGAAGATACCAATGCTCGTCATCGTAGTTTGCCAGTGCAGACCGAGAATGTCATCCGCTACTGGATAGAGCAGACCTACGACCAGCAACAACCAGAGCAACCGTGTGGCGAAGCTAGAACGCATCGCTGTCGGGCTGGCTGTCATGGCGTCGCGTGTGGTTGGTTGCTGGCTGGCCTCTTCAGCGCCTTTGGTAAAACCGTTTGGTCGCAATAGTAATAAGACGATCAGCAGCAGTTGGAGCAGCGCAGGCGTCCATTGGCCACCCAAGAAATAGTCGCTCAATGCGGCAAAAACGCCAAAGAGCAGCCCGCTAAAGAGTGCTCCGATCGGGTTGCCAATGCCCCCTAAAATTGCCACGGCAAAGGCAACTAAACTACTTTGTGCCCCATACTGGGTGTAGGGGTGCGTGTAGTATAAGGCAAAAACAAACGCCGCAATGCCAGCCAGCGCACCTCCTACCGCAAAGGCGCGGCGGATGGTGACATCGGGGTTAATGCCGCATAACCGCGCCAACTCTGGGCTTTCTGCGCAGGCGCGAATCGCTTTGCCAATCTTGGTGCGTTGGAGAAACCAGCGTACACCTAGCGCACCACCAACGGCGAGCAGCAGCACGAGCAGATCTTTGAGCGTAAACAGTACTTGCCCTTTTAAACCAAGCCATTGCAACAAATCAACCTTAGGCAACAATTCGGGAATGCTATCGCGCGGAAACTCCGGAATGCCAGGTACGCTGCGATGCTCGCCTGGTCGCCAGTTGGGGAGCAATAGCCGCCAAGTTAAGGCTGCTTGATAGAGAATGAACGAAATGCCGAGTGTGGCAATCAATGGTGCCAAGCCAGAGACGCGCTGGGTCTGTTTTCGAAAAGGCGCAAAAGCTGCGCGTTCGATGCCAACACTGAGCCACCAGCCAAAAGTGATGGCTGCCCCCAGAATGAGAGTCAAGCCACCAACCAAGAGTAAGGGTGAAACGCCGCTATATAGACCAAAGTATGTCACAATGGTGGTGACTAAGACACTTGTCAACGCAAAGAGGTCGCCATGCGCGAGATTGATGGTTTGGGTAATGCCATAGATCAGCGTAAACCCAATTGCATTCAAAGCAATCACCGCGCCATTAGAAAGCCCAATGATCAACAATTGCAATAATATTTCAGTACAGGTGGCGTTGGCGCTACAAGTCATTCACGTTTACGCAAAATTGTAAGGCAAGCAGGGAAAATTCGTTAACCGCTGATTATCAGTTGTCGATTGCCGTAGCGGAGAAATGCTTTAACCGATAAAACGAGCTAATTACGAGTTGTTTACAGGTTGTCGCAGGCCGGATTATAGGCGACCCTCGGCCCTTTGTCAATATTATAGATAGATCATAGACGAGTCCAATGTCTTCTGGAAGCTGCTAGGGCACAGAGAATGTCTGCTGCTGCTGAATCGCCGATCCATCAGAACAATGTCTGAACAATTTGGGAACAACGGCGTGAGAATTTCTGGTTAAGCTTGACACACTCGTTAGCTTCTGACCGCGTTCTCTTGTGGCTTGTTGTCACTCTATCATCATTTGACCCTTGTATTATTTCAACGGTTTTGACAGTTATGCTATAATATATCGTCAGCGCGCCAGAAATTTGGTGGCGCTTTTTGTTGTAACCTAACGAGAACAATCTGGTTTGAATTATCAATTGCATGGCGCATAAACCATTAATCATTGGCCTAACTGGGAATATCGCTACCGGTAAAAGTACAATTTTGCGCTATCTGGTAGATAAAGGCGCGCATGTGGTTGATGCCGATCAGCTGAGCCATCGGGCGATGGAGCCGAGTGGACCGGCCTATCAAGCTATTGTAGACGCATTCGGCGACCAAATTTTACAGCAGGACGGCACGATCAATCGGGCGGCATTGGGTAAAATTGTCTTTGCGGATGCCGCTGCCTTGCAACGTTTAGAGCAGATCGTTCATCCCGCTGTCTTCACCTTAGCGCAACAAGAGATAGCGTCTACATCCGCCGCCGTTGTTCTTCTGGAAGCGATCAAACTGCTAGAAGCGCAGCGTTTGGTTAAACTGTGTGACGAAATCTGGGTGGTAACCGCGTCTCCAGAAACGCAACTGAACCGTTTGCGGACAGAGCGCGGCATGGACGAAGCTGAGGCCCGCCGTCGGATGGCGGCGCAGTCGTCACAGGCCGAGAAGGTAAAGCACGCCCATCGTGTGATTGATAATGATGGCACACCGGCTGCGCTACAGGCTCAGTTGGCGACAATTTGGGCAGATGTGCAAGCGAAATACCTGTGAGGATCTATGCAGTCACTGAAAAATTTTTGGAGTAACTATCCTGTCTTGTCGAATTGGCTCATTTTAGCCATCGGCATGGTGATTATCCTTTTCTTTAGCGCACGGCATGTTGGCTTTCTGCCAGGCCAGTGGGCCGCGCTGATGGGGGCAACGATTGGGTTGGCTGGCCTCTGTGCATGGATTATTAACTGGGAGTGAACCTGTCACCTGGCAATGAACAGTTGTCGATGAATAGGGTTATTCACGGTACGCATGGATCATGAAAAGTGATTGCACAGGGTAACAAGGCCCAATTGAGGTTTCTCAATAAGCGTAGCGACGGTTGCACGCTAGTTTTGTGTGCTCTGGTTAGTTACTTTTTCTGCACAACAGAGACGATTATTCGCTTATCTACCGTTTTGACCCGTTCGCAACAAGGGAATTTATAAAGCCATGGAAAAACGTGATTATTATGAAGTGCTGGGCGTCGGGCGCGATGTGGATAAGGATTCTCTGAAAAAATCCTTCCGCAAATTAGCGCAGAAATATCACCCAGATGTTAATAAATCTGAGGAAGCCGAAGCCCAGTTTAAAGAGATCAACGAGGCTTATCAGATCTTAGTCGATGATCAGAAACGGGCTATCTATGATCGGTATGGCCATGCTGGTTTGCAAGGTGCGAGCGGCGCTGGCGATTTTAATAGTGGTTTTGGCGACCTAAGCAGTATTTTTGAAGAATTCTTCTCGGGATTTGGTGGCAGCGGTGGGTCGCGCGGCCGTCGGCAACCGCGCCGCGGCGCCGATTTACGCGCCGACATCAAATTGACGTTCGAAGAGGCCGCCTTTGGGGTTGATAAGGAACTTGATATCCCGCGCATGGAAGTCTGTGACCGGTGCCAGGGGAGCGGCGCTGAAGCCGGCACCAGTCCGGTTACTTGTTCTACGTGTGGTGGGGCAGGTGAAGTGCAACGCCGTCAGCATAGCCCTTTGTTTGGCACTGTCGTGACGGCCTCAACTTGCCCAACGTGTGAGGGCACTGGGGAGATTATCGCCTCTCCTTGCAAAAAATGTAACGGCCAAAAACGCGTGCGGGTGTCGCGCAAACTTAATGTCAAAATTCCGGCCGGTGTGGATGAAGGCACACGCATTCGCCTGGTTGGCGAAGGCGAAGTTGGCCAATTGGGTGGCCCCCCCGGCAATTTGTATGTGATTGTGACGATTGAGCCGCACTCAATTTTTGTCCGCAATGAATTTGATATTCATATGGAATTACCCATCAATATTGCTCAGGCCGCTTTGGGGGCAACCGTCAATATTCCGACCCTGGATGGCACCGAAGAAAGTTTGGAAATTCCACCAGGCACACAGAATGGCCGCACCTTCCGCAAGCGCAATTTGGGCATTCCACGCCTACAACGCACCGGACGTGGTGATATGGTAATCTCTGTCCGTGTGGTGACACCGGTCAATTTGACCACGGAACAGCGGGATTTACTGCGCGCTCTGGCCAAAACGTTGGGTGACGCACCGGTCGAACCTTCCAAGGGTTTTTTTGATCGAATTTTCGGCAGCGACTAAAGCTACAGCGATTTATAAATCGCGCTATTTCTACTAAAAAAGAGAATACGGAAAGAAAATTATGGCTACAACTTCTGATCTGCGCAAAGGCATGCTCATTCGCTACAACGGTTCACTAAACCGTGTGGTCGAATATCAACATATCAGCCCTGGCAACTGGCGGGCCTTTGTGCGAATGCGTTTAAAAAACTTTGCCACGGGCAAAATTATCGAAGATCGGGTGCGGGCTGGCTCGGAAATTGATATTGTGCTCACCCAGACGCGCACCGCGCAGTATCAATACAAGGCTGGCGATACATATCATTTTATGGATATGGAAAATTTCGACCAGATCGAATTGTCTGAAGACGCGATTGGCGATGCGATGGAGTTCGTCAAAGAAAATGAGACTGTCGACCTGCTTGTGCTAGATGACGGCCAGATTCTGAGTGTTGAACCGCCCACCTTCGTCGTGTTACGGGTCACCGGCGCCGAAGTGGCCGTGCGTGGCGATACCACCACCAATCTTCAGAAGAATATTACGCTGGAAACCGGCGCTGTGCTCAAAGCCCCGGCCTTTGTCAAAGAAGGTGATCTGGTGCGCATTGACACTCGTTCGGGTGAATATGTGGATCGGGCCAAAGAGTAAGCTGTGGTCTTCTTTGGCTTTTGTCTTGCCCGCACTTACCTTTTGTTGTGTAACACGAAACGACGCTAATGTCTGAACATATCAATACGACCGTACCCGACGAAATTATCGAGCTTGCTGTCACCGTTGATTCGGAAGCTGCTGAAGCTGTAAGCGAACTGTTTAATCGCTTTAATGGTGGCGGTTACGAAGAAGATAACGAAGCCGGCGAGGCCAGCGGTGGTGGTGCCGTCATTGAGGCCACCGGTTTTGACGATGAGGATCAATTTTATGATGCTGCGCATCGCTTTGTCGTCAAAACTTACCTAAAGCCCGGTCCACGTGGGCAGGCCATCCGCCAGCAGATCGAAGAAGGACTGTGGCGGTTGAGCCTGCTCTACCCAATTCCGGCGCAGCCCGATGTGCGTACTGTCCGGCATGAGGATTGGGCTAACGCCTGGAAGAAGTTTTATAAACCACTGCGCGTGGGGCGGCATGTCGTACTGAAACCGAGTTGGGAAGAATTTACCCCGCAGGTGTCAGACATTATCATCGAACTCGACCCAGGGATGGCCTTTGGCACCGGTCTGCATCCGACGACGCGTTTATGTATTGCTGCTCTGGAAGATGTGGTCAAGCCAGGCGATAACGTTTTAGACGTGGGAACAGGCAGCGGTGTGTTGGCCATTGTGGCGGCGAAACTTGGGGCGGCTTCGCTTCTGGCCACCGACATTGATTCGGTCGCCGTGCAAGTGGCGCAAGAAAACGCAGCGCTTAATGGCTTCGGCATTGATGAATTGATTAAAATTCGGCAAGCAAGTGTGCCAAGCGATTTCGCTGCCCATTTTCAAGTCATTGTCGCTAATATTCTGGCCGAGGTATTGGCCGGTCTGTTTGATAGCAAATATGGCAATGTGCCACTGGCTGAGCCGCTGGCTAAAGGTGGGTTTATTATTCTCTCTGGTATCATCGAAGATAAAGCGGATATTGTCATCGAAGCTGCCAGCCGCCATGGCCTGCAACTGGTCGATCGCAAACAGGAAACTGATTGGGTGGCGCTGGTCATGCAGCGCACGGCACCATAGAATTCTATTTATTCGCACTCACCTATTCTCTTCTCAAACCCGTGCAGCGATTCTTTTACCCGCATTCCCTACTCGTTGGCCAAACGATCGATCTGCTTGGGCTTGTTCATCAACTCCATGCCGTATTGCGTTTGCAAACGGGCGCCCAGATCATCTTACTTGATCGCCAAGGCAACGAATTTCTAACGGAAATTCGGCAATTGGCGCGCGACCAGGCGCAGGGTTTTATTTTGCAGCAACAACCGTCTCGCGGCGAGCCGGCGGTCGAACTTACGCTTTACCAGTGTAGTTTGAAAGCTGACAAGTTCGAATGGGTCTTGCAAAAGGGCACAGAACTTGGCGTGGCGCGTTTTGTGCCGGTGATCAGCCAGCGGAGTATTGTGAGGCCAGAAAGTGCGTTGCTCAAAAAATATGAGCGTTGGCAAAGCATCCTGCGCGAGGCTGCAGAGCAGTGTGGGCGTGGCCGTGTACCTGTGCTGGCTGCGCCGCTCGGCTGGGATGTTGCTGTCAAGCAAGCGCAGGGTCTCCGAGTGTTGCCTTGGGAAGCTTCTGATGACCAGCACCCAAGTCTGGTGCATTATCTGGCGCCTCAAACGGTGGTTACGGCGCTCAACGTGTTGATTGGTCCTGAAGGGGGCCTCGCACCCGATGAGGTGGCTGTGGCATGCGCATATGGCTGGCAAGTGGTATCACTCGGCCCGCGCATCTTGCGCGCTGAGACCGCGGCCATTGCCAGTATTGCCGTCATAATGGCAAATTTGGGTGAATTGGGCTAGAATGATAACAGGGCACGGCTTGTAGGGATTCCTACATTTCTTTTGGGTGACCCGTATTATAATAAATAGAAAGTGCACTATATTTTTTATAGTGAGAAATTAATCGGCAAAAGAATATACAAGTAAAAAGCATTAAATAAGGCATTGATATATTCGGCATCAGCGCTTAACCTTCTAGGAGTATCTTTTATGCAAAGTTACACAAATGGTGCGGCAACCAATGGCAATGGCCCGCATGTGGAAGAAGTGATCGTCATTGGCAGCGGCCCAGCCGGATTTACCGCTGGCTTGTACACTGGACGAGCAAACTTAAACCCACTGTTGATCACGGGCAATGACTACGGTGGTCAAGTTAGTATTACGTATGAAGTAGAGAACTACCCTGGCTTTCCAGAGAGTTTGAGCGGGCCGGAATTGGTCGAAAAGATGAAGGCGCAAGCGGAGAAATTTGGCACGCGCGTCGAGTTCGATTATGTGAGCGAACTGGTTGTCGATCAGCATCCCTTTTTAGTGCGGACGACGCTGGGCAAGGAATATGTAACCAAATCAATTGCGTCTTCAAAAACGAAAAGATTGAATTTGTTTGGAATACGGCGGTCACTGAAGTAGTGGGCGCTGATGGCAAAGTGCAGGCGATCAAAACCAAGAATTTGGTGACGGGTGAAGAAGCTCAACTGGATACGGATGGCGTCTTTATCTTTGTGGGTCACTTGCCCAACAATGAGTTGCTCAAGGGCAAATTCGAACTGGATGAAGATGGCCACTTGATCACGGACCGTTTTACACGCACGAATATTCCAGGTGTCTTTGCCGGTGGCGAGATCATGGATAAAGTTTTCAAGCAGGTTGCGACCAGTGTTGGCCAAGGCTGTGCTGCCGCTATGCAGACGACTAAATTTTTGGAAGAGTTGGAGTCGCACGGCATGCCAGATCTACAAGAAGATCCGCGGGACTTCGGTGTCGCGGGCATCAAGAAGCAAGAGCCATTGGGCACTTGGTAAATTATTCAATTAATCAGTATGAAAAGGCGATGGGCGCTAACTCCTGTCGCCTTTTTTATTGGGGTTTTGCCTGTTTGCTTCCATTCTATTTGTTATGACAGATCACGAATGCGCCGTTGCCTGGTAATTATCCCTCTGTGTTAGAATCTCTGCATGTCCACGACTGAACCCACTGTGCCATTGGCGCAACTTGACAAACCGACCGCGGGGCTTGCCCGTAGCGCTAGTGTGCTCTCAATTGGCAATCTGGCCAGCCGCGTGCTGGGCCTGGTGCGCGAAATTTTGATCACGCGCTATTTTGGTGCGACTGGGCAAGTCAGCGCTTTCCGTGTGGCTAGCCAGGTGCCATCACTACTCTATGATTTCCTGGTGGGGGGGATGTTAAGCGCGGCACTAGTGCCTGTGCTGAGCGAATATGCTCAAGTGCGCAAGCGTGATGAATTTGCCCAACTTGCAGGGATGTTGATCAGTTTGTTGACGATCATTCTCATCCTGCTGGTCCTGGCTTTAGAGCTGACCGCACCGGCCATTGCCTGGCTAATGGCTGGTGGTTTTCGCACCTCTAATCCCGAATTGCTGCCCTTGACCGTTACCTTGATGCGTCTGATGGCGCCTGCGGTTTGGCTCTTTAGTATGGCGGGTTTGCTAACCGCGATGCTCTATGCTTGGCACCGCTTCACCTTCCCGGCTGTGGCCACGACCATTTATAATTTGGGGATTGTCATTGCCGTGCCTTTATTGGCGCCGCGCTTGGGCATTATGAGTCTGGCGATTGGGATTCTGAGTGGTAGCTTGGCGCAGTTACTCTTGATGGGTTGGGATTTGCAACGCGCCGGTCTAGCGCTGCGTTTGGCTCCGTTAGCGATTAACTGGCGTCATCCAGCGCTCATCAAAATTTTGCGCCTCTATGCTCCAATTGCTGCCGGACTAGTGGTTTCTACCTTTCAAATTGGGTTAGATCGGCGTTTGGCCAGCGGTACAGGTGATCAGAGCATCGCGTGGATGAGTACGGCGACGACCTTGCAACAGATGCCGCTTGGCCTGATCAGCGTGGCCATTGGATTGGCCGCTTTGCCACGCTTGAGCCAATATTTTGTTACCCAGCAAGAAGATGCCTATCGTCAGACGTTGGGGCGCGGCTTGCGGATGGTGTTGCTGTTCATGGCACCAGCCGCGGTTGGGCTCTGGTTGTTGGGTGAACCGGTGATTCGTTTGTTGTTTCAGCATGGTAAGTTTACACCCACTGATACCTTTCATGTGGTGCCAGCGCTTAATGTTTATGTGATTGGCATGCTCTTTGCAGCGCTTGATTTTCCGCTTAATTTTGCATTTTATGCGCGCAACAATACTTTGTTGCCGGCATTGGTGGGTGTGGTTAGTGTGGCCGTTTATGTGGGCGTTGCGTTGGCGTTGGTTCAAACGTCCGGATATTTAGGGCTTGTCTGGGCCGATTCTGCTAAACAGGCGAGCCACGCTCTGATCATGATTGGCTTATTACAGTGGCGGATTGGCCGGCTTGGTGCGCGGGTACGTTGGGGTTTGCTGCAAATCTGTTGCGCATCCGTAGCAATGGCGGGCGTACTATATTTGCTCAATTACCTGATTGGTCTAATTTTTATGGATAGTCGTCTGCTAGACTTGTTGCGTTTGGGCGTGGCGGGTGGTGGCGGGTTGTTGGTCT
This sequence comes from Chloroflexota bacterium, assembly GCA_026389895.1. Classification (GTDB taxonomy): domain Bacteria; phylum Chloroflexota; class Anaerolineae; order Caldilineales; family Caldilineaceae; genus JAPLGZ01. The sequence goes on along the minus strand of JAPLGZ010000809.1, from coordinate 41,678 downwards.
ATGTCGTTTTACTTTATTGGGTTGGGCTTGATGAAGTCAACCGATTTGGTGCATTAGCGAAGGGTAGAAAATGGCTGAGGCGGTGATTTGAGGAAATATCGGCTTGCTTCCTATCTTGTCTCTGTTCATGTGCTTGATGGCAAAGTTTGTTTTCCAACCCCCGCAACAGTATAATAGAGGAACTTTGATCTACCTTCGTCATAGATCTGGTTCGCATCATTCATTTGAGAAAAATTTAGAGGAAACGATTCGTATGGCTACTACCAATAAAAAGCGCGTCCGCACCAAGAGCACTATGACCGCCGGGCGTCCGCGCAGTTACAGCGATCTTTATAAAAATGACAATGTCGTTCCCGCGACCCAACCTGGTGTAGCGACCCCCGCCAAACCGGCGACTTCACGTCGTTATATGGCGCCAAAAAGCCCTGAAGTTACTGATTGGAAGAGCGAATATTTGTATGTGATGAAAGATTTGCGGCTTTTGGGCATTGTTTCCGTTAGCCTCATCGCCATCATCATTGTCGCAGGATTTTTTGTAAATTAGACTGAGCGTTATTACGAATCAGGCTAGCCGCATTGCCCAGTGGGGATAGAGTAGCTCGTAACGATTTTGTAGAAGGCTGAGCTGCACATAGGGAATATAGATTGCCCTGTTGACTACTCTGATTTATCGCAGCGGTGTTGATTGGCGGAGCGCAGGCATGGGTTTGCTTGGTGTATGCTGTGGATTGACAATCAGCCAGGCTGCCGTATGTAATAGCCAGCAGAGCCAAAAATTGTGGGTGTAGAAAAAGAGCACAGTTGTGGCAATTACGATACCAATCAGAAGAAGTCGTTGGGGAGCGTAGCTGGGGCGTATGAGCGCGCCCGGCAACGCAAAGAGGGCAGCCAGCCAAACCGCCCAATAGGCGGGTAGGGCTGGCGGGTTGGGCATCATTTGGAGCAGTTCCCAAATGGCGCCCCGGTAGAAGCACCAATGAAATTCTTGGGCGCCATGTTGGAGCGTTTGTGATACATAGGTGGCCAAAGGGGTCTGCACCGATGGATCATTAGTCCTGGGCATAGGCATGGTTGAGCGTACCAACATGAGCAGCAAGACCATGATAAAGAGCAAGCCCAAACCTAAACCCAAGCTCGCTACCCAATCGACAGCGCTCAATCCAATCAACCTTGGCGATAATCCCCCCAGAAGCAAGCCTAGGTAAGGAATACCAATCCAGAGCCCAATCGTCAAGCGGGCATGCCAATTAGTGGTGAGTTGTTGCTTAAGCAGGAGCAAGAGCGCGCTTGCGATCAAACTGAGGAGTAGCCAAATGCCGGGCGCTTGTAAACTGAATAGTGTTAATAGCATATGAGCATTCGTCGCGATTTTCTAATTATTGTCATCATTATTTTGCTTGTACTGATCAAGCCAACTGGTTTCTGGCGTGAAATCAAGCAAATCTGGGGACAGCGTGAGCGACTGATCCGTGTGCTTGTCGTGGTCGTCGGACTTTACTTTCTCTATGGGCTTTATACGCTTTACTCCCTTTATGACCAAGGCTGGTTTGTACGCTGAATCTATCGATTACCCATCAAGATAGCACAATTACTTCGTGCAGAACTGATATCCTTCGCCATGAACAGTCTTTAGGTAGATGGGATTTGAAGCATCAAGCTCAATCTTACTGCGCAAGCGCCTGATCGTAACCCGCACAAAATTCGTATCTTCCATTGACTGATAGTCCCAAACCGCGCTCAGAAATTCCTCTTTACTGATCAATTTGTCGGGATGACGCATCAAATAGCTCAACACGCGGAACTCATTCGGGGTCAACCCAATGACGTTGCCGCGCACAGTCACCTGCCGATTCTCTTCATCGAGCGAAATATCGCCAAAGGCCACAATCGTAGCGGCCCTGCGCTGCGATTCACTCCCCACCCTTCGCAACATAGCTTGGATGCGGGCGCGCAACTCTTGCATGGAAAATGGCTTGGTCATGTAATAATCAGCACCAAGTTGAAAGCCAGTCACCACTTCATCTGTGCGCGATTTTGCTGTGATCATGATGATCGGGATATCCGTACGCTTACGAAGTTCCAGGCAAACTTCATAGCCATCTATGATCGGCATATTAATATCAAGTAGGACAAGGTCGACGGCATGTTCGGCAAAGACACTTAAAGCTTCTTTGCCGTCACGTACCGCCAAGATGCGATAGCCATCACGTCTGAGTGCAATACTGAGTAGGTGGCGCAAGGCCTCGTCATCTTCGGCGATGAGAATTTGGGTTTTTTGATTAGGATTGGTGGAAGGAGCGGCAGGTGTTTCTTGCAAAGTCATGTTATTGTTCCCAATGATTGAGCGGTATGCTATTCGCAAGTGCTGATCATACCGAAGAATGATAGGTTCTGTCAATCTTGACCAAGTGAATTTATTCAAGAATCCAGTGCTAAGCCACAGGATTCAGGCAATTTGTTGCAATTCGTAAGGAGCATAAAATGGAATTTCCTTCAATCGACCAAATTCGCGCGGCGCGTGAACGACTAGGCGCCTTAATTCTGGAGACACCACTTTGGCATTGGCGCACCCGCGAGATCAACACGCTCGTCGGCGAAGATACCCAAGTGTTGCTTAAACTAGAACTCTTTCAACATACAGGTAGCTTTAAGGCGCGTGGCGCGTTGCTCAATTTGCTCAGCTTAGATCAGGCTGCCTTGGCCAAAGGTGTGACTGCCGTTAGCGCGGGTAACCACGCGATTGCGGTCGCCTTCGCCGCCCAATTAATGGGGACAACAGCTAAAGTTGTGATGCCCAAAACGGCTAATCCCTTTCGCGTGGCTAGTTGTCGCTCTTACGGGGCCGAAGTCGTCTTGGCCGAGAATGTGACCGACGCTTTTACACTTGTGCAACAAATTCAACTTGAGGAAGGCCGGGCGTTTGTCCATCCCTTTGAAGGAGAACAAACAGTCCTCGGTACGGCAACATTGGGCTTAGAATTTGCCACGCAAGCGCCGCATCTTGATGCCGTGATCATTCCGATCGGCGGGGGCGGCCTGTGTGCTGGCATGGCCACGGCGATTAAGCAACTGCAACCTAATTGTCAAGTGTTCGGGGTGGAACCCGAAGGCGCCGATACCATGCATCGCAGTTTTGCCGCCGGCGCGCCGCGTTCGATTGATACGGTGCGCACTATTGCCGATAGCCTGGGCGCGCCGCATGCTGCCCCCTATAGCTTTAGCCTCTGTCAGCGTTTTGTCGATGAACTCGTCCTCATCGATGATGATGCAATGCGACATGCCATGAGTTTGTTGTTTCGTTCAATGAAGTTAGCGGTGGAACCGGCTGGTGCGGCTGCTACGGCTGCATTATGCGGTCCCTTGCGTGAGCGCTTACGGGGTAAACGTGTCGGTGTAATCGTCTGTGGCGCTAATCTGGATATTACTACCTTTGCCCAACAGGTGGCAGCAGGTACAACACTGTAAGCAAAGTGAATCAAAAAAGAACCTGTCCACATAGACAGGTTCTTTTTAAGAGCCGTTGGTCGGATTTGAACCGACGACCGGTGCTTTACGAAAGCACTGCTCTGGCCAGCTGAGCTACAACGGCATTTCTCACTCCAGTATACCGAAAATATGCTTAGAAAGCAAGTTTGCCAAGTTATAATAACTGATTTACCGCTTGGCTAGCCAACGAGGGCTTTCGCCTATTTTGTGACGAAAGCCCCTTGTTCAACTGCCTTGTGACCGCTGGACTGGCAACTACTGCTTGACACGTGTTACGTAACTGCCATCCTGGGTGTTGACGCGAATAATATCGCCTTCGTTTACAAACATTGGCACCTGCATCTTATAGCCGGTCTCTAATTCCACACGTTTGGTCGCTGCATCTACCGTATTGCCAGCATACGCTGCATCTGCCCAGACAACTTTTAAATCGACGGTCTGTTGAATGCGCACATCCAAGGGTTCCCCTTCAAATGATTCAAGAGTTACCACTTGGTTATCGGTCAAGAATTCCAGCACACCTTCTAATGCCTCTGGCGGAAGGATCACTTGATCAAAGGTTGCCGTATTCATGAAATAATGGAATTGACCATCGGTGTATTGATACTGTACATCATCATTGTCCAATTCGATATCTTGGAGCCGTTGGCCATTGTTATAGGTGCGTTCCACCGTCGAGCCAGAGCGGATATTACGGATCTTTAGCCGAATGGTTGCGCTTCCACGAGCCATTTTTATGTGTTGATATTCCAGCACCTTCCAAAGCTGGTTCTCTTCTTGAAAAATGTCGCCTTTGCGGAGTGTTTGTACTTCTTTCACTGAATTTCACCTTTACTTGTTTTCTGATATAAAAATCGAGTTTGTAAAATGAATTTTTAGGCGTTAACCGCCGAACTGACTGAGCGCATAGCGCAGTCGTTCTTCTACCCCCACTAAATCTTTGGGCAATTTTTGCACGGCGCGCTGCGCTTCGACTACGCTATACCCCAAACCAGTCAATGCTTCGATCACTTGGCTGTCGGCGTCACTGGACATGGCTAATGCCTCGATGCCAGTCATCGAGCCACCCACTTTATCTTTTAGGTCTAGCACAATCTTTTGGGCCGTGCGCTTACCTACACCAGGGGCACGCGCCACAATCGCCGGCTCATCATTGGCCAATGCCAATCGTAATGCATCTGGGCTCAACGTACTCAGAATTGATAAGGCAACTTTGGGACCCACACCGCTGACCGTTAATAGCAATTCAAACATGCCTAATTCATCTTCCTCGGCAAAGCCATACAGCGTTAACGCGTCTTCGCGCACTTGTAAATAAGTGTGCAAAGTGACCACTATGCCACTATTGAATTGCGCTAAGGTTGGCTCGGGCGCGAAAACTTTTAGGCCAAGGCCGCCAGTACTGCTGCCCATATCGACGATAAGATAATCTTTGCCACGCGCCAAAACAGTGCCACGCACGAGTCGAATCATAAGAATTGCCCCAGTTGCGTAAAATTTAGATGCTGATCATACCTAGCCTACGCATATGCTCTGCATGAACGAAATCATCTAAATAAAATACACCACGAATGGCATAAATTACAAAACGGCTATACCGTGTTGGCATTTACGCTATTCGTGGTGGCTAAAAAGGAAAATTCAGGCAACGGCTAGCTGCAAACCGACCGCCGGATCCATGCCTTTGGCAAAATAGGTGATACGCGAGCGTTGAGGAAACTAAGTTACTAGGATGGTGCTATGGCGAGCAACAGGTTAGGAAACCAGAATTTCGCGTTCGCCCAATTGTTGCGTGTTGAATTTATAACCAGCGCCACGGACGGTGATCAAATAGGTAGGTTGGGACGGGTCTTGTTCAATTTTTTCACGCAGACGGCGGACGGCCACTTCGACTAAATTTGTGCCACCGGCTAGATCATAACCCCAGACTGTTTGAAATAAGTCTTCTTTGCTCACGGGGCGATCCGGCATACTCATCAGATGACGGAGCAATTGATATTCGGTGGGTGTCAAGTGCACGAGCTCACTGCGGACACGCACTTCATGCAACTCATCATTCAGAACAATGCCATTATAGGAGATGATCTGGAATTCGGGGCGTTCGTTGATCCAGGCGATGCGACGTAAAATGGCCTGAATGCGAGCTTCGACTTCACGGAAGGTAAAGGGCTTTGAGATATAATCATCGGCGCCCAGATTAAACCCGTGAACGATGTCATCGGGGCGATTCAACGCCGTCAGCATCACTACTGGCACATCACTGCGTTTGCGTAACTCTGTGCAAACCTCAAACCCGTCCATGTCTGGCATCATAACATCCAACAAGACAAGGTCAATGGGATTGCGAGAGAATAGATCTAGCGCTTCATGCCCATCGCGAGCTACAATCACTTTATATCCTGCTTTTTGAAGGGAGATGCGCAGGAGGTCGCGCAACGGCTCTTCATCGTCCACAACAAGAATACGAATTTCTCTTTGCATGGGTAACTTCTGCTCTGGTCTGTGCTGTATTTGATACATGAATCCAAGGTTGCGGTGGGTGACATAGTTATTGATATGTGTATGCTCGCGCATAGGTTTTTTTCCTAGTAGAAAAGCCTTCTAATGATGGAAGACTGCTATCACAATTTAGTATCATGTTAGTATCATGAGATTTGTTTCAGGCCGTTGTTACTAGCACCTATTATATTAATCGCAATTTTAGGGCGAATCCTTCGCGGGTTTTTATGAATTTTCAAGAAATTTTTTTAGAAGACGCGAACCCCTCGTAAGGTAATGGTGGTTTAGCCAAAAATAATGGTTGCTTATGCACGACAAAGACAAAAAGCCGCCCAGCAATCCCTAATAAAAGGCGATTGCTGGGCGGCTTTTCTTCTTTTTGTTCAAAAAGAAATTTTGGCTGGCAGTAAAGTTAGAGGATAGAGAAGCGGGTGTTCTGTAAATGACATAGCGCAATTGCCACGCCATCGGCAGCATCATCGGGGCGTGGCAATTGGGTAAGGTTTAATAAGCGTTGGACCATCTCTTGGATTTGGCGCTTGTCGGCGTTACCGTAGCCGGTGATCGCCTGTTTCACTTCGGCGGGTGTATATTCAGCAAGGGGCAAGCCGTTTTGTGCGGCTGCCAACAGAATTGTGCCGCGCGCTTGGCCCACTGTGATGGCGGTTGTTACGTTCCGGCCAAAAAAGAGCTTTTCAACCGCGATTTCATCAGGGTTAAATTCGGCAATAATCTTACAGAAATCTTGATGCAGTTCGAGCAAGCGCAGATGCATAAGTTGCTTGGGCTCTGTACGAATGACACCGCAAGCCAACAATTCAAATTCGCGCTCAGTTGTTTGGCCGACAACACCATAGCCTGTGCTGGCTGTGCCAGGGTCAACACCAATCACAACGCGTTCGATCCGAATAGAGCGTACAACCGATGTTGACGACTGGTGTTTATTCATGCCAAAAAGTGAATACAAAAGCCACTAGGCGAATTGAGCGACCAGTTCATCCGTCAATTCCAGGTTGTGGGAAACTTTGGTAACATCATCGAGCCCTTCAAGCCCCTCTACTAGATCAAGGACATCTGTGGCTTGTTCGGCATCTAGGGCAATGGTCATGTTGGGTTGCATGATCAGCTCTGCACTATCCGGCGTATAGCCAGCCTCTTTGATGGCTTGGCTCACTTGGGCAAAATTTGTGCGCTCGGTGTAGACTTCGACTGCCTCGTCGCTGATCACAACGTCTTCGGCGCCATGTTCGAGTGCGAGCATAAAGATTTGGTCTGGATCAATCGCGCGTCTTTCGCCCTCTTCGTCTACTAAGCTGAAACTGATATAACCTTTTTCGGTAAATTGCCAGGCGACAGAGCCTGGTTCACCGATATTACCATTGCCGCGCGTGAAAACACGGCGTACTTCTGAAATCGTGCGATTGCGGTTATCGCTTAAACATTCGACAATCATCGCGACCCCATGCGGGGCATACCCTTCATAGGTGATTGATTCGATTTCAGCGGCATCTTTTTCAAGACCAGCGCCGCGCCGGATCGCCCGTTCGATGTTGTCCTTCGGCATATTTTCGGCGCGGGCCTTTTCAACGGCCAAACGCAAGGCAAAATTGGAATTTTGGTCCGCGCCATTACGGGCGGCCACTTGAATTTCACGCGCGAGTTTTGTAAAAACTTGGCCGCGCACAGCATCAATTGCCCCTTTTTTACGTTTGATGGTTGACCATTTTGAATGTCCAGACATAATTTTTCCTCCTTTTGAAATGCTTTTTCTGTCTAGAATGGCGAAAGTCGGTCTGTTTTGTTGCGGCTTTTTAAGCGCCGATCAGGCCAACGGTGCTTGAAAATTTTGGTGTAAGGACCTTGTCCTGGTAGAAATTTATACCGGTGCGCCTTCAAGGTTGTTCTGTAATACTTTTTGGCCCTCTTCCTTTGGCTGGCTCGTGCGAAATTTTTGGGCCGCTTGAATAAAAGCCAAGAAGAGCGGATGCGGTTTATTCGGTCGACTTTTAAACTCTGGATGAAATTGACTACCAAGCATAAAGGGATGGTCGGCTAGCTCTGCAATCTCGACCAGGCGTCCTTCGGGTGATAGCCCACTAAAGACAAGGCCATGCGCCTGTAGATCTTCGCGATAATGATTGTTAAACTCAAAACGATGGCGATGGCGCTCCTGGATGGCATGGCCGTAGCCTTGATTCTTATAGGCTCTTGCCGCCAGTGACCCTGGTTTCAACTCGCAAGTATAAACCCCCAGCCGCATCGTGCCACCCATATCGGCAATGTCACGTTGGTCGGGCATCAAGTCGATAATGGGATATTTGGTGCTGATATCGAATTCTGTGCTGTTTGGTTCATCTGTGGCATATAGATCGCGGGCCAGTTCAATACACATCACTTGCATGCCAAGGCACAAGCCCAGGTAGGGCACTTTATGTTCACGGGCATAACGCGCCGCCACTATTTTACCCTCAATCCCACGGTAACCAAACCCACCCGGCACCACAATGCCATCTACATTGGCCAATTGGTCAGTTTCGCGCCCTTTTTCTAAATTTTCGGAACTGATCCATTGGATTTCGATATCACGCCCTAGCGCCAAGCCGGCATGGATCAACGATTCTTTGACACTAAGATAAGCATCTTCCAACTCGATATATTTGCCAACCAAGCCAATACGGAGCACTGGTTTCTCGCTACGTGCTTCTTCCACAAAATGCGCCCAATCTGCCATGCCTTCCTGCGGGTTGCGTGTCGTGGTTAAATTGAGATGATTGACCAGCCAATTGCCAAACCCAGCCTTTTCTAGCTCCAGCGGCACGGCGTAAATGGTGTCTGAAGTGATCAGGGGAATAACGGCTTCTTGCTCGACATCACAGAAGAGCGCCGTTTTGGCCAACACATCCTCATCGACGGCATGATCACTGCGCAAGACAATGGCATCTGGGTGGATGCCAATCCCGCGCAATTCACGTACGCTGTGCTGGGTTGGCTTCGTCTTGAGTTCTTTGCTCGCAGCCAGGAAAGGTAGCCAGGTGACATGAATATAGAGGGTATTGTTGCGGCCAATGTCCTTGCGCATCTGGCGAATGGCTTCTAGGAAAGGCAAGCCTTCAATGTCGCCGACCGTCCCACCAATTTCAATAATGACGACTTCGGCTTGGAAGGTGCGAGCGGTCAGGCCAATCCGGCGTTTAATTTCGTTGGTTACATGGGGGATCACCTGGATGGTGCCGCCCAAATAATCGCCGTGGCGTTCCTGGCTCAGCACATAGTTATAGATCTGGCCGCTTGTGACATTGCAGAGCTTACTTAGGTTTTCGTCTACAAAACGTTCATAATGGCCTAAATCCAGATCGGTTTCGGCGCCATCTTCGGTGACAAAGACTTCGCCGTGCTGATACGGTGACATTGTCCCCGGATCAACGTTAAGATAAGGATCGAGCTTCATCGTTGCAATGCTAATGCCGCGCGCCTTTAAAATGCGGCCAATCGACGCGACTGTTACCCCTTTGCCTAGACCAGATAAAACCCCACCAGTTACAAAGATATATTTTGTCATAAGAACCTCTAAATTTTGTCAATGCGAATTGAGCTGACATTCGCAAATCCCCAGGCCACACACGCCATTATACCACTACCCGGCTAAGGGCTGGATGTGTTCGATAAAAGATAAATGAACTTGCCAATAAAACAGTCAGGACTGAGTTTGCCGGATGGCACGCTCAGCCCTGATTGCTATATATTCCTATTCTCATCTATTAATTAACGATTTGTCAAACCTTTTTAGGTGTTGCGCGCATCCAGGCGGCCAATTTTAATCATCTGGCTCAAAATTAAAAAATTTTGCCACAAAAGCAGTCACGATCCAGAATGCCACCCCGATGGCCAACATCAACAACCAAAAGCGCGTGAATAGCCACAGAGATGATCTCCGTGCAAGCGTCCGTAGCCAGGCCGTCGAAGAGATCATTCTTGTTTTGTCTGCTTTGATCACAATCGCAACTTCAGCCAATACGCGCTCTTTTAACAGAATGGCAAAATCAGCAGGCAGAGGTTCGATTGGTAAAAGTTTGGCAAATAATGCTTGCATTTCTCGCTCACTATAAGAATTACGCCCGCTTTGCGGGATTGGGTCAGAGAACTCATTCGTCATCGTCATCGTCTGATTTGCCCATCGCTTTGCGCAGCTCTTGGCGTGCCCGGCTGAGCAAAGATTCGGTTGATTTATAATTTTTGCCGATCAGGGTGGCAATTTCGTCGACACCTAGGCCCGTCTGATAGCGCAAAAGTAAGATTTCTCGATATTCTGGTCGCAGTTCGTTGAGCAGTTCCTGAAATTCCACAGATGCTGTCCCTGAGTTCCGGTCAACCACCATTTCGGTCAGTTCGACTGTTTTTTGGTGACGTCGATAGAAATCGACGCGTTTGTGATTAGCCAGCGAAAAAAGAAAGGTTGACAAACTGGCCTTCCCATCAAATGTACCAATTGAACGTACAGCTGCCGCCATTGTCTCCATCAGCACATCCTCTACATCTTCTGCCGTAGGTAGTTTTTTAAGCAGAAAGTTATAAAGACGCGTGCCATATTCCTGAGTCACAAACGACCAGGCATGCTCATCACCATTTTTTAAACGTAGAAGGAGGTCCTGTTCAGACCTACTCTTGGGATCCAACGGTGCCAAGATACCCTCCTACCTTTATTAATCGTTGAAACAATGGCAATCCTTCGCGGCTGCGAGACGTATTCTGAAAATTCTTTAAAAGGGGAAGTAGATTTGTCACTGAGTTGATCAAAGCGATATATGTAAAATTTGAAATATAACTACATAAAACGAATTAATTCTCCGTTTTCTTGTATTTCAAATTTTGTTGTTTTTGTTTGTTTTTAAGCTTAAAATCTGCTGAAACTTGTCAATTTATTGGATAGAGAACAAGCTATGGATTTAGGCAGATGAACAATGTATCATTGCTCCCCTTGAAACCGTGAAGCGTGCATCAGGAATAGTGATTTTCGCCATCACCATTAACGGTTAACAAACTACCAAGATAACGTAATTATAGGCATATGTCAATTTATGTTTGGTGCACCATAAAATATCGACTTTGACTGGTAAACGTTATTTTACAGTCATAGATAATTTTGTCTTGAACAAGTAGAATGGTGCATTAGTGCAACATGCCGCCCAATTAGGCATTCAAGTGCTTGCCCTAACCGACCACGATAGCGTGTTAGGTGTCGATGAAGCCCAGACAATGGGCGAATTGTGTGGTGTTACTGTGATCCCTGCGCTGGAATTTAGTACCAAGAGTGAAGCAGATCGTGACTATTTGGATATCAACATGCTGGCTTATGGGATTCGTCATCATGATCCAGATTTACAATCTATGTTAAAAACTATCTATGAGCATCGGTTAGAGCAAAAGATTCGCCAAATCGAGCGCCTACAAAGCTACGGAGTCGATGTCCCGGTTGCTGACGTCCTGGTGCTGGCGAGTGGTGTGCCGGGTCGGGTTCATATTGCTCGCGTGGCATTGGCGCGTAATCCGGCGAAATTTTCTTCCATTAAGGATGTCTTTGATCAATATCTCGGTGCCGATGCCCCTCATTCTACTTATGTCGCACGCACCTTCAGCCTGCGCAGTGAAGAGATCATTGAATTAATCCATCAGGCGGGTGGGGTTGCCGTATTGGCCCATCCAGGCAGTTACACACGGGTGCGTTCGATCGAATCCGTCATCCGCCGCTTGCATCAGTCCGGTTTAGATGGGTTAGAAATCCGTTATACCTATGCCCAGAACCGCGGCCACTATACTGCCTCGGCAACCACGGTTGCCAACTTGATCAGTTATTTCGACGAATTGGCCGATCAATTGGATTTGTTGAAAACCGGCGGCAGTGACTATCATGGCACGGTCAAACCAGGCATTCTACCCGGCCAAGCTGGCTTAACATTATCAGAATGGCAGATTTTATCGGATGCTATGTCTGCGCTTACCGTAAAATAATACAGCAAAAATATCCTTACAGCAATTCGTAAGGATTTGAGGAAGCGTTCAAATCTGGATCATTGGCAATGAAGACATTATTGCGGCCTAATTGGATTGAAGTAGATCAACAGGCGCTGAGCAACAATGTGCAACAGGTGCGGCAGTTGATCGGGCCTCACCGCCCGTTGATGGCAGTCGTGAAGGCCAATGCCTATGGGCATGGCGCCGTTGACACGGCTACTGTGCTATTGGCTGCGGGCGCCCAGTGTTTGGCTGTGGCCACGCCCGTGGAGGGAATCGAATTGCGGCAAGCGGGCATCCAGGCGCCAATTCTAGTGTTGGGTTATACACCCACTTGGTTGGCGCAGGAAGCTGTACGCTATCAATTGACTACAACCGTCTACGATGTCGAGATTGTTCATGCCCTCCATCAGGCCGCCGTAGCCACGGGCCAGGCCGCTGCTCGCGTGCATGTGAAGGTCGATACAGGCTTAAATCGTCTAGGGCTTACACCATCTGAGACGCCAGGCTATCTGGACACATTACAGCGCTTTGACCAGGTACAGGTGGAAGGCATTTTTACCCATTTTGCTACATCTGATGGGGCGGACAAGAGTTTTGCCCACGAACAGTTTGGCCGTTTTACCACGCTGCTCGCCACATTGACGGCGCGCGGTTTACGGCCACCGGTGGCTCATGCGGCCAATTCGGCCGCTTTGTTGACGATGCCAGAAACCCATCTGGATTTGGTACGGACGGGCATTGCGCTATACGGGTTGCACCCAGACGCCGATGACACGCGCCTGCCCGATAATTTTCGCCCCGCTTTACGTTGGAAAACTCAGGTTGCGCAGGTCCGCCAAATTGCAGCCGGCGAAAGCGTGAGTTATGGGCGTGAGTTTATTGCCCCTCAGCCGATGACCATAGCCATCATCCCAGTTGGCTATGCCGATGGCTTTCCACGCCGGCCGTTTCATTGGGGCAGCGTGTTGTTGCATGGCCGCCCTGCGCCTATTCTAGGCCGCGTGTGCATGGATCAGACAATCGTTGATGTGACCGCGATTGTTGCAGAAGATCGGGCTGTCCAACAAGGTGATGAAGTGATCTTAATCGGCCGTCAAGGGGCAGCCGAGCTTAGCGCCGACGAAGTGGCCACACGGTTGGGCACCAACAATTATGATGTGGTGAGCCGTATTCTTGCCCGTGTGCCCCGCTTGATGGTGGAGACATTCTGAGCCTGGCGCAGTTTTGAAATAATGGGTGGCCTGGCATCTTACTATTGCCAGGCTAGCTCTGCGATGACGGGTAAATGATCAGATTCACCATGCGCTTGGCTCACATAATTGGCCAGCGCAACAAAGGCTGCTGAATGTAGAATCATATCAATGCGGATTAAGCGGGGAAAGAGTGGTAGTTGGCGAAATGTCGTCAACTGCGCTGGAAATGTATGGCCCAACCCCCAGCCGGCTTCCTGTTGCGAATCCAATAATTTCCGACGTAGAATTCTATATACATCACTTTGTGGTGTACTGTTAAAATCGCCCACCACCACGACCGGCTCTGTCTGCGCGGCGATGTCGGTCATTAACTGCTCGACCAAAACGGCGCGCATAGCAAAGCTGCGCGTGACTTCGAGCGACACTGACCGATTGTCGCGCAAATAGCGTAGGATGTTCGAGCTGCGCGGGTGACAGTTATAGAGAATAAACGTCCGTTCGCCGACTTGCACACGCATGAATTGGATTTGCCAGCTCTGTTCGAAAAAATTTTTCGAGGCCAATTTGGTCAATGGATGGCGACTAAAGACCCCTAATCCCTCGTCGCCACTACCCCGATCAAAGACTTGATAAGGATAAAATTGACCTACTTCTTGCATGATTTTTTTGAACATACCCGACGATAGCTCTTGGACGGCCACAATGTCTGGTAAGTCGTTTTGCAGGATCACACGCGCCGTCTCTGGTGAGCGACTCTCGCCCCAGATGTTGAAGGTCATGATCTTTAGTGGTTTGAAATTTGTGCTATATCCAGCGGGCCACTGCGGGAAAAACTGCGCCCCGTAGATGAGCAAAAAGGCGAGAATGGGCAAAGCAAGGCCAAGCCAATAGGCGCGTGTGCGGACTAAGCCGCCAAAGGGTGTAAGCAAGACAAGCGGCGCAAATAAAAATGGGGCAAACGCATTAACGAGTGCGAGCCACCAGAGGCTATCTCCATAAAGCTGACGCCAGAGCAGCCAAAAGGCGATGAGCGCGGCGTAGAGCCAAGCAAGGAGAGCAGCCGTAACTTGAGCGATTTTGAGCATGTGAAAGCAGTAGTTGTGATGGCAGTCTCGTTGAAGTAGTTGCAGTGAGTTACCCAACGCTAAAGCTGTTGGGCTTCAAGGGCTGAAGAGCATACAAGCGCCGTTCATATCGGTCTGACGACCATCCCGATGCGTGACTTTCGGTGACTCCCACCGTAGTTTGGTTCAAAATATTAATCGCGGCGTTGGTGTCCCTGTCGTGGAGCGATCCACAATTCAGGCAGACCCATTGCCGAATGTTCAGGGTCAAGGATTTGTTTTTATGTCCGCAATCGCTGCACAACTTAGACGAAGGAAAGAAGCGGTCAACCCGCAAGACTTGCCCGCCCGCCCAAGCTGCCTTGTATTCGCAGAAGCTTACGAATTGCGCCCAGCTTGCATCGCTGATGGCCTTAGCCAGATTGTGATTCTTGACCATACCTGCAATGTTCAGCGATTCAAACGACAGCGTACCGTAGGCATTGACCAGTTCACGGCTCAACTTGTGCTGGAAATCCTTGCGCTGGTTGGCGACTCGCTCATGCAGGATAGCCAGCGGCAAACGGGCTTTGTTGCGGGCATTGCTGCCCTTGACTTTCTTGCTCAAGCGCCGTTGGCGAATCTTCAAACGGCGTTGACTTTTGTACAAGTGCTTGGGTTTGAGACGCTTGTCCCCGTTGGAAAGGGCAACAAGGACACTCAAGCCCAGGTCAATCCCGATCTTGGCTGGGTTTGGTGTTGGATCTTCGACTTCCATTTCACATTGGATGCTGACAAAGTAGCGCCCGCTCTTGGTTTTCGAGACGGTGCAATTCTTCATCTGGCCTTCAATATCGCGATGGATGACAGCCTTAACCCAGCCCACTTTGGGCAGATAGACCCGCTTGCCATTGACCTTGAACCGCTGAGGATAGCGAATACTTTGCTTGCCGTGCTTGCTGTGAAAGGCTGGATACCCAGCCCGACCGTCAAAGAAATTCACATAGGCACGGTCAAGGTCTTTCAACGCTTGCTGCATGGTTTGGCTGTCAGCTTCTTTCAACCACGGATTATCGACTTTCAGAATATCCGCCAAATCCATGGCACAATCGTTGTAGTTCAAGCCTATGCCTGTATCGATATAGAAGCCCTCACGCACGGCGCGGTAATGGTTGTACACAAAGCGCACATGCCCGAACTGGATAGCCAGGGCAGCTTGTTGGGTCTTGTTGGGATACAGGCGAAACTTAAAGGCTTTTGGGATCAGCATCAAACGTTCTTCTGGTTCTCGATATACAACTTGACGACTTCCAGCGAAACCGAACCGACGGTCGATATGAACTTGCTTCGTGTCCATAGGCTGGGGATTCTGCTTTTCAGCCAGGGGAACTGTTCACGCAGTTCATGCGAAAGATAGCCCTTGATTTTTCCGACAACATCAACCGGCGCAACTCTTGGGTCAAGCGCCAAAAGCAGGTGAACATGGTCAGGCAAGACTTCTTGGGCGATGACTTGATAGCCGTACTCGTCTTGCTTGTCAAGCACAAGCTCTTTCAGTCGAACGTCAACGCCATCGATCAAGACCTTGCGCCGATACTTAGGACAAAAGACGATATGGTATTGGCAACTATAGACGATTGAATGGTCTGAAACGTAAATTTTGTTAGGTTGTTCTATTTGCATATAACTCCTTCATTAGATATGAGCATACCGGACGAATGAATCATTTGCATATAACTCCTTCATTAGATATGAGCATACCGGACGAATGAATCATAGGCAAATCGTTGACCATCTTGATCGTGCTAAAGCACAGTGCGCAGTAACGCACAATCAAGCCCTTATATCCCAAGCCTGAAGGCGCAGGGTTTTACCGGCTAAAAAGCCATAAAACGGGGTGGAAGTGGCTGGTGAATACCGATAAAATGTCTCGGACCAATCACCCTTTTTAAACAGTTCAAGGAGTAGTGTGTGGATCTTTCAGAAAAAGCCCAGATAATCTATCAGCGCTTGATTGACGGCTATGGTGAACCCATCTGGCAACCAGGCCAGGATCCATTGGATGAGTTGATTCTAACCATCCTGAGCGCGAATACGAATGATGTTAACAGTGGGCGGGCGTTTGAGCAACTAAAAACTGCTTTCAGTGATGATTGGGACGCTATCCGCACTGCACCATTAGAAGCCATTAAAACGGCGATTCGCCCTGCGGGTATGTATAACCAAAAAGCCCCGAATATTGTTGCCGTGCTGGAAAGGATTCAGCGTGAGCAGGGGCAGTATGATCTAAGTCACTTGGCCGCGATGTCCGTAGATGAAGCCTTTACCTATCTGACCAGCTTTCCTGGTGTTGGGCATAAAACGGCTAGTATTGTCCTGCTTTTCTGTTTTAACCGCGGCGCATTTCCAGTAGACACCCATGTCCAGCGCATTAGCCAGCGTTTGGGGATCAGTGATCGGCGCGCGCCACCCATTAAAATTAAGGCAATTTGG
Organism: Chloroflexota bacterium; assembly: GCA_026389895.1. Taxonomy (GTDB): domain Bacteria; phylum Chloroflexota; class Anaerolineae; order Caldilineales; family Caldilineaceae; genus JAPLGZ01. Next base: position 24,952 of record JAPLGZ010000809.1, on the reverse strand, counting down.
GAGGAACTATTGCCGCCCGAGAATTTTTACGCCCTTCATATCAATCTAATCCGCCACGGTCGCCAAACCTGTCAGGCCAGGGCGCCGCGGTGCGAACTTTGTGTACTGCAAGCCTATTGTGACTATTACCAGGAGCAAGGCGAGTGGTCCGTTACCTAATGATAGCTTGATAAACGGGTGGCGCGCAACTAGGTCAAAACCCTAGTTGCGCGCCACCCGTTTATCAACAGATTTACTAGTTTTTCACGACGGGTAAGAAAACCGGAAAAGCGGGATTGATAACTACATTGCTAACGCGTTCATTGATCTGCCCATTGGCTTGCCATGTAATCTTTGCCTGATCATTGACAATGGCCACCCCATCACCCTTGGCTGGCAAAGGTGTGTTATCGACCTGGGTAATCACGATGGCTGTCCCTCGAGCGCTGGCGCCTTCTTCGGCTGTAACCCAATAGTTGCTATTGATCAGCGATTGGGTGGCCATGACCGTCAAACTTAGGGTAATCACCTGATCCGGCGCCAATGTTGGCACTGTCCATTGCACGATGTTATTCGTGGGCGCCTGACTAGCGCCACTGACATAACGCGCCCCTTCTGGCAAAATATCAAAGACCGAGATATCGGTTAACGTGATCGGTACAAAATTCGTGATCGTAATTTGGTAATCGATGGGCGTGCCTGCGCTGGCTGCTTGTGGCCCAGCACTGACAATACCTAGGGCGCGCTGGGGGCCTGTGTTCGTGGCCACCAGACGCCGTACGCGATAGCCCACGGTCCCTTTGGTTGTCGGGTCCAACTGGGCTATATGCCAAACAATGGTATCACCTGCGCTCGTGCCGTTGATCACAAACGTGGTGCCAGCGCCAGCGGTCACACTGTCGGGAACAAGTTCGGCATCGCCAGGGATCACCCCGGTAATTGTCACATCTTTGGCATCTTTCACACCCTGATTTTGATAAAGGATTGTATAGACGATCTCTTCGCCTGGGGCAACCCACTGGCGCGGGCTATTTTGCAACTGTAGCGCAATATTAGGCACGGGGGTTGCGGTTGGACCAGGGAGTGGTGTGCTGGTGGGGGTTGGCGGCTTAGGCACCGTTGAATGATAGACATTCTGCCGGTAATCCAGATTATGCAGACCCCCAAATAGGTAGATAAACTCGGAGCCATTCTTGGCGATCGTGACCGCTGCAAAGCGATAGAGCGATTCGGGCAAGGCTGTTTGCGCGTTCCAACTACCGAGCGCCCCATTGGCATTGATCGTTGCGGCATAGACGCTATTGTATTCCACGACATCATTTTTGCCTGCCAACACGATGAGTTTTCCATCTTGGACCACGGTTTCCTGGTAGTAACGGGTGTCGGGCAACTCGGTGGTCTGTTGCCAGCCCCCTAATGAACCATTATCATTCACTTTCGTATAATAGACTTTTGATTGAGCCGCGCTGCCATCATAGCCGCCGGTCACATAAATAACACCATTGGCCGAGGCTACGGACAACCGGTATAACTTTGTGGGTAGCTCGAGGGCCGGCGTCCACGCACCCAAGCCGCCAGTCGCCTGAATATCCGCATAGTACACTTTGTTTAAGGCCGCGGTGCCATTCCAACCGCCGATCACATACAAGCGATTGTTGACAATCGTCGCCTCATGCAAGTCGATAGAGATCGGGTAGTCACTAACCTTTTCCCAAGCCCCTAATCCATTGCCAACAAACGGCGCCCGCCAGACCTCTGCGCGCGTCCGGCTGCCATCCCAACCGCCGATGAGGTAGAGTTGGCTATCCGTGGCCGCGACTGCGTGTAGATAGACCGGCACCGGCAGCGGGGTTGTGCTAGCCCAAGCGCCCAACGAACCATCCGTCTGGACTTGGGCCGTATAGACTTGGGCGCTTGGTTTCTCGGTGGGATTTTTGCCACCAATCACATAGACCCTGTCCCCTTTGGCAATTGCGTTGCGACTGGCTAGCACTTCTGGAAGGGGCGCAGCGGTTGTCCAAGTCTGAATGTCGGCTGGCAGCGGTGAAGAGCGTGCTGTGGCCGTCCAGATCAGAATGAGCGCCACGACTATGAGGGCAATGCTCAGCAGACTCCATTGGCTATTTTGAATAAGAGAATTTTTTCTGACAAAATCATACATAGTTATTCACCTGAATTCTGACCACCACCCGATGAGCCGCCACCGCCATTGTCATTGCCCGCTCGGTCAAAACGGAAGTTGCGGGATTGACCCATAAATTGGACACGTTGGTAAGGCGATACACGCACAAGGAGGACTCCCCATTGATAATCGCCCGGCTCCAACAATTTGCCCAAACTGGCATCGAGTGCATTCAAATCAACATTCACTTTATTGTTTATTGTCGGCGCGGCTAAACCAAAGCCGTTGACGAGTGGATCTTGACCGGCCTTCCAGAAGACGACTTCAAAAGCTAAGCCGGCATCTGGTGTGAAATTAGCCGTCCACCGGAACTCTTCTAACCCTGAATTGGCGGCATTGTTCCCTGGGGCCACCAACTGGATACTACCAATCGTGACCGTGGGAGTAGGGAGCGGTGTTGGCGCGGGCACAGTTACCGTGATCGGTCGTGTGGTGGCTTGGATGACTTTGCCATTGGCATAAACGGCGCGTACACCAAGCTGATAGCTGCCTGGTTTACCCAACACAACAGCTAGCGTCCAAGCGCCATTGGGTCTTATAACGGTGGTGCCAGCTACCGCATCATTGACCAAAACTTGTACTGTCGAGCCTGGTTGGCCAGCCCCGCGCATTCTAGCTGTACCGTCATTTAAGGGTTGTCGCAGCGCTGTGGCGTCAAATGATGGTGGAATGGGGGCGCGCGTCGCTGTTGCGGTCGGTTGCGGTGTGGCCGTCGCTGTTGGCAAACTGGTGAACGTTGGCGATGGCGTTGGTATTAGGGTTGAGGTAGCTGTAAAGGTCGGTGTGGCGGTTGGCAACGGTGTGTCGGTTGCGGTGGCAATAGGCAACGGCGTCGCTGTTGGTAGGGCTGTGGCTGTCTCCGTTGGTAACGGTGTTGCTGTCGCCGTTGGCAATGTTGTTGACGTTTCCGTCGGTAGCGATGTAGCTGTTGCGGAAGGTAGCGGTGTCGCGGTCTCTGTTGGTAGCAGTGTTGCTGTCGCCGTTGGTAGGGCTGTTGCTGTTGCCGTGGGTAGCGGCGTCACTGTTGCTGTTGGCAGTGCCGTATTCGTTGGCAAAGCAGTCGCGGTGGCAATGGCTGTTGGCAGCGTCGTATTTGTGTTGGTGACGGTCGGCACCGGCGAATTTGTCGCTGTCGCTGTGGCGGCTGGCAACGGCGTATTGGTCGGCACGATGATCGTCGTAGCCGTTGGCAACGGCGTATTGGTTGGAGCAATGGTCGCCGTGGCAGTTGGCAGCGGTGTATTGGTCGGCACGATGATCGTCGTAGCCGTTGGCAACGGCGTATTGGTTGGTGCAATGGTCGCCGTGGCAGTTGGCAGCGGTGTCGCCGAATTGGTAGACGTGGCTGTCGGTGCGGGCGTATTTGTATTGGTTGGCGTTGCCGTCGGTGCTGCTGTGTCCGTTGGTACAGGTGTCACCGTTGCCGTCGCCGAGGGCGGCAGCGTTGGCGTTAATGTATTTGCAGTGGTTATTAATGTATTTGCAGTGGTTAGTGGATTTGTGCTCGTCGTTGCCAAGGTTGGTGTAATAACCGCTGGCCCTTCGACGGCCGTAGTATTCGCCGCTTGCACTGTATTCGTCTGGGTATTGGTCGGGATTGGTGTAGGCACCAAAACCAACTGTGCTGTGACGGTTGTGGTGGCTAGCACCGTTGGCATGGGCGTACTGGTATTCGCTGTCACAAGTGTCACCGCTAAGGTGGCTGTAATCTCCTCAACTGGCGCACTAATACTGCTTGCCACCGTCATCGTTGCCGCTTGAGCGAGTGCATTGCTATCCGCAGTCTCTGTTGCTGTCACAATTACGCTTGATTGGAGCGTTGGCGTAAGCACTTGGGTTGAGAGCCTACCAGCATTCGATCCATCGGTAAAACCCAACGTTGCGAGCAAGGCCGGTCTGGCAAAGAGCGTACCTGCCAAGAGCGCACCCAAAACTACGAGGGCTGTCGCAAAAATAGCCAGGCCTCGTCTTGATCGTGGCTGCGGCTCACTTTCAGCCGGATCGGGGGGGCCGGCCAACAAAGCCAACGCTTCCGCATCTGTTTCCCAGAGCAAGCTGCGGGTGAGCACGCTGGCAAATTGCCCAGCGGATGTATAGCGTTGCGCCGGGTCTTTGGCCAGCGCTGTCGTGAGGATCGTAGCGACGTGGGCCGGAATACGTGGGTTGAGCGAGCTAGGATCGGGCGGCGCCTGTTCGATGATTTCGCGTTTCAGAATGGCTGGGTCTGCTGATTCAAACGGCAGCCTGCCCACGAGCATGGCATACCCAATCACGCCCAGGCTATAGATGTCTGCGCGGTGATCAATTTGGGCATCACCGCGCGCTTGCTCTGGGGCTATGAAAGCCGATATGTTTTCTGGCTCAGTCTGTCCAGGTGGCGACGCAACTTGTCTGAGTTCATGCATGCCAATATCCGTTAGCATGGCATGGCCAGCTTCGCTGATCAAAATGTCGCGAAAGTTAAGATCAAGGTATAAAAGGCCCTGACTATGGATATAATCTAGCCCAGCCGCAATCTGCTGGAGAATGCCAGTGACCTCGGTGGGCGACAGTAACTTTTGCCGTCGTATCAACACGCTAAGCAATGTTTGCCCAGTGACGAGTTCCGAGACAATGTAATAGTGCCCATCAATTTCGCCAGCTTCATACACTGGAACAATATCGTCTTGGTGTAAGGCGGCTGCCGCCTGCCCAGCCATGATAAATCGCTGTCCATAGAGCGGATCACGGGCCAGCTCAGGATTTAGAATTCGCAGAGCTAATGTTTTTTTCTGTTTTGGGTCGAAGGCCAGGTAGGTGGTGGAGAAGGCGTCGCGCCTGATTTCTTCGCGGATCTGGAAAGGACCAATTTGGTTGATTTGGGTTGGGGCCATAATAAACTAGTTCATAATATAGAGTAAGGAACACAATAATTACAATTTTATGCTATATAACAATATTCTACTATATAATATTATTATATTATTGCATATTTTACTGTAGTAGTTTAATTGATTTTACAGTAGATTTTTGTCAGTGAGCAATGGAAGCTTACATCTGCATTGACGCAGATATCAATCCATGCTCAGGGCTCAGAAACTGTTGAAAAAGCAGCGAACGAATTCGCTGCCTGCGTGAGAAATATACCCTAAAATGGGCACCTATTGAGTGCAAAGCCGAGTAAGATCAGGTGTCAACTCCTGCAGGATCCCACTGGATGGGGTTGCCGTTCCTGATGGCGAATTGGATATTTTCAGGGCGCGATAGTTTTTTTACAGTGTCTATAACCAGTAATAGAGAAACTGTTAGCGAATTGACAGGATTGTTACCGCTAATCTGAACTATATTTATGACGAGTATAATAATTACGTATAAATAATGCTGTGCTCTAATTGCCATAATTATATACGATTTATCTAAAATAGACATTACAATTGACTGACAGTGCGTCTGGATCATTCCGTCATCACAACCTAGTAGACGCAGGTGATGTGGTCATAGAAAGGAACCAGACTTAATGCAGTATCATGCCCCGGCCTTTGCTTTTCGGTGGAGCAGACTTGGCTATATTCTGATAATTAGCTTGTTTGCTCTATTCTTGTTTCCGCTTGTGGTGAGTTCACACGTTTACGGAGATGCCCCCCCCGACCTGGTGATCCATAAAACGACCAATGTTACTACTGTATCTCCAGGCGACACCATTGTTTATACATTAGACTATACCAATACCAGCGCAGCAGATGCACTGGGGGTGATAATCACCGAATATATACCGGCCAACACGCAATATATAGCGGGTGATAACACCGATAGTTGGGATTGTGGACTTACCCCCACTCCTGGCACTGCTTGTATACTCTTGATTGGTTCAGTGGCAACCGGCACATCGGGTTCGGTGAACTTTGCCGTTAAGGTGGATAAACCCGCGCCGGTCAATGTCGCTGAGATTAGCAACACTGCTTATATCGGTGATCTTATATCGGTTGATGCCGATAGCGACACCCTTATAATACCACTCGTGGCCGCGCCCGATTTGTCAGTGAAAAAAAAGGCGAACGTCACCAGCGTTGTTCCCGGTGGGAGTATTATCTATACCTTGCATTATGCAAACAGTGGCAATCAAGACGCGGCCAATGTCACCCTCCAGGAGAACTTGCCTGCCAATACCACCTTCACTGGCGATACCAGCTATTGGTCTTGCGCACCAGACAAGAATGCGAATATTGTTTGCGCCCATACCTTTACTAATTTGGCGGCTGGAGCTAGTGGTGATGCCAGCTTTGTTGTAACTGTCGGTGACCCCGCACCGGCTGGGGTTGCCTCAATTGCCAACACGGCATCGATCGGCGATGACGGCGTCAATGGCGATGATCCAACGCCGAGTAACAATTCTGATTTAGCGACCGTCGCCTTAACCGCGGTTCCTGATTTAGTGCTCAGTAAAAGTGATGGCGGCGTGACTAGCACTCCCGGCGGTACAATTGTTTATAGCTTGAACTATACCAACACTGGACGCCAGGATGCGACGGGCGTTGTGCTCGTCGAAACTGTCCCCAATAATACCCAATTCAATGCGTCTGCAAGTTCGTCAAACTGGGCTTGCTCGCCCAACACAAATGCGACCAGCACTTGTCACCTGGCGATTGGCGCCTTGGCTAGCGGCGGGCATGGCACAGCCTTGTTTGCCGTCACTGTGGTCAACCCGGTGTTGGCTGGCGTAACGCAAATTGTCAACACGGCATCAGTCAACGATGATCATAGCAATGGCGATGATCCAACGCCGAGCAACAACAGCGCCGGTGATACGACACCTTTAACCGCGGCTCCTGATTTAGTGCTCAGCAAAAGTGATGGCGGCGCAACGGGTGTCCCTGGTGGTACAATTGTTTATACCTTGAGCTATACCAACACCGGGAACCAGGATGCAACGGGCGTTGTGCTGGTCGAAACCGTGCCTGACAACACCCAATTCAATGCGTCTGCAAGTTCGCCAAACTGGATTTGCTCGCCCAACACAAATGCGCCCAGCACTTGTCGCCTGGCGATTGGCGCCTTGGCCGGCGGCGGGCATGGCACAGCCCTATTTGCCGTCACTGTGGTTAATCCGGTGCCTGTAGGGATAATACAAATTGCCAATACAGCATCAGTCAACGATGATCATAGCAATGGCGCCGATCCAACGCTGGGCAACAACAGCGCTAGTGATACGACACCTGTCGTTGCTGCGCCTAAATTGTCGCTCGATAAGCGCCATGATGTCAGTTTTGCCCAGCCTGGGAAATCAATTATCTATACAGTAGTCTATACCAATGCTGGCAATCAAGATGTCGCTGGCGTAGTCCTGACAGAGACTATACCTGCGAATACAAAATTTAATACAAATAGCAGCACCACTGGCTGGACCTGTGTTCCAAACAGTGGGGTTGCTACCAGCATTTGCAAGTTTACCATTGGCAACGTGGCAGGCGGCGCGCATGGTAACGTCAACTTTGCTGTCACGGTGGTGAATTCTTTGCCAAGCGGCGTCACGCAGATCAGCAATACCGTCTTCATTGGGGATAATCGCACCGCCAACGTTGCCTCGGACACCGACATAACACCTGTTAGGGCCGCCGCTGGTTTGGTGATTCTGAAGACCGATGGTGGGATTACCGTCAAGCCTGGTGACACCCTGGTCTATACGCTCAATTATACGAATACGGGTAATCAAACAGCTGCTGGCGTGATGATTACAGAAACCGTGCCTGCGCATACAAGTTTTGTTGGCAACGCTACTGTGTGGGATTGTAGCAGCACACTGGCAGGGGGGATTTGTAAACATGCTAGTGGTGATTTGGCCGGTAGTGTCAGCGGTTCACTAACTTTTGCCGTCAAGCTGGATAATCCCTTGCCGGCTGGTGTGGTGCAAATTGATAATAGTGTCAAAATTGGGCATAGCGCGGCTGCCAATGTCGATGAAAGTAGCACGGCCACCCCTGTTAATGCCGCACCTGATTTGAGCCTGACCAAGAATGATTCTAATGTAAAAGTGAAGCCTGGTGAGAATATTGTCTACACATTGGGCTACACCAACCACGGTAACCAGGATGCAACCGGGGTTGTGATCCAAGAAACGGTGCCTGAGCACACTAGCTTTGTCGCAACTGCCAGCTCGCCAGGTTGGACATGTACAGGCCCTGCCTGTAGCTATGTTGTGGGCAATCTTGCCGCTGGCGCCACAGGTACTGTGATTTTTGCCATCAATGTGAATAGCGCTTTGCCATTGGGTGTCGGTCAAGTGACAAATTCAGCCACCATTCATGACGACGCCAGCAACGGCAGCGATCTTAGCCTCGTGGATAATACGGCCACGGACACGACACAGCTTTCGGTTTCATATGCGCTGAACGCCACCAAACAGGCGACGCTCATTGTAGATGCGGATGGCAATCAAGCCGCCAGCCCTGGGGACACCCTTGAATATCTGGTTACGTTAAACAACAGTGGCAACAATAGCCTGAACAATGTGGATTTTCAGGATTTACTAGATACTAATACCCAGCTTGTCACGAACAATTCCATCCAAACCAGCCAAGGAAATGTCGTTAGCGGTAATAATGTAGCCGATCAAACCGTCCAGGTGGCGGTTGGCGTCATGGCCTCTGGCGCCGATGTGCAAATTCGTTTCCAGGTGAAAATCAAGAGCCCGCTATCAGCGAGCATTAGCAAAATTGTGAACCAGGGTGTTGTCAAGAGCAGCGAATTACCAGATGTGCTGACGGATGATCCCGCCGTGGTTGGCAATAGCGATGCTACGCGTACACTGTTGAGCACGCCAGTAGCTTTACGGGTTACGCTGATCGATTATCTCTTTACCGATGCGGACGATGACGACAAAGTATCTGGTGGCGATACTTTGCTCTATCGGCTCACTGTTTTTAATGTCGGCAATGCCGGTGTCAATGATCTTATCATTGACGATGTCCCTGGCGTCCAATCTGCTTTAATGGCTGGCACCGTGCGCACCGATCAGGGTGAGTATGTCACCGGCAACGCGACTGGTGACACACATCTTCAGATCCATATTGCGGCTGAGCTAGCCAGTGGTGGGCGGGCGACGATTAGCTTCCAAGTGAAAGTCAACAACAACGTAACTACGAACCAGATTGTCAATCAGGCGCAGGTAACGGTGAAGCAAGGGGCTAATTCCATCATTGTGCTTTCAGATGACCCGGATACCGGCCCAAGTGGTGATGCGACCGTAACCCCGGTTGGCGCTCGTCTACCTAGCCCTGACGGCGGTAAACTCTTTTTACCTGTCATTAGCAAGCGATAAAAGCTTGTAGCCTTGGGTGTTGGGGTAAAGCGTGCTGACCCGGCCAAGCAAAGGGTTCACTGTTGATCGTAACGGTGAACCCTTTGCTTGGCCGAATAAAAATTAATCGCCTTCGCATAGCAAAGATAATGGGTTTTGCACAAAGGCATGGTAAGTTATGCTCATCACAGTGTGAACTCAAGGACGATACGGCTTTAAATTTGATTTACGCTTAGAATTTTAAACACAAAAAGGGAACCGGTATCAACCGGTTCCCTTTTTGTGTTTAAAATAACAAAATGTTAGCGGATTAGGCTGTGATTTTGTTGAGGGCCAACATAAGGCGACTTTTGCGGCGCGAGGCATTGTTCTTGTGAATAATGCCTTTGTTTGCGGCTTTGTCTAGCGCACGCACGGCCACGCGCAGGCTCTCGGCGGCATCTTCTGCGCCGCCTTCAATTGCAAGACGGGCCTTCTTAACGGCGGTGCGCGAACCACCACGCCACACTCGATTGAGCTCACGACGTTTGATGTTTTGGCGATTGCGTTTCTCGGCTGACTTAATATTAGCCATTGACTGATCTCTCCCAGTACTTTCTGAATTTTAACTATGCTCGCCCAGGTGGGCTCGATTTTAATTTTAGTTTGTATAAAGTTATACGCAGCAACAGCAGCGTATAAGAATAATTGCGAATAGAAATTGCAACCACTTATCAGAACAAGCTGTCGTTTCTACAAGCGGATAGTATACCCTGATATGCTCTGTTTGTCGAATTTGTAGAGCTACAAAACAACTGATTATGCAGGCAACGGTTGCTCACGTTGGCTCTCACTTTCGAGCACTTCTTGCATGGCCTCTTCAATGTATGGGTATGCCAACCAGACAGACGCCGCACCAAAGAGGATCCCAGTAACAGTGCGCAACAACCAGTCACTCTGGCGCAGACCAATCAGTTGCGTGGTACCATCTACAGCCATTGGCATTAAAAATAGAATGTAGACCCAGATGCTCAGTGGTTTCATCCATCGGCGCATCAGGCCAAAAAGTAAGCCAAAGAGCAAAACCGACCCGTAGATCGCAATGTCGCGTTCGCAGATGGCCACCTTATAACCAACCAGTGCATTGCCAATAAATTGGCGTTCTTGAAATAGATTCACACTGAGCGGCATACCGCCCGCTTCCAAGCTCGGCTTTAAGGGCGTCAAACTCTGCCCAAAAAGAAAGTAACTATGGTCTGGCAATTGGTGACACATAAACGAATAGACAGTGTAGATCATGTGCGCCGGCGCAAAGAGGCCAAAGTGCATAAAAATAGGCGCCAGAATGGGCAGCACGACATACGTGCCCCAAGCCAGATTAAACAAGGCCAGCCAATGGCGTGCAATCCCTACCACAAGTTGATTGGCCGCGCGGGCAAGTTTAGACTCGGCTACTTGTGAAGACGTGGCCTGTTTGGGTGTTTCAGGCAGCTGGTTAGAATTTATTTGCATTTTTTTGAGCCACTTCCAACGCCCGGCGCACTTTGTCCACTGTGTGTGGTGGATAAAGCAATTCCCCACCTGCAATGTCCAGCACCGGGATTAAATAACGAAAACGGGCGAAATCCTCAGCATCTTCTTCGATGTTACGTTCGAGCAAGGCAAAACCGAGTTCTGCTTGTAAAATCATCAGATCAACTTTTAAGTCGCTACACAAATGGCAACTGGGTTTGCTATACAATGTAACTTGCATCGGGCTTTCACGCCTTATTCTAGCATAATTCAAATGGATGAGTGAGCATAAAGCGGCAACGCCGCCTTCCTTCACCTTTACTTCTCATCTCTTAGACTTTACGACTATTCACCGCCGCACCGCTCAAGTAACCAATATAGGCTGGCACCAGCGGCAAGACACAAGGGCTAAGAAAGCTGAGCAAACCAGCAAAAAAGGCCAAAGGCGCTGCGCTCAACAGACCCAGGTTCGTGATGTCACCGGCCGCCGAGGTCGCGCTCATGTCCATTTCCAGGTTGGATGTCCAGTCGGCAATGCGAAGTACATAACGATTGACCACATCGAACTGGGTTGTCAATGTCCCTAGGTTGCCCCGCCAGAGCATGACGGCAACGGCCAGTAGAAAGAAGCCACTGATCAAGCTCACGATCCCCGCATGTCGATTGAGACGACGTAATGCCCGTGTGGCCGTGCTAAAGGCGGCGCCGGTTAGCAAAAAAGGAATGCCCAAGCCTAGGCTATAAATTCCCAGTAAGGCCGCGCCGTGACTGGCCGTCGTACTATTTTGCGCAAGCAGATAGATACTGCCTAAAATTGGGCCAACACAGGGCACCCAACCGGCGCTAAAACTGACGCCAAGCATGGCGCTGCTCAGGTAGCCCCATTTAGAATTGACCTGGTGCATCGCCACCACCCGTTTTTCGGTATAGAGCAGGGCGTTAAAAAATTCTAAGATACTAACCAGCGCCTCGGCAGCTGGGTTTGTTGCCAGGTTTGTGCGTGTGCGGAGCACGCCGACCAACCAGCGAAAGACACCCAACGTTACCAGACCGAAGATGACCAGCAAGATAGCGCCAAGACGCTGGATAATCTGCAATTTATCATTGGTCAGCTGATTGCCGATCAAGCCCGCCGCTGAACCAAGCAGCGTAAAAACCACAGAAAACCCAATCACAAAAGCTAGCGCATGTAGAAAGACAATTCGTCGTTCGCCACTCCCGCGCTGTTCACCACCCCCGCGCTGCTTGCTCGTGACCGCCTGTTGGCTTGGTTTCGTTGCGCGGGCAGGCGCTTGCTCTTGAATAAGTTCTGTCATAGACTACTTTTCCTTCCAATTCCACTCTAATAAAATGCTCAGTCCGCGAGCCTATGATTCATTATAGCACTGATTTATTACAAATCTGTGACAAAAACATAAAATCAACGGCGTCACCCATCCCTTTAGCGTTGGGTCTTGCGGGTCGTCAACACCTCTTCCAGCGCGTGCAACTCTTATTCTAAGTGGCGCTGCCGCCGGCTCATGAAGACGATATAGATTGTAACGAGCAACCAGACGCCAATCAGCGCCGCCGCTAGATAAGCCATGTTATTCGATCTCCTCGCGAATTTCTTCGATTCTGTCTTCCAAGCGCAATTGGCGCCAACGTTGGAACATGAGTGAACAGAAAAGCAGGGAAAAGGCAACGGTCGCTACGAGTAGTGTATGACCCATTGTTTCACCCACCCCAAAGCCACCTTGCGCATCTGGATTCGAACCATTCATGATCACGGGGTGAATGGAGCGGAACCAGCGGGCGCTAAAGTAAGTTAGTGGCACGCTCAAAAAGGCAATCAAGGCATAGATGCTGCCAAAACGCGCGCGTGTTTGCCGATTATCGATCCCATTGCGAAAGAGCAGATAGGCAATGTAGATCAACAGGGTAATCGTGATGCTAGTCAGGCGCGGATCCCAAGTCCAATAGGTGTTCCAAGTGGGTTTCGCCCAGAGCGAACCACTCAAGGTGGTGCCCAGCGCGCAAATTGTGCCAACTTCGATGCTCGCTTGCGTCACGCGATCCCAGTCCAACTTGCGCGTGATCAAGTAAGCAATGCTGCCAATGAGTGAAACGAGAAACGCAAGAACCGCGCCTACATTGCAGCCAATATGAATATAAAAGATTCGTTGAGCGGTCTGTTCAACCCCAGCTAGATTGGCCGCATCTTTTGCATAGAGCAGGGATGCCCACATCAGCGTTGCCATCGCACCCGCTGTGAGCACATTTATCACCACTTGGGCTGTAGCCCAGCCATTTGTTCGCGCCAGTGTTCGTTGGGGTAACGTTGTCGTGCTCATAAATTTATAGCTCCTCCCAAATCAGATCAAAGACTAAAAAGGCGACAACGAGAAAAATCAGGTCGTAAGCGATGAGGATGCCTAGCCAGCGTTGGATATCATTCAAGCCCTTCCCATCCAACACCAGCCCAGTTATTTTCGTGCCAGCCATAAAGACCGGCAACATGACGGGTAAAAGCAAGATCGGCAGCATGCTCTCGCGGGCGCGTACACTAGCGCTCAACGCTGCAAAAAGGGTGCCAACCGTGACATATCCCACCGTTCCCAGCAAGAGACTGACCAAGATCCAGGTCTGAAAGATATTGACATTAAAAATTACCAGAATGGCCGGTAGGGTAATACATTGGGTGGCTAGCAGGAAAAACAGATTGGCCAGCAGCTTACCAAAATAAATCGCGCTCCGATCCACGGGGGCTAACAGCAAAGCGGCCAAACTGCCCCGATCTACTTCTGCGCCAAAGCTGCGATTGAGCCCCAGCACCCCGGTAAATAGCATCACCGCCCAGAGCACTCCCGGTACCACGCTGGTTGGAAAGGCCACCCGCAGATCAAAGGCCATCCCAAAGATCACCACCGCCAATACGCTAAAGACCGTCATCGTACTAAAGACTTCTTTGGCACGAATTTCGGCGCGTAAGTCTTTATCTGCAATCGCCCCGACTTTGCGCAAATAAGCGCCCACGCCACCACCGGTATGCATTTGCACCGGTTGATTCTCCAAACTGGGCGGTGCAACCAAGGCGTTATTATTTGGTTCGGTCTGCAATAAAACGCTCATGTATCTGATAGATCCCGTGTATAACGCAGCCTGGCTGGCACAATTATCGGCGCGCGACTTGGAAACGCTTTACGATTTCCAGTCCTACGAAGCGCTCGCCTCGGCGTAAAGCTGGCGTAATGATGCGCCTGTTAAGGTTGCCGCGCTCGCCTGATAGGCTATCTTCCCATCGCGCAACAGACAAATTGAATCGGCCCATTCCAAGGCGCGATCTAAATTGTGAGTGGAAAGCAAAATTGCCCGATTGCTTGCGCCTAATTGGCGGATCAGACTATGCAGCATCTGTGAACTCGTCTGGTCTAGCCCTGTATCCGGTTCATCTAGTAACAGTACGGGCGGGTTATGCAAAATGGCGCGCGCAATGGAGAGCCGTTGGAGCATACCCCGGCTATAAGTACGCACCGCGTCGCGCCGGCGTTGCCATAGATCAACGGCATGCAGCACCGCTTCGATGCGTGGCTCGGGCGTTTGCATGTCGTACATCCGGGCGAAAAAAGCCAAATTTTCCCAGCCACTCAAATTATCATACAACAGAGGCAAGTGGCTGACCAGGCCAATATAACGCCGCAATTCTGTGCCTGCCTTGCCTAATGAGACACCGCCCAAAGTAACATCGCCGCGGTTGGGTCTAGCCAGCCCCGCCACAATGCGCATTAAGGTCGTTTTGCCCGCCCCATTCGGGCCCAACAACGCCATAACCTGACCTTCGGCCACGTCTAGATTGACGCCCTTCAGCACATTTTTGCTGCCGTACCGTTTATATAGATTGCTTACCGAGATCAGTGATTCTGCCATAGAAGTAAAGGTAAAGCTACAGAGATCCCACTCTCTCCTACCAAGAGGGAATTGATGGCACTTTGCATCCGCCATGCGATTAGAAAAATAGAAAATGCTTGATCTGCCCCACCCTGTTCTTTTCCTACAAGCGAAGGGACTTATTTCTTCTCTTCCAAGGCTATTTCACGCGCAACTGCCAATAACTGACTCTTCAACTCGGCCCTTTCTTGCGCCCAAACGGACGTTTCGAGTTCGTTGGTGTCGTGTTGATCATCTAACTGTGCAATATTCTGAATCAAGGCCGCTTTTTCTTGTTGTAAGGCAAGGGCGCGATCCATTGTTTTTTGTTTGCGCAGCGGTAAAATCACTACTGCTGCTAAAGCGACCAAGAGTACTCCCCCCACGGCGATTGGCACCGCTGGCTTGAGGGGGGGTGTCGCCGCCAATGGCACCGTTGTCACGGCACCTGTACCGGCTGTCGATGCTGCCGCCACCGCTCGCGGATCTGTGCCACCGGTTGGAATCAGTCCACTCAAATTGACGCTGATTGTCTGTGTGGGCAGATTGTCGCCACTCCAAAAACGGTAAGCTACACCTTGCACCGTCTGGGGTTGGTTGGCTTTCAGACCCGTAACTTCGACTTGCAAATTTGGTAAATCTGGAATGAGGAGATTTAACTGCCCAACGGGATAGAGCAACTGTTGCTCGATTTTGGTGGCGTCGTTTTCAAATGGCACCCGATATTGGATGTAGATCTGCCGCACTTCTTCCCCTGGCAGCAACGGCGCTACATCATAAATTCGATCACCGATTTGTTTATACCGATCACCCAAAGTTCCATCTTGGAATTGAATATCAGTGGCCTTGGCCGGAATTTGTAGCGCAAGGGTTGCTGGCGCCGCCAGCCCTTGCACTGGCCGGCCAAGGAAGGTGCGATCAAGCTGATTGCTGAAGTCAAGGATCTGGTCAATCACGAGCACGCCAGGCTTTTGGTCAATGATCCAGAGAGACCGGCTCATATGGACGCCACTGCCATCGGTTGTGGTTTCATAGACCGGCAGATCGATGTTTTGGGTCGGTGTCACGGGTGTCAGGGCATAGATATTGCTGTTATATTGAACGTTGGCATAGGCGGCTTCCGCAATATAAACGACGCCTTCATCGGTGGATAAGTTGGGAAAGGTAAATTGGCCCTTGGCATCCGTCGTTGTGGTAAATGTCTTGACCGGCGTAAAATTAGCGTAGGCTGTCAAGGTGATGGGCAGCGTCGTTACCGGGCTCCCGCCTGGCGTTCCCTGGTGTACTTGCCCCTGTAAGAGCCCATTGCCGGCGCGAAAAGCTGATTCCCACGGCGGTGTATAACTAAAGGTGCGAATGTAGTCAAGGACATTACGGCGTTGATCCTCGCTCCAATCCTGACCAATTGTGGGATGGGCCTTTTTCCACTGTTCGGATAATTGCACTTGCGTCTGCACGATCATCTGGGCACTATCGGCAAAGTTTGGCAATTTGCCTTTCGCCTTCGGGCCATCCCCCTGGCCGCTAGCCCCATGACATTCGGTGCAGGTCTGCGCATAAAGTTGCGCACCGCTTTGAACTTTGGCCTGATCGGTATGCAAACTCCAGGCATAATAGAGCGTCTGCCAGATTTGAGTATCGTTTAGGTGATCGCCCCACGGGGGCATAAATTTTTGAATACGCCCGAACTTAACAATATGAAAATACTCGGCTGGGCTGCGCGCCCAGATGGTGGCTGGATCTGCCAGCTGGGGTGGCGGCGCTGGCAAACCACTCACACTGGGCCCATCGCTCTTGCCCTGCTCCCCATGGCAGGGGGCGCAATTTTGCAAAAAGCTGGCCTGGCCCAAACTTGCCAGTGGCATTTGGGCGGGCGGGGGAATTTCTGCGGGCACAAATGGCGGTGGCGTTGGGGCCTGTTGCTGCGCATAGACCGGTGGTGTCGCAAACATCATCAGCGCGCTTAGGCTTATAAAAGCTGCACAGACAATTGCCAATCCGGCAAATAGACGATAAAAACGTAAACTTCTCATGAGCAATAATAGGCTTTTTTGATGAAAATTCGATAAAAAACCGGTCACCTGTCGTTCAGATGACCGGTCTGGCCTAGACGGAGACAACGGTGAAGCTCAGCGAGGTCTGCCAACCTATCTGAGTGTAAAACCACTGATTGGTTGGCAGCAGACCCATTCTACAACTGCGATTTAGCCTTGCGCCTTGACAAAGACCTCGGATGGTTCTTCTTCGTAACGGCTGGGGCATTTGAGCAACAAAGTTTCGGCTTGAAATGCGCCATTTGGCAACAATTCGCCTTCAATAATCGCGGAAGCCGCCCGTTGGAAGTTATCTGGGCGAGGGCCATGAAAGATCACCGGTAAGATCCCGCCATGCTCATCTTTGATCGAGAATTTGAGCGTTGGCGGATTCACTTCAGGCAGCCACTCTTCGGTGCCCTCGACTAAATTTCCATTCACGCGTACGCGCTCCCCTTGAATGGTTGCCGCCTGGGTTTTTAGCTCGTTTACCGTCATATAATAGGCGCCATTGGTGCGCGTTGCTTGGACGATTTGTACGCCGAGAAAAGCGACAAAAGCCAACAAAAGCAGCCCACCGGCGATAAATTTGACGTTATATGTTCGGCCGGTGCGTGCCCCCAAGTGTGCAGGAATCGTTGATGCCTGTAATTCTTGTGCCATAAGATTTATTTCCTGTTATCCCAATAGAATACTCATTACTTCACTGGATATCGCGTTACCAGCCCCTTTAGGTATGAGACGCGACCAGTATTCCCTGTTGCAACGTGCGACATGTTATCGCTCGACAGAACTCGTTTCACTCGAACGTGCCGGTCTCATTGCTGCCTTCTGCTTACTCACTGCCAGGGTTATCCTGGTCGATAATTTCGCTATCGTCCCACTCGACATCTTCATGTAATAGTTGCAGAGCCTTCTCGGCAAGCGGTGCTGGTACGAGTACATCTGTGGCCGCCAGCGAACCGGTGGTTAAACCATAGATGGTGCTTAATACTTCGCCGCGCACAATCGCTGGAATGCCTTCACTCTCTAAGCGTCCCTTAACAATCTGTGCTTCCATCGGGTTCGCCGCTTGCCATACGACCACTGGCTCTGCTGGTTGGCCGAGTTGTTGCTGGATCACCTTCTTGGTTTACACCAGACTCTTTGGCAAACCAGCCTGGCAGCTTATCAGAATATGCCGTCATCGGTTATTGCGCTCTGTGACAAATAAATTGTTTGAAGTACTCATTGATGGTCTAGCTGTTACCTGCCACAACCGCAACTGTTTGATGGGTTTATTGTACCAGGAATTGCGATTGTGGAAAACTTACTAAAGTTATGCTTCTATTATTTGCTTCTATGATTATAGTGAAGGTCACGAATCTTCTCTGTAACAAATCTTCTCTGTAACTCGGCCTTCAGTTAGGCTAGCTCTGGTGGCAATATAAAGAGACCCGCCGCATCACGCGGAAATTTAATCACGTTGACAATTGCATCCCGGTTAAGGGGTCCATAAATGTGCGGGAACAGGTGTTGATCGGCTTGCTCCCACTTGATCTCGGCCTGCACACGGGTTGGCTCAATGCAGAGAATAAGAAAATCAGTGGCTTGTTGTCGATAGAAGCGGTTGGCCACCCAAATTAGTCGTTCAGGTTGACCGGTGCAATGAATGAAACCTTCGCTGGCTAGCGTCTCCGCTGTATAGGTTTCAGTGTCCGCTTGTTGTGCCCAGACAACCGCCGGCAACATATGATAAATCATCTGTTATCCCTGTGCTTACTGGACGGTAACTGTAATCTCGTCACGATACTGTGGGCCATCCAGCGCAATATGCGCCCCATTGGCAAATTGCAGGCGCAATGTGTGTTTGCCCGGCTTCAGTTCTAAGGTGGCGTGCGTTTGACCAAGCCCATAATGTAGATGTGTGGCGTCTTTGGTGATGACTTCGCCCGCCGGTACAAAATCTTGATCTACTAAAATGTGAAAGTGACCGGCATTATCCTGGGGTGCACCGGCTGGCTCTACCAGCAGCCCAGCGGCGGCCATCGTCACATCAAATTTTTCGGGCACGGTGGCCTCATTAATTGGTGTGACAAAGTGGACGGAGTGGGCCGGCGCGCCAGCTTCGACCGTGACTGTGATCGTATCACGATATTCAGGCCCATCCAGCGCAACATGCGCTCCGTTGGCGAATTGCAAATGCAAAACGTGAATACCAGGCGTCAACGTAATGGTGGTGGTCAACTGCGCTTTGCCAAAGTGCAAATGGGTTGCATCGTTCGGAATGACATCACCCGCCGGGATAAACTCTGTATCTTCTAAAATGTGGAAGTGACCAACGCCGGCTTCGACGGCCCCCGCGGGCTCGACTTTTAGGCCATCCGCGCCCATGACCACGGTTGTCGTGACTGGAATGGTGGCCCCATTGGTTGGCTCGCGAAAGAAGACCCGTGGTGTCGCTGTCGTGCTGGTGGTTGCGGATGTTGAAGTTACCACCGCGGTCGTCGTTGGTGTAACACTCGTTGAAAGGCTCGTCGTCGCTGTCACGACTGGCGTGGTTGTGATCGGCGCGGTTTCGGTTAATGGGGTGGTCGCCGTGGCGGTGGCGGTCTCTGTAACCGGCGATGTCGTGGTTGGTTCAGTGCTCGTCGTAACGCCGCTCGTTTCGGTCACCGTTGTGGTCGTTGTCAGCGCGGTGGTCGTTGTTGTACTGACTGTGCTGGTGGGCGCTTCCGTTGCGGCGATAGGTGTATCAGTGACTGCCGGCGCGGTTGTGGCGGTTGGCTCAGGTGTTGATGGCGGTGCAACCACCAAAGTTGGGATTTCGGTGGGCAAACCTTCAGGCTCTCTCGACCGCCCACAAGCGGCTAACGTGCTGACGACAAGCAATAGGCTGACAAAAAGCAAGACGCGGCCTGAACCTGCTTTTCGCAATGGCACTAAACAATGCAGAGGAAATGGCAAGGATTGCATGGTGAATTCCTTCTAATGGTTAGTTAGGCATTGGTTGAAATTTGACCGACATAAGGATTAGAGACCCGTTCTTCCCCAATGGTGGTGGCCGGGCCATGACCTGGATAGACTACGTAATCATCGGGCAGCGTTAATAGTTGCTCACGGATACTCTGGAAGAGCGTTGGGCCATCTGCTCCTGGTAGATCATAACGACCGATACTGCCCTGGAAGAGCGTATCGCCGCCAAAGATTTGCTGGCTGGCATGGTGAACAAAAACTACATGGCCAGGTGCATGGCCAGGTGTAAAACGAACTTCCAATCCTTCATGCCCAAATGTAATAATCTGCCCATGCACCAGAAATTCATCTGGCTCGCGGATTGGCGCTACTTCCATGTCCAACCACAAACGCACCCGTTCTGGCGTGTCGTGCAAAATGGGTAGATCGGCTTTGTGTAGATAAAAGGGCGCGCCAGTCGCAGCGTGCACCGCATTGACGGCCATTACATGGTCGAAATGGGCATGTGTATTGATGATTTTCTCAATGGTCAGCGCCTGTTGCGCCACAAGTTTAAGAATCGAGCGTGCGTTATCGCCGGGATCGATAATGACGCCTTGGCGCGTCGTTTCGCAACCTAATATATAACAATTTTCCTGTAATAAACCAACCGTTAACCCTTTGACGATCATAATCTTCGCTATTTTCTATGGCATGCAAACCACGAATTATCCCTGTTTTACCGGCAATAGCGCCAGATCTGGGGTAATTCGTGGCTCGATTGGGAATTGATTAATGGACAGCAAAAAGTTGGCGTTCTGGGTCGTGGATCGTCTGCTGGCGTTCTATATTGCACAACCAAGCCCGGCTCCACTTTCTGATTTCGCCGATCACATCGTGTAGTTCCGCGCCCATCTTGGTTAGGCTATATTCAACATGTGGTGGAATGGCGCTAATTTGGATCCGCCGGATCAAACCTTCTTCTTCCAACATCTTGAGTCGACTGCTTAAGGTGCTGGGATTGACGCCGCCCAGCGCCTCCTGAAGCTCACAAAACCGCCGCGACTCACAGTCCATCAATTCATGGACAATTTGCAGTGTCCATTTCTGACCGATAATGCGCGACGCAACGTCGACAGGACACATGGGGTCCTCAGCCAACAACGCTTGCGCGCTAAACTTGCGTCCTGTACAGTCTTGGTTCGTAAAATTATCATCCTCATGCATATGTACCAATCCCTTCCGCCTGAACTTGCTACGGTCTATGCTATATCAAACATAGTACTATGTCAAGCTGAATAGGTTTTTTCCGCAAGGTAAGGCTCATTTACCAGGTAAAGTCTTTAAGTTGACCTTGATTCCGGCAAATTCTACCATGGGCGTGCGGTCTGTGCCGTCAAATGGCAGATCAAACTCGCCGCGCAGCAGATCGCCTGCTTGCCATTGATCGAGCGGATAGTTCGGCACCAACAATTCACTAAGCGTCTGCTGGCCTAGTTTGAGCTGGAACGAAGCTTTTTGCGCCCAATCGGTGGGCAGCGGATCCGGTGCTTGCCAATAAAAGGTAAAGTGAACCAAATCACCTGGCTGGATCGGCGTGGCGGGGGCATGGGCGGCATCTTTGCGATAGAGATCATACCCAAGCAACATAACACCGTTCGACGAGGTATGCAACCAATTCAGGATCGGCAAAATATCAACGGGAATAGCGAGCTGTGGGCGGACAACTTGAAGCTGGCCAAGTGGCACAGTTTCGGCTGAACCAATGAGCAGCGGTTGACCGTTGGCCTGATCATAAAGTTTAGCGATCAATGTGTAATCACCCGGCGGCGTGCCAAAGGGAATGTTTAGCCCATGATTGTCGGAGATCGTGGTGTGCGGCAGCCAACTGTCGGTGGGCTGTGAACCACCGGCTGGTTCGCTGTCGTGCTGGGCGATCACCTGCTGGCGAGCATCCAACAATTGCACACTCACCTTATACCGTTGTTTGATCGGCGTCAGTGCTTGCCATTGCAACCCAATCAGCGCAATTTCGCCAGCCGCTATTCGTTGTGGCGATTGCGGTTGACATTGCGCCAGCAAGCGGATCCGTTGATCAAAGACAGCTGTCAGTCCAGTGCAAGTGACCTGCGTCGGCAATCGATAGACGGCAAACCGTAGATTACCCTGCCAGCTTTCCAAGCCTTTAAACGCATTTTGATCCAACCACTGCTCTACAATGTGCGCTGGGTCTGCTTCATCCGTTGCCCAAAACAACGCATAGACGTTGCGGCGCGTTTGCACAGCTGCGGCTAAGGCAGCCACGGTCTGCTCGGGATTGGGCGGACGCTGTTGTGGCAGCGCTACGCTTGGGAAACCTGGATCGTAATACCGCCACACTTCTTGTTGACCAGGCGCATCCAGCAGCACGAGATCCGTTGTTGCGTCACCCGTTGCTTGGATATAGCGGGCCACCCCAGCGTAATTATCGCGCGCCGTTGGATTGGTGTAATAGGTGGGCAGGGTGAAAGCCGCCAGGATTAACGCGCCAGCAATGAGCAGGGTGCAAAGCAAAGGATATAAGATACGGGATACGGGATACGGTCGTCGGTATAGGATTTGGGGCACAGCGGCAACGGCAATGCACCAGGCCGGGGAAGCAATCAGTAGAAACTTCAAAAAAGCATCGCTAAACAGACCAAGGCCCAGCATTAAGCCAACGGGCGCCAACATCCACAGGGCCAGCGCCACGACATTTGGTTGGCGGCGCAAGGCCAGCAGACCGACCAGCGGCAAGAGCCCACTGAGCAAAAACCAGGGTGGCGCGGCCAGTTGATGGAAAGGACCCAACGTCAGGGTCTGTAATGTTGTCTGCAAACCAGCCAATGCAGTCACCGGTGCACCGCCTTTGGGCCAATGGCGGATGCGATCAAGCGCCGTTGGCAACCAAGGGGCAAAGGCGAGCACCCCGATGCCATTGAGCAGTACAAAGAATAGGAGCTTACGACCCGCCTTTTGTCTCTGACCTTTAATCGTTTGCCACAGATAAGCGAGACAAGCCGCCGCCAGCACAATCGGAAAGCTGTAGTGGGTCCAGAGGCCAGCAATCCCACAGACCAGATAGAACAAGGCCGGTACAAAAAATCGCGACGACGGCTTGATCGGGTGATGAGAATTATGCTGTTGCGCGTGCATCAGGGCCAACAGCGCCCAGAAGAGGCCGGCGCTTTCCAGGGCCAGCAACATATACATGCGGGCTTCTTGGCTATAATAGATCTGGAAAGGATTGAGCGCCGCTAAGCAGGCCGCCAAGAGCGCCGTGACCGGCCAACGTTGGTCCTCTTTACAAAGTTGCACGCTAAGCTGATAGATGACCCAGACCAAGGCGATGCCGGCTACTGCAGACAGACTACGCATGCCGACAGCATTGGCGCCGAAGAGCAGCGTCCAAATTTTCAGCAACCAGTAATAGCCCGGTGGATGGATATCGGCGGCGGCGTCACGCGCAATCTGGCCGAAACTGCGTCCCAGCAAAGCCCAGGTATTGCCTTCGTCGCTCCACAAACTAGAGGCGCCAATCTCGTAAAAACGGAGCAGACCGGCTAAAAAGAGAATCAGGATCAGTGGCCAGTTGATCGTTGACCGCTGATCTAGGTTAACCGAATGCCCATCACTCGCTGCCACGCGCTTATCGCTAGGTCTATTCATGACGCTGAACAACCGTTTTTGTAAACATCTTCATGGCGTCATACACTGGCAGCGGCGTAAAATCGGGCAAAAGGAGGCGAAAATAGGCCTCTGGTTGACGCTTCACTTCCCACTCATCGGTCGCCCGTTTTAGGTACCAAGTATTGGCAACGCCAATCCACGGCCATTCGGCGATCAGGCGTTGATACGCCAGGGGTAAATACTGGGCCTGCTGCTCAAGCGTTACGCGGCCATAACGTGGGTCAACA
This sequence comes from Chloroflexota bacterium, assembly GCA_026389895.1. Taxonomy (GTDB): domain Bacteria; phylum Chloroflexota; class Anaerolineae; order Caldilineales; family Caldilineaceae; genus JAPLGZ01. Next base: position 1,219 of record JAPLGZ010000809.1, on the reverse strand, counting down.
TTGTCGGGAGCCGCGTTCCAATTCATTTCGGCGATCCAGATTGGTTTACGGGCGTCGCCATTTTTGACCATCAAATCGCGCATGAATAAATTTCGACTAAAATTGAGCACGCGCGGTTGCATCCGGTGGTCGGTCGGGCCACTATAAAGCCCATAGGCTTGCATCGAGGCAATATCAAAATAGGGCGCAGCGCCGGCATCGTACATCCGCTGCAAGAAGAGTAGATCCGAAAGATTGTTGCGCCCACTCGTATCGTTGGGCTGAAGATCAATCGTTGCCGCCAGCGCGCCGGCAATAATGACGACATTGGGATCGACCGCCCGTGCCGCGTTGGCGCCTACTTTGAGCAACTCTGTATACCGCTCTGGGCTGATCGGATAGACGCCCCACTCGGGGTTGACATTGGGCTCGTTCCAAAGCTGATAGTAGTGGATGCGCCCTTTGTAACGACTGACCACGGCCCGTACAAAATCGCCAAAATCTTGATAGTTATCTGGGGGAGCAAAGGTGCCCACCGTCGAAGTTAAAGCACGCGTCCACTCGGGTGGATTGCTGATGCGCACGATCAGCTCCATGTGGTACTTCTCGCTCAGATCAACCAGCTGATCATATTTATCCCAGGCGGAGTGATAAGGCGTATGGCGTCGATCCTCAAAATCCCCTTTGCCGTGAATTTCGATATCTTCCCAGGTGAATTCTTGGCGTAACCAATGAAAGCCCGCTTCCGACGCGAGCTTGACTGCGAGTTCGCGTTTGGCGGGCTCGGCTTCTTGCTCCAAGAAGGTATTGATGCCAAAAGGGCTGACCTGTGTGTGCTGAATCGGCGCGGTCATCGCCAGGGCAACGGGCGGGCGCAACCAATCCGAAGCCAGATCACTTAGACCTTTAATCTGGGACAAAAAGGCCTCTTCGCCTGTGTAGCGTGCCATCCAGGCGTGCGCGAACCCTGTGGATAAAATGAAAAAAGTCAGCCCGCCCAAAATGAGCAGACTGACCCAAAGGATCAAAGTTTGACGGATCGCAATTCTCAAACGGGTTGCTCCCTATACGATTTACGATTTTTGATTTACGAAGTGAAATCCTCGGTGTAGTTGTTTCTGCTTTCTAGAAAGAAGCGTCGAAAGCAGAAGATCACCTGTCGTCGAAGCCACCTCGTAAATCAACGCTCTACTGAGCGCCATAACGCTCTACTGAGCGCCATAACGCTCTACTGAGCGCC
>JAPLGZ010000629.1 GCA_026389895.1 Chloroflexota bacterium | reverse complement strand
TACGTTGCATACTTCGTTGCATACATTGGTTCCTTTCCTCAAGGGAGTAACGAGTCTGTACTTGCGCAGGAAATTTGTTGGCCACCATTGGGTGGGGAACAATTCTGTTGTTTAGATTCTAACCACGTAACCAATCCACATATATCGTGCAAGAGACAGTTTTTATGTGTAGTAAGGCACAGAGAAATATTGCTTATCCTGGGCCGCGATCCGGATCGCGACACCTGTTATCGGCCAAATGTGATTGAGGATCATAGCCGGTTGATCGTTTCGCCTGCTCGCGTTTATAATGACAAAGATAACGAATTATTTTCCTCTGATTGCATGCAGTTCATCCCAACCAAGTTGGCCTCAATCACCTTGGATCCATCCAAACAAGGAGACTCAGCGATGCGCACACTTCGACCATTCTATTGGCTGGCCGTAATCGCCGCCCTGCTACTGAGCAGCGCCTGTAGCGTGCCACCACCGCCCCAAGCACCCGCCGCCGCTAGCCAAGCGGGCAGTCAAGCCACTAACACACCCGCCACCGGCAAGATCAAAGTCTATGCCGCCTATGCCACGCCCATCGAAGAGCCGTGGGATGGGGTGATCCACGCCGCGTTACAAGCTGCCGCCGACGCCGGACAAATTGAGTACAAATGGCAAGATAATATCGGCTATTCGGGCGATATGGAACGTATCTTGAACGAAGCCGCTTCGGAGCAGAAGCCCGATGTGATCTTTGGCGACGCCTTTGGCAATGAGGAAGCGGTGCGCAATGTGGCGGCTGAGTATCCCGCGATCGCCTTTGTCTTTGGTTCCGGCCTTGGCCCTTCCGAACCCAACCTTTCAGTCTTTGACAATTGGATCCACGAGCCCGCCTATCTCTGCGGTCTGATCGCCGGTAAAATGACCAAAAGCAATCGCCTGGGCGTGGTGGGTGGTTATCCGGTGCCCGAAGTCAACCGGATCGTCAACGCCTTTATCGCCGGGGCCAAGGAATCGAACAAGGACGTGAAGGTCACCGTTACCTTTATCAATTCCTGGTATGACCCAGCCGCGGCCAAAGAAGCCGCCCTTGCCCAAGTTGATTCGGGCGCCGATCTGCTCTTTGCCGAACGGTTTGGCGTGATCGAAGCGGCGCAGGGTAAAAATTTACTGGCCTTTGGCAATATGTCCGACCAGAATTCGTTGGCTCCACAAACAGTGATCAGTGGCCCGATCTGGGACATGAATCCAACGGTGAAATATGTGCTCGATCAGGTGAAAAACAAATCTTATACGGCACAAGACCTCAAGGATTTCACGATGATGGCCAAAGGTGGCGCCAGCCTCGCCCCGCTACACGGCTTTGAAAAGACGCTGCCAGCCGATGTGGTTGAAATGGTGCAAAAACGCGAGCAGGAGATTAAGAGTGGGCTCTTTCGCGTCCCAATTGCGGAAGAAGAACCAAAGAGTGAGTAGGGACGATGGATGAAGCGTGAAACGTGATGAGTGACGAGTGAGATCAAATGACCTTTTTCACTTATCACTCATCACGCTTCACATGCCACGTTCCAACGATTGAAAAATTTCTATGACCCAACCCACCACAACACCGCCCGCCGTCGCCATGCACGGCATTACCAAACGTTTTGGGCCATTGACAGCTAATGCCAATGTTGACTTTGACGTGCAAAGTGGCGAAGTACATGCCTTGCTGGGTGAAAATGGCGCGGGCAAGACGACGCTGACCAAGATTCTGTATGGTCTCTATCAGCCCGACGCTGGGACCATTGCGATCAACGGCAAGTTGACGCCGTTGCGTTCACCAGCGGATGCGATTGCGCAGGGCATCGGCATGGTGACGCAACATTTCTCACTGGTGCCCACCTTGACCGTAGCCGAGAATCTGCTGCTTAGCCAGGCGCAGGGCATCACACTCGATCTGCGGACGGCAGAAGCGACAATTCGTGAGACGGCCACGCGTTATGGCCTACAAGTTGATCCAGCGAGGCTAGTCCAGCGCCTTTCGGTGGGTGAGCAACAGCGCGTTGAGATTCTGAAAGCCCTCTATCAAAATTGCCGCGTGCTGATCCTCGACGAACCGACAGCCGTGTTGACGCCACAGGAGGCCGAAGGGCTCTTCATGGTCTTGCGGGGGCTGATCGCCCAAGGCTTGGCGGTGATCTTTATCAGCCACAAATTGAATGAAGTGTTGGCGATCTCGCATCGCGTCACCGTATTGCGGGCGGGTAAGGTTGTGGGCGAGGTGAAGACAGCCGAAACCACCCAAATTGACTTGGCACGGTTGATGGTTGGCCGCGAGGTAACCGGAGTTCAGGTCAGCGCCACGCCACCGCCAACAGCCCCCCAGAGACCGGTGCTAGAATTGCAAAATATCCATGTGCGCAACACGCAGCACTTGCCCGCTTTGCGCGGCATCAATTTGCGCATCCAGGCCGGCGAAATTGTCGGGTTGGCGGGTGTGGCCGGTAACGGGCAACCAGAATTAGGCGAAGTCTTAAGTGGTCTGCGGACGCCCACGCAAGGTGAGGTGCGCGTCAACGGGATCGATGTGACCAAGGCCGATCCCGTTGGCATGACACGCGCAGGCATCGGGCGCATCCCCGAAGATCGGCTCAAGGGCGTAGTCGCCGATCTGACTGTTGCTGAAAATATTGCGCTGGAGTCGCTGGCAGAATTTACCAAAGCCGGCGGTCAACTCGATCAAAAGCTGGTGCGGCAGCATGCCCAAAGCTTGATTGATGCCTTTGAGATCAAAGCGACACCTGGCACGCGCACGGGTTCGCTTTCGGGCGGCAACATGCAAAAGGTCATCCTGGCCCGCGTGCTCTCACGCAATCCACAAGTAGTGGTAGCCGCCCAACCAACCCGCGGGCTAGACGTAGGCGCGATCCAATACGTGCATGAGCAATTATTAACGCAACGCGCCCGCGGCGCAGCAATTCTCCTCATCTCAGAAGATCTCGACGAAGTTCTGGCGCTGGCCGACCGTGTGGCGGTGATCTATGAGGGGGCGATTGTGGGTGAAGTCAAACCCAGTGATTTTAGAGACGATCCTGCCAATTTGAAGCAACAAATTGGCTTAATGATGGCGGGCGCGGTCAGCGGATTTGGAGAACAGATTGAGCGGAGAGAGTCAGCCTAAGCTGTTCTTACTCGCCCATAACAATGGATTATACGGGGCAATTGAGCCACTCAGTCCGCTCTCAAAATCCGCGAATAAAGGAAGAGAAAATTGCAATTGCGCGTGGAACGGCGGGAAGCGTCCGCCTGGATTAGTATCTTGATCCCATTGTTGGCGATAGGCATCACGCTGATTTTGGTGGCGGGGTTGGTCTGGCTGTCAGGTGCGGGGCTGTGGGAAACGTACTATTATTTCTTCATTAAACCGTTATCCAGTCGCGCCAGCGTGATCGAGGTATTGGTCAAGGCAACCCCGCTATTGTTCACTGGCGCAGCGGTGGCCTTTGCCTTTTACAGCGGCTATTGGAACATTGGCGCAGAAGGGCAATTGTATGCCGGCGCCGCCGCCGCCGCCTGGTTGGGCGTCGTTTTGAAGGGATTGCCACCTGTGGTCATCATCCCGCTGATCATGCTGGGCAGCGCGCTGGCCGCCGCGTTGTGGGCGCTACCACCCGCTTGGCTCAAGACGCGCCTCAATGTCGATGAGGTCGTCACCACGTTGCTGCTCAATTCCGTGATGATCTTCTTTGTCAGTTCGCTCTTAAACGGCCCCTGGCGCGACCCTGTGACCAACTGGCCACAATCACCGACGCTCGAAGCTGCGTCACGGTTACCGCGTCTGCTGGCGGGCACACGTTTGCACTTGGGATTTTTGCTGGCTATCGTCGCCTTGATCTTTTTTTGGTGGATCACGGCGCGCGCTAGTTTTGGCCTGCGTATGCGTGCCGTGGGTCGTGGCCGTGAAGCGGCACGGTTTATGGGCGTGCACGTGAACCAAGTTGTCTTTCGGGTGGCCTTGATCAGTGGCGCAGTGGCCGGGCTGGCCGGGGCGAGTGAGGTAGCGGGCCTGCACTATCATTTGATCGAGGCACTTTCGCCAGGCTATGGATATTCGGGCATCGTGGCCGCCACGTTGGGCAGTTTACACCCAATCGGTGTGGCTTTGGCCGCGATCTTCATCGGTCTGATCTCCACAGGCAGCCAGACCGCCAGCCGAGCGCTTGGTGTGCCTTCCTTTCTGGGCGATGTCGTCCAAGCGGTACTGTTGCTGGTGACGCTGGCGCTCTTATTGTTGCGCACTTATCGGGTGCGCATGATATAAAGGCAACAAAATCTGGCAAGAGAAGGATTTAACACCGACTATCTTTGGCAGCAGACCTCTTTACACGTATAATTTTTACGCGTATAATTTTCGAACACCACCGCGTTATTTCCCACCACACGAAATAAAGGAAATCACATGCAGCAAAAAAATCGTTTATGGCACTATTTGCGCCTACCCGTTGTTTCACTTGTCCTCTTCAGCCTGGTACTGACGGCCTGCGTCGCACCTGCGGCGCCGGCCACCGGTTCGACCAATACCACCGCTGAAGCTACTGCCGCACCAGTTGCGGCTGGCGAAGCGGCCAGCCGCGAGGACACCTTGATCTTTGCCGCCGATCTGACGGATTTGATCTCGCTCGACCCTGCCGTGGCTTATGAATTTGGCGGCATCCAAGCCGAAGGCAGTTTTTACGAGACACTGGTTAGCTTTGACGCCGGCGACCCGGAGATCAAGCCGTTGTTGGCCGAATCTTGGGATGTCAAGGACAGTGGCGATCTGTGGACGCTCACCTTCAAGTTGAATCCGAAGGCGACCTTTGCCAGCGGCAAGCCAGTTACCGCCGAGGATGTCGTCTACTCGTGGAGTCGCGCGATTGATCTCAACAAGTCGCCAGCGTTCTTGCTGATCGATGTCGGGCAGGTGACGAAAGAGAACCTGAAGGCGGTCGATGCACAAACCTTTGAAGTCAAATTGCCCAAGGCCGTCAGCCCGCAAGTCTTCTTGTCGGTGATCAGCTTCACGATCGCCGCCGTTGTGGAAAAAGCCGTGGTCGAAGCCAACAAGGGCGATGACATGGGCTCGACCTGGCTGAATGACAACTCAGCCGGTAGCGGCCCCTACGTGTTGGACAAATGGGATCGCAGCGTGGGCATCACCTTGAAGGCGAATGAGAACTACTGGGGCACCCCCCCGCTCATGAAACAGGTGATCATGCAGAACACCTCAGAATTGGCGAACTTGCAGGCGGCCATCGAGACCGGTGACGCCGATATTGTGCAAGATTTGGGCGCGGAACAGGCCGCGACCCTCAAGGACAATCCCGATGTAGACTTGGTGGTTGGGCAATCGACTTCACTCACCTATATCGGTATGAATGCGACCAAAGCGCCGCTGGACAACGTTGATGTGCGCGAGGCGATCCGCTATGCGATCAATTACGACGATATTATCAGCTTGTTGAAGGGCAGCGCCCAACTCGTACAGGAGATCATCCCGATTGGCTTCTTGGGGCACACCGGCAACAATCCATTCAAACAGGACATCACCAAGGCCAAAGAGCTACTCGCCAAGGCTGGCGTCGCAGAAGGCACGGAAATTGAGTTTATTGTGCCGGTGGGCACCGCGGCAGGTGGCATTGAGTGGAGCACATTGGCCGCTAAAATCCAGAACGATGTCGAGCAAATCGGCTTGAAGTTGAACATCAAGCAGGTGCAGCAATCCGAACTGCTCAAAATCTATCGCGCCCAGGAAGGCCAGATGGTCTTCATCAACTGGGGCCCAGATTTCCCGGATCCAGATGGCAATGTGACCCCATTTGCCAACTACGAAGCCAAGTCGCTGGCCTGGCGCAATGCCTGGAATTCACCGGACGCGATTGCGTTGAGCAAACAAGCGGCGGCGGAGCAAGACCCGGCCAAGCGCACCGAACTCTACAAGCAGTTGACGGAATTGGTGCAACATACAGGGCCATATGTCTTACTCTACCAGCCCACCCGCACCTTTGGCGTGCGCAAGAACATCACCGGCTTCACCTATGATGCAGTTGACACGCCGAGCATCTCGTTCTGGTTGATTGGCAAGAAGTAAGAGATTTCGCTAAATTTGCAGAGACCACAGGATCAATGCAGGATGGGTCAATTGACCCATCCTACGCGGCCTCATACCTCAACACGTTTCAACATGTTTCGCATATCAGAGGATGAATTCATTCATCTTGCGTCACATTCGTTATCTAAACAAGGTTAAACATTGAAGGAGATGTATATGACAAGACAGTTGCACAGCAATTCGCGTCTATTGGTCTTATTACTCATTGCAAGCTTACTCTTGGTGGCGTGCGTTGCACCAGCCGCCCCAGCCCCCGCCACCGGCGCGCAACCGGCTGCGACGGAAGCTCCAGCCGCCGCCAGCGGTGACGTCAGCCGCGAGGATACACTGATCTTCGCTTCTGACACGACCGATTTGCTGACCCTTGATCCAGGGGCCGCCTACGAATTTAGTGGCATCCAGGCCGTGGGCAGCGTTTACGAAACGCTCGTCAGCGTCGAGCCAGGCACGCCCGGTGTCAAGCCGTTGTTGGCCGAATCTTGGGACATCCAAGACAGTGGCGATTTGTGGACGGTCACCTTCAAGCTGAATTCGAAGGCGACCTTTGCCAGTGGCAAGCCAGTCACCGCCGAGGATGTCGTCTATTCGTGGAGCCGCGCGATTGATCTGAATAAGTCGCCCGCGTTTTTGCTGATCGACACCACGCAGGTCAAAAAAGAGAACCTGAAGGCAGTCGATGCGCAGACCTTTGAAGTGAAACTCCCCAAAGCGGTCAGCCCGCAAGTCTTTCTCTCGGTGATCACCTCTAGCGTGGCCGCCGTCGTCGAGAAAGCTCTGGTCGAAGCCAACTTGGGCGAGGATATGGGTTCAACCTGGCTCAACGATCATTCGGCCGGTAGCGGGCCATATGTGCTCACCTCTTGGGAGCGCGAAGTTGCGATCACGCTGGATGCCAACCCCACCTATTGGGGTACGGCGCCCAAGATCAAGCGTGTGATCATGCAAAATATGAAGGAAGCGGCGAACCGCCAGGCTGCCATCGAAACCGGTGACGCCGACATTGTGCAGGATTTGGGGCCAGAGCAGAAGAAGGCGCTGGAAGGCAACGCTGATGTCAAAACCGTAACTGCCAGCAATACCCAGTTGGTATACATTGGCATGAACGCCCAAAAAGCGCCGTTGGACAATCCCGATGTGCGCGAGGCGATCCGCTATGCGATCAACTATGATGAGATTATCACGTTGACGCAGGGCGATGCCAAACTGGTGCAAGAAATAATTCCCGATGGCTTCCTGGGGCATACCGGGGAGAACCCGTTTAAGCAGGACATTGCCAAGGCCAAGGAACTTTTGGCCAAAGCGGGCTGGAAAGATGGCACGGAGATCGAAGCGCTGGTCCCCTCGAATTTCCCAGCTGGGCCCATTGATTTCCCGACATTGGCGACGAAAGTCCAGAGCGATCTGGAAAAAGTGGGCATCAAGCTGACTTTGAAACAACTTCAGGTCTCCGAGTTGCTCAATGTCTTCCGTGCCCAAGGCGCGCAAATGGTCTTCATCCTCTGGGGCCCCGATTATCCAGATCCAGACGGCAATGTGACGCCCTTTACCAACTATGATGCAAAGTCGATTGCCTGGCGCAATGGTTGGGAGAACAAAGAGGCGGCCGCCCTAGCGCAACAGGCCGCCGTGGCGGACACCGATGAGGCACGCGTCAAGCTCTATGCCCAGGTCACTGAACTTGTGCTGCATCAAGGGCCGTATGCGATCCTCTACCAACCGCTGCGCACCTATAGCTTACGCAGCAATCTCGACGGCTTTGTCTTTGATCCAGCCGATACGCCAAACATCACGTTTGCGCTGATCAGCAAAAAATAATCGATCGACCCTGTTGAAAGGAGAGTAGAGATTGGAGATTAAGTACAAGTAATCTCCAATCTCTACTCTGTCATCTCTCAGTCTCACTTCACTTTTACCCATTCACCATTAACCATTCCTTATGCTGCGTTTCATCCTTCGCCGCATTGTCGGCCTCTTCTTTGTCATGATCGGCGTCTCGGTGATCACCTTTTTCTTGGCGCAGGTGGTGCCGGTTGACCCTGCACTGGTGGCGCTTGGGCAGAACGCGCGCGAGGCGCAAATTACTGCGTATCGCCACGAAATGGGGCTGGATCGGCCCGCGGTGGTGCAATATATCTCTTATGTCAGCCATCTCGTGCAAGGAGATCTGGGCAAGTCGATCCGCACACGACGCGCGGTCGCCTTAGATTTACGTGATTTTTTCCCGGCAACCCTGGAATTATCCTTTGCTGCGCTGGTAGTCTCCATCTGTTTAGGCATCCCACTGGGCATGCTCGCTGCGCTGCGCCGCAACAGTTTGACCGATGCGCTAGCCCGGTTGGTCGCACTCGTCGGTGGCTCAATGCCGATTTTTTATGTGGGCCTTTTATTATTGGGCCTTTTCTACCGCCAGTTGCGCTGGTTGCCCGGCCCTGGGCGGCTTGATGCAACAATTCATCCGCCCACGGCGATTACAGGGCTGTACGTGCTCGACTCATTGCTGACCGGCAACTGGCCAGTCTTGCAGAACAGCTTTGCCCACCTTATTTTACCCAGTTTGACCCTTGGCATCTTCTCGACAGCCGTTCTGTTGCGCATGACCCGTTCGGCGGTCTTAGAAGTGTTGCAACAAGATTATGTACGCACAGCGCATGCCAAAGGCTTACGGGCCGAGTTGGTGATCTGGCGCCATGTGCTCAAGAATGCGATGACGCCCGTGCTCACCACGATTGGCATCACCTTTGGCAGCTTGCTCAGTGGCGCCGTGCTCACCGAAACGATCTTCAATTGGCCCGGCTTGGGACGCTATGCCACCACTTCGGTCACAAGCCTGGATTTCCCAGCCGTGATGGGCGTGACGCTCGTGGCCGCTGTGCTCTATCCTTTGGTCAATATGTTGGTTGACATTAGCTATCATCTGATCGACCCGCGTGTGAGGACAAACTAGTGGCAACCAATACTCTTTCTCCCAGCGCCAATTTAGCGTTAAAAGCGCCCGTGGTCCAACGCAATCAATTCTTGCGCCGTTTGGCCAAAGAACCGACGACGATCTGTGGCCTTATCCTACTCGTCATCTTTATCCTGCTTGCTCTCCTCGCCCCGTTGATCAGCCCGTTTGATCCGCTGTTCCAAAATATCTCCGTTAGCCTGACCAAGCCTTCCATCCCCTATTATCTGGGCACCGATAAACTAGGCCGCGATATCTTAAGCCGCATGTTATATGGCGCGCAGATTTCGATTCGGTCGGGTGTGATCGTCGTCTTGCTAGCGGGTAGTTTTGGCACATTGGTCGGTTTGATAGCCGGTTATCTAGGCGGTTGGGTGGATGAAATTTGGATGCGCATCACCGATATCTTTTTCGCTTTCCCGGGTCTGATTCTGGCAATGGCCATTGCTGGCGCGCTTGGCCCTAGCCTGACCCATGCGTTGATTGCCGTGGCGATTGTCAGTTGGCCAGTCTATGCGCGTTTGATTCGCGGCCAGGTATTAAGCTTGCGCGAACGCGATTTTGTGCAGGCGGCGCGCTCGATTGGCGTACGCGACTGGCGAATCATCTGGCAACATCTGCTGCCCAACACACTCGCGCCACTGCTGGTGCAGGCGAGCTTTGATATGGCCGGCACAATTTTAAGCGTGGCCGGTCTGTCGTTTATCGGGTTTGGCGCACAACCGCCGACGCCAGAATGGGGCGTGATGATCAGTGAGGGGCGCAACTATATCACGACGCAGTGGTGGCTGACGGCGGTGCCGGCGATTGGCATTTTGTTGTTAGTGGCGGCGTTAAATTTAGTCGGCGACGGTTTGCGCGATCTGTTGGATCCGAAGTTGCGGCGGTAGCCTGCTGTAAAGTGAGATCAAGTTATGCCGGAAACGACCACCATTGCGATTGTCACCCTCCTTGCCGCCACCCTGCGCGTGGCGACGCCTTTACTCTTTGCAGCCTTGGGCGAAACCTTGGTTGAGCGCGCGGGTGTGCTCAATTTGGGCATCGAAGGCACGATGTTCCTGGGCGCAATGGCTGGTTTTGTGGCAGCTTATTTCAGCGGTTCACTCTGGGTGGGCGTGCTGACGGCCTGTCTAGTCGGTGCGCTGGCGGGTTTGTTGATGGCACTGCTGGCCGTTTACCTGGGCGTGAACCAACATGTCGCCGGTATTGGCCTCACTTTGTTGACCACTGGGCTAGCGCTCTATCTCTTCCGCATCATCTTTGGCGAACAGCAAGTGCCCCCGAAGATCACGCCATTTCCGCAACTGAGTTTGGGGAGCTGGCTGGGGCCGCTCGCGCCAATCTTTGAGCAATATGGCTTAACTTACCTGGCGCTATTGCTGGTGCCGGCGCTTTGGTGGCTGCTCAATCGCACCCATTTTGGCTTGCAGGTGCGCGCCGTAGGTGAGAATCCGGCGGCAGCGGATGTGGCGGGCGTCAATGTTTTTCGTACGCGCTTATTTGCCCTGGCAATTGGCGGCGCGTTGATGGGGCTGGGCGGCGCATTTTTGTCACTGGCCCAATTGGGGGCTTTTACTTTTGGCATTATTTCTGGGCGCGGCTGGGTGGCGATTGCACTGGTGATCTTTGGCAACTGGTCACCGCTCAAAGTGCTGGGTGGCGCGCTGCTCTTTGGGGGATTCCAAGCCCTGCAATTGCGTTTGCAGGCTTCTGGTTTTCAGTTGCCCTATCAGGCCCTGCTGGCCCTCCCCTATCTCGTGACCATTGCAGCGCTGGCGCTGGCCGGGCGCAATGTCAGCGCACCGAGTGCGTTGTTAAAACCGTATCGCCGCGAAGCATAACCCACCCTTTTCAGACTTTATCCGCAGGTTGCGCAGATTTTACAGATTAAAAAACTCAGCACGAACAACGTAGGGGTGCCCAAGGGGCGCCCAGGTCGACGGCGGACCAATATTAATTTTGTCCCTGATCATGCTTCGCCGTCGACCGCATGCCCGTCCGCACCAAACAAAAGTAAAGACGGGCACGCAATCGACGGCGAAGGTGATTGGCGGATTTATCCATAGCTAGACCCGCCGTCGACCGGATGCCCCTACATTATTTCGATGATTGGTGGCCTGTTCTCTGTAAACATTCCGCAGGCAGCAAAATTTCTAATTCAACCCTTGCCATAGTCAGCACTTGCAATGTAGGCCCGCCAGCCGCCCCACTGCGTGATCTCACGCCCAGTCTCGCAGAGCGCGGGCTCGCCGAGCACGCCCAGTACCGCCTCACCATTGGCCAGCGTAACCCGTCCGATGCTGAGACCAAGCGGCTCTTCTAATAAAATGGTGGCCAGCGCAGGCGCGGGCACTTCCCAAACCTCTAACGCAATCGCGCTGCCGCCGTGGTTCATCCGCAGCATGGCCGGATGGCGGTCTTGAATGGTCCACAGCCGATAACTTGGACTCGTGGTCGTTTCGTATAAAAAGTGAGCGTTCGCCTTGAGCAAATTACCATTCAATTCCAAACCACGCATTAAAGTTCCATTTACCGCCAGTTGGACAGTCTCCACAAGCCACTCCGTTCGTATTTTTGTGCTTTGCCCTGTTGGCAACCAGGCACTTTCCAGGTAAAATTTGTCATTCAAAGTGTAGCGCAGTCAAGGCGCAGTGTCGATTGTCGATCTGCACAAAACTCACCAGTCTGCTGCACTCAGGTTGCCTAAGTCGATTATTATATCCTCAGCCAGAAAGGGAATCAAACAGATGGATTCATTCATGCAAGCGGCGATCGAAGAAGCAAAACAAGGGTTAGCCGAAGGTGGCATTCCAATCGGCTCCGTGTTGGTAATCGACGGCAAAATCGTCGGACGTGGCCACAATCGGCGCGTTCAGCAAGGCAGCGCCATTCTGCATGCCGAAATGGATTGCCTGGAAAACGCTGGCCGCTTAACGGCCAAAGAGTATCAACGTGCCACGCTCTACTCCACACTTTCCCCCTGCGACATGTGCAGCGGAACCGCGTTATTGTACAAAATCCCCCAGGTTGTCATTGGCGAAAATGTGACCTTCCAAGGGCCAGAAGAGTACGTCCGTAGCCGCGGCGTTGAACTGGTCATTCTACAAGACCCGGCCTGCATTCAACTCATGCGCGACTTTATCGCCGCCCGTCCGGAGTTGTGGAATGAAGATATTGGGGTGTGAGAAAAATTTACGATTTACGATTTTTGATTTACGAGGTTGACTCGACGGCGTTGATTGTTCTGCTTTCGACAAATCATTTTCGAAAGCAGAACAGTCTATGGCGCCGAAACTACCTCGTAAATCGTAAATCAAAAATCGTATATTGTCGTACCTAATTCACCTGCCAGCCCACATCTAGCGTGTGCAGGGTTAGCAATAGATATTCGTTGTGCTCGACGCTAAATTCGGCTAAATGCGCGCTACATGCCTGCAAGATTTCAGCGCTGGTCTCGTTATAGTGGCCCGGCAGCACGAGATGCAACACGCTACGGAGCGCCTCAATCGCAGGCACAAAATCATTGCGCGCAAAGGCCTCTGCGCATTGCGCCAGCAAGGGATCTACCTGGCCGGCAAGTAGGGGATTGCGGTCCACCTTCTTCTTAAAAGCGGTCACTGCTTGCGCAGCCGCGGTGCCGGGATCTTCACGCAAGTGGCGCATCAACAGAATAAAGTGATGTTCATCGCCCACCAAACGCGCCAGACACAGGGCCATCTCACGCCGTGCACCAGGATTGGCGGTGTTGTAGAAGAGCGTCAACAGTTGGTCGGTGGCCTGTGTGGCGTGTAATTTACCCAATGCCGACGCATACGCCATCAACAAGCCCTTATCCGTTTCAGTCGCCAGCCGTTTGATCAATTCTGGCACAATTTCCTGATCACCCAGCGCGCCCAAGGCGCGCGCGCTATGCGCCTGAATCGAGTGATAGGGCGAATCTAGGGCGGCGCGCAAGGCGGGCAACGCATTGGCATCGCCCATGCGTCCGAGCGCCCACGCCGCCACGACACTCAAGGCCAACTCGGTGCCATTCAAAATTTCGATCAGCGCGTTGACCAAGCGCGCATCGGGCGGCATGCGCGCAATCGAGATAATCGCTTCAAAACGCACTTGAAAACGGGGATCGGCCAACGCATCAAGCAACTCATCTACGGTTACCAAACTTTTGGCTTGGCCGAGGCGTTCGGTGCCTTTCACCGCCTCATGTTCCTCGCGGGCATATTGATAGCGAATCAGTGAACCCATTGCCAAGAAGGGATTGCCGCGCAGGAAGAGCCCCGTAAACTGGCGGAGACCATATTGATTGTCGCCACGCACCTGGAAAAAGATAAAATTACAGAGAAATAGCAAGACAAACCCGGCAATAAAAAGCGGCGTATAAGCATCAATCTCTACAAAGAGCCAGCGTCCCGAGATCCCACGCGCCGCATCCAATGCCCAACCGCCGCACAACTGGCTGACCCCGCCAATAATACCGATCCAGGCCGAATAGAGCGCCAGATAATCGCTTTTACGCTCGGGTGGGACAACACTTACATAGAGCAGGCGGGTTGAGCCAATCCCCCACCCCATGTCGGCCACGCCCGCGATAAAGTTGATCGCCCAGGCCACCGGCAAACTAGCTGGCGAGTGGCGAGGAATTAACAGCAGGAGCAAGGGTGTCAACACGCGCAAATTCAGGCCATACATCATCACCGGCTTGCTGCCATAACGATCAGCAGCCCATCCCCACAGATAACTGGTGATCAGCCCTCCGAGCAAACCACTAATTTGTAAATAGATCACATTCTCGGGATTTAGCCCCACCTGTTCTTGCATAAAGAGGGGCAAAAACGAACCGACCGGTGTGATGGCCACGATAATAATGCCCACCCCGGCCAAATAGAGCATAAAATTCCGATCGCGCAGGGCCACCCGCAGATCACGTTTGGGCTTGGTCGCCTCGGTGTACGCCACGGGGGCGCCGCCAGGGATAAAGCTGGTGAGCCAGACACAGATAAAGCCAAAGAAGACACCGACACCCATCAAAAACATGAAGCCCGAAAGATTATTGACCCGCCCCAGCACATAACCGGCCACCAACACCGATAAAAAGCCGGCCAGCGAGGTAAAAATATTGCTATTGGCGGTATATTTACCCTGCACAGCATTCGGCACATATTCCTGCACCCAAGGCACACGCGCAGTTTCGGCGATGGCGCGGCAGATCGCAAAAATCGCCGTGATTGCCGAAATAAAGAGGAGCGCAATATGCGAGCCAAAGGCGGCCAATACCCAGGGCGTCAGCAGCAAGAGCGCCGTAAAAATCTTGCGGATGCCCCAAAAGACCATATAGGTGTTTTTGTAGCCAAAGCGGACTGTGGTGGGGGCAATGATCGGCGCAATCAAGCCGCAGAACGGCATGAGCGAGAAGAGAAAACCCATCTGGCTTTTGCTGAAGCCTAGCTCGCTGAGAAAGAGCGGAAAGACCGAGCCAAAGAAGGTAAATTGAGAAAAGATCGTGTTGGCAACATTCGCAGCAATGCTCCAGGGCAGGCCACGCAGTTTTTCGACAGTGGTTGGTTGATTGCTCATAGGCGTATGATGATAGCGTTTTGTGTTGACAGGGATTATAGTGCGTTAGATTGGGTCGGTCTCGCTTCCTGGGCCGCTGTTACCAGCACAGGAACTGGCTCTCTGGTCTGAAAATACTGATCCAAATTTTCATTCCAGACGCCGAAGATTTCATCAGCTTAATAATCACGCCTAAAATGTATTTTCTGCGCAGGAAAATGCACTTTTGCAATATCACGGATCGCATAAGGCGTGTAACAGTGGGGCAATCATACAGAAAATCAACCCTAATCGGCAAATAAGCCGAGACAGTTATCGCCCAACGTTCCTGGAAACCGAATAAATGAATTCTTACAGCTTCGTATACATTACTATTTGCTTACATAGATAACTATACTCTACCATAGGTGCAGAGTAGAAGTTTTATTCCCCAAAGTGCTCAGTAAACCTGAGTATTACGTGCATAGTGTGCGCGTTGAAGATTGATGACTCGTCTAGAATTTTAAATTCTTTTGTTTAGGTAAAATATGCCGCCAAATCATATTCGTCGAAATTTTTTTTCGCTAACAGGGCTTGAGGGTTATGGTTTTAGTGTCCCAAAACAGCTTTACTTTCTCCAATGGGCGCTGCCCATTCTTCTCACTTTGATTGTCGTAAGTGACGAAGTCTACGAATATGCTTTTGACAATACACCCTTGTGGTCGAAAGTTTTCGCGATCGAGGTCTGTTTATTCGGAATTATCTGTCCGATTGTTGTCTGGTTTGCCTTGGGCTGGATGCGCGAAATGTGGCTCGATAGGGAGCAAAATCACAAAGCGCTCCTCCAGGCGTACGATGAATTGAACACCGCCCAAGCTCGGTTAAAAATCTTGCACATTCAGCGGGGCGAACTCCTCAGTCGTTTGATGAGCGTACAGGAGGAAGAGCGGCGGCATCTATCACGTGAAATTCACGACGAGTTGGGTCAATTGCTCACGGGGCTGAGCCTGAACCTCAAAGTATGCCAAGGCGCGATACCGGTCGAGTTGCAACAGGCCCACCGTTATTTAAACCAGGCGAACGCGTTGGTGCAGCAAACAATCGATCAGGCCCACAGAATTATCACCGGTTTACGACCCGCGGTTTTAGATGATTATGGTCTGCTCCCAGCGCTCCAAGAAGAGTTGCAGCAACGGCTCGATCCGTTAGGTCTCCAGGTAAAGCTTGAAGCGCAGGGCGATCTTGCTCAATTACCAGCGGATGTTGCGACCACGGCATTTCGCATTACGCAAGAAGCAATAACCAACATTATTCGCCATGCCCAGGCGCGCCAGGTGACCGTGCACCTGCTATGCACCGCCAGTGGATTAGCGGCAGAGATCACCGATAACGGCGTGGGGATAAAAGTCAACGCCCCAAAGGATCAAGCCGCCCTGTTTTCCGGCTTAGACAAAATAAGTGCTGCATCTGAAAATTCAGGCCCCACCCACCCCCATTTAGGCATTATCGGTATGCAGGAACGCGCCACGGCGATGGGCGGCTGGTTGAAGATCGTGCCCCACAAACCCACTGGTGCAAAAGTAAAATTTTGGCTGCCTATCGCCCAGGTGGTTGGTGAGCCGGAAGTACGGCTTGATGAGAAGATTGACCATACTAGGGTCCGCTTAAGTAATTCGGACATCCGTCAGCCTTTATCCGTTGAGTTTAACTTATGACGACCATTCGGGTGTTATTAGCCGACGATCATGCCGTTATCCGAGACGCGTTGTCGCTCTTGTTAAATACTCAAGCAGATATTACGATTGTTGGCAAGGCGGAAGATGGGCGTCAGGCCGTAGCGCTGGCGCGGGAATTGCGCCCCGATGTAGCCGTGTTAGATATTTCTATGCCGCACATTGATGGGTTGCAAGCGGCACAGTTGATCCGGACCGAAGCGCCGTACACGCAGGTGCTGATCTTGACCATGCATGAGAATGACGCCTATTTTTTTCGCGCGCTAGAAGCCGGCGCCGCTGGCTATGTGTTTAAAAAAGCCGCCAGCGAAGAATTACTCCAAGCAATTCGGAGCGTTGCCCAAGGCAATGCCTATTTTCCGCCTTCTATGGCGCGCAAGCTATTAGAAGGTTACTTAAATGGCACAAAAGGTTCAGTTATTGCGGGCCCACCGGGCTACGATACACTGTCGGACCGCGAAAAAGAGATCATGTTTCTGTTGATCCAGGGCCAGACCAATCAAGTTATTGCGGAAAAACTTGTGATCACCCCCAGCACCGTCCAAGCCCACCGCACCCATATCATGCAAAAACTAAACTTGGAGACCACGATCGACTTAGTGCGCTATGCCATTCGCTTTGGCCTGATCGAACCGTAACCTTTTCTTCTGCAGCAGTCGCGCTTCACCTTCTCCTGATATTTTTACAATGTACGTTTCGACCCTACCTATCGGGGACCTGACGCGCCAGGCCGCGAGTTTGTCGTTCCTCAAATTTTCGTCTATGGCTGCCACCGTCGCGTTTTACGCGATCAAAATCATCGTTCACACCCCACAAGATGCGCATTTGCACGATGTTCAAACACGGCCACTTCCGGTAGACTAGTCTCAGCAAGCAAAAGCGAAACTCTCTGGTTTCAACAGGCTTGTCTAAGTAAATTTTCAACAAACCATGCAAACAGACTTAAATGTAGAATAAGGAAATCTATCGCTATGGGTACAATGAATCGCAGTATAGATGAAAAGAGCTATCCTATTTCGAGCGTCGTTCTTTGGGTTGCCATCGCGTTAATTTTGGCGACCGGGATCATCCATTTTATGGAAGCCCCAGAAAATCTCTCTGAAGCCCCTTATAAAGGTGTTCTATTTCTGCTAAATGGGATAGGAGCGCTCATTGCCGCCATAGGAATTTATCGCGGTTCGCGCAGTTGGGGTTGGGGGCTTGGCGCATTGGTGGCGGCTGGCGCAGTCGCCGGCTACATCATGAGCCGCACCGTCGATTGGTCGCGGCTGGCGCGCGGTGCGGCTATATTATGAGCCGCACCGTTGGTTTGCCAGGTTTACTTGTAGACGACGAATGGTTCGAGCCGATTGGCGGATTGTCGGTGATTGCCGAAGTGGGTTTGCTGTCGTCTGGCTCTAGTCTTTGGCGGGCACAAAATGCGCTTGGCAACCGGCCAGTAGAGCGTGGCTGCTCGTTGGCACGGGACAGCTTGAACGCCAAGCCAGACGAAGCCGGCTGATCAGCGATTACTTAATGTCATTGGTAATCCGGAAAGCGGCGGCGACAATCGATTCCCAATCAATCTCAAAATGGCGGTAGAGATCCGACCGTGTGCCAGATTGACCAAAATCATCCACACCCAAGGCGGTGACAGGCGAGCCAAAGACGCTGCCCAGCCAAGCCAGCCCATGCGAGGCTCCGTCTTGTACGGTGATGATCGGGGTGCGGCGCTCGGCGGCTGGGATCAACCAATCAAAAAGCGTGGGACGCTGGGCGGGTGGTGTGGTCTGCCAGGTTTCAAACAGGCGGCGCGGGCTGGTGAGGTTGAGTACATTGGCAGCGATCCCTTCGCGCCATAGATAGGTGGCGGCGGCGCACGCTTCGGGGATCATCGCGCCCGATGCGGCAATGTTCACCACATATTTCGGGTCCACATCGGGTCCGCCTTCACGCCATTCGCGCAGCCGGTAGCCGCCGGCCAATGCCTGCTGGCGCAACGTTGCTTCACCCAAGCGATCCACTGCCGGTTGAAGCAGGCGCTGGTCAATCGGCTTGGTCGAAAGCCGCAAATAAGTCGCACGGCCATGGGCTCGATCAAAACATTCACGCATGCCCTCCAGCAGCGCCCATTCCACCTCACAGCCAAAACAGGGTTCAACCATATGCAGATGGGGCAGTTCCATGCCAATCGATGGCGTAATGGTTGATTGGTGGGCGCCCCCTTCCGGCGCCAAGGTAATGCCCGAAGGCGTGCCCGCAAAGATAAACTTGGCCCCCGCATAGAGCCCATAGATCAGCGCATCCAAGCCGCGACAGACAAAGGGATCATAGAGCGTCCCAATCGGCACCAGAACTTGACCATGCAGTTCGGCCGAGAGCCCCAACATGCCCAACAGCAAAAAGAGATTCATCTCCGAAATGCCCAACTCGACGTGTTGGCCGCTCGGTCCCCGTTTCCATTTGAGCAGACGTTGCGCATCAACTTCGTGCTCTGGTTGCTCGATCAATTTAAACGCGCCGGTCTTGTTGATCCAGCCCGCCAGATTGGTAGAAAATGAGACATCGGGCGAACAGGTGACCATATGGGCGCGCAGTTCGGGCATATCGGCCAGCCGAAAGAGCAGGCGACCAAAGGCGTCTTGCGTGCTGGCAATACTCTCTAAGTTTAGATCTAACAGACTGGCCGGAATTTTGTGCGCCAGGGCCGGGGTGGCAACAGTGCCGTTTCTGGCGGCTGACGGATAAAGGCGCGCCGCCGTCTGCCGGCAAAATTGATCCGCCAGGGACTCGGGCGGGAAGGCAGCCCATTCCGTGCCATTCGGAATATTCATATGGGCGCGCAAGGCTTCCATCTGGTTGTTGCTGAGCAACATCGAATGGTTGAGCGGGTGCCCAGCGATTGGCAAACCCCAGCCTTTGATCGTATACGCAAAAATAATCGTCGGCTGCCCGCGCGTCTGATCAGCTTCGTTGAGCACACTGAGCAACTCCGCCAGGTCATGGCCGCCGAGATTACTCAATACCGCGGGCAGTTCGGCGTCAGCCACATCTTGCAACACAGCCTCAAGCCCCGCATTTACCTGGATCAGGCGCGCCCGAATCTGCTCGCCAGACAAGCGGATCAACGCCTGATATTCTTCGTTGCCCATCTCGTCAATCGCTTGCTGTAAGGCTTCGCCACCAGGCTGGGCAAAGAGCGCTTGCAGACGGCGGCCATATTTGGCCTCTAGCACGCGCCATTGGTTGTCTACAAAGAGCTGTTTGAGCCGTGCCGCGCGGATGCCAGGCACCACCCGATCCAAACTTTGACGATTAAGATCGACGATCCAGATCACGTTGTCTAGCTCTTCCAACGCCTCTTCAAGCACCGCTTCCCAGATATTACCTTCATCCAATTCCGCATCCCCCACCAGGGCGATAAAACGGCGTGAGGTAACCTGGCCAAAATGCGCCTGGGTATACTTTTGCACCAAGCCGGCAAAGAGTGGCGCCACCGCCCCTAAACCAACCGAACCCGTAGAAAAGTCCACCTTGTCGGGGTCTTTGGTGCGGCTCGGATAGGCTTGCAACCCTTTGTAAGCGCGCAACGTGGTGAGATACTCCTCTGGCAACTGGCCGAGCAGGTATTGGATCGCATGAAAGACCGGGGAAGCATGTGGCTTAATCGAGACCAGGTCACCAGCTTGCAGGAAATGGAAATAGAGCGCCGTGAGGATCGAGACCGACGAGGCGCAGGAGGCTTGATGGCCACCCACTTTGGTGCCATCGCTGTTCGGGCGCACGTTGTTGGCATGATGGATAATGTTTGTCGCCAGCCAGAGCACGCGCTGCTGGATCGCCTCTAGGGTGGCAAGCGTTTCAGGGTTCACAGGTTGGGCAGGCGAAGACATAAGGGCTCGGATTCTTTCTTTTTATGAGGCGCGCTGCTGCAAAAAAGCAACGAGCTTGTTGGCGGCGGCTTGCAGATGTTCTTCTAACAAAGTTACGGCGATGTCGGTCTGGCCTTGACGGCAGGCTTCGAGAATCGCCCGATGTTCGCGTTGCGAGGTGGCTTGATATTCCAACCCCACCAAGAAGATGACCAGATAGCGTGCCACGTTGATGTGTAAAATACGCACCCACTCCATCAAGCGCGGCAAATTGGCCGGCTGATAGAGGAGGGCATGAAATTCCCAGTTGAGTTCCCCCCATTGCGCCACGGCTTTTTCTTGATCAATCGCATCAAGCAGGGCTTCGGCCTGGGTCAAATTGGCAATCGTGAGATGGGGAATGGCGCGGCGCAAGGCCAGGGTCTCCAGGGCAATCCGCATCGCGTAGATTTCATCGACCTCAGCGCTGGAAAGAGCTGCGACAACGGCGCCCCGATTGGGGAAAAAAGTGACCAACCCTTCCGCTTTGAGTTGGTAAAGCGCCTCGCGCACGGGAATTTTGCTCACGCCAAATCGCTCGGCGATCTCATCTTGGCGGAGCGGCAGATTGCTTTTCAATAGCCCTTGCAAAATTTCGGCGCGCAAGGTATTGGCAATTACTTCGGTAATTTGGGGGGCTGCTTTGGGAAGTGGCGCTAGGCTTGGCGGCATGGCTCGTGATACGCTCGGTTGATATCAAGATAGTATACGTTGCGTCAGAAATGATAATATCGTATACGATTTTTGTCAACCGAGTGCCGCAGTGGTTGAAACCGCCGCCTAATAGGGGAAACCCTGCTGAAGCAGGTTGGCTGAGCCGTTACCGATTTAATTTGTTAATCAGCATCAACGCCTGGAATTAAGGATTACAACAACATGTAGGGGCGAGGCAATACC
>JAPLGZ010000195.1 GCA_026389895.1 Chloroflexota bacterium | reverse complement strand
CGAGCCAGTGATGTCCATCGTGCGCATGTAGAACTGCGGTCGATAGCCCTTGAAGAACGGGGTATGACGGCCACCTTCTTCTTTCTTGAGCACATAGACTTCGGCCATGAACGTGGTGTGCGGGGTGATGCTGCCCGGCTTGGCCAGCACTTGCCCACGCTCGATATCGTCGCGCTCAATACCACGCAACAGACAACCGACATTGTCGCCCGCAATCCCTTGGTCGAGCAGTTTGCGGAACATTTCCACACCCGTGACCACAGTCTTGCGCGTTGGGGCGATCCCGACAATTTCGATTTCTTCCATCGGCTTCACCATGCCGCGTTCGATACGCCCAGTGACCACCGTGACACGCCCCTTGATGCTGAAGACATCTTCAATCGGCATCAGGAAGGGCTTGGCGGTTTCGCGCACCGGCGTCGGAATGTATTCGTCTACCACGCGCATTAATTCCCAGATGCAGGCATATTCTGGCGCATTCGGGTCGGTGCTTGTGCTTTCCAGCACCTTGAGCGCACTGCCACGTACGAACGGAATGTCATCCCCAGGAAAGCGATAGCTGGTTAACAACTCACGCAATTCCATCTCGACCAGTTCGAGCAACTCGGGGTCGTCCATCATGTCGCACTTGTTCAAGAAGACCACCATCGCGGGCACTTCCACCTGGCGGGCCAACAAGATGTGCTCACGCGTCTGCGGCATCGGACCATCCGGCGCTGCTACCACGAGAATCGCCCCGTCCATCTGGGCGGCCCCGGTGATCATATTCTTAATATAATCGGCATGGCCTGGGCAATCGACATGCGCATAGTGGCGCTTCTCGGTCTGATATTCCACATGCGAAATCGCAATCGTGATGCCACGCGCCCGCTCTTCTGGCGCATTGTCAATCTGATCGAAGCGGCGGAAATCAGCCCACCCCTTCAACGACAATGTCTTCGTAATCGCGGCGGTCAGCGAGGTCGTGCCATGGTCGATGTGCCCGATCGTGCCCACGTTGATGTGCGGCTTGTTTCGCTCAAATACTGCTTTAGACATAATAAAACCTTCCTTTTATTTCAAAACTCAAAGCCTTAAATATTCTATAAAAGCCGAAACGCATTTCGCTTTTAAAAGCTTCAATCGAAATCTAATTGCCGGAACTATTTCTATTGGTTAGAAACTGCACCGCCGAAGATAATCTCGGCGGTGCAGTTAACTGCTATACTTGCTAATCGGCGCAAATTGACCGCTAGGGCCACAAATATTGCATCTTTCACCTGGATATAGAGCAAACAGATAAGTTCATAGCACTGGTCAAGCTCAAGAACGCAACCTGACAAGTATAACTTAAATGGGTAGCTCTGACAAATTTTGTGGCATCCGATATTTATGAAATTGTTAAAAGCTTGTAAATCATACAGCTTTTGCCAAATTTATCCCTTTAAGATTTTCTCGGCAATTGACGCACTAACTGGTGCATAACGTTCAAACTGCATAGTGAATGTACCGCGTCCGCTTGTCATTGAGCGCAAATCCGTTGCATAACCAAACATTTCACTCAATGGGACGATCGAGGTAATAGCCTGCACATTGCCAGGTCGCGTATCCATGCCTTCAATCGAACCACGTCGGCTCGAAAAGTCACCTACTACATCACCAACATGCTCTTCAGGTACGACAGTCTCAACGCGCATCACAGGCTCAAGCAGAATAGGACCCGCTTTTTGGCTGCCTTCTTTCAGGGCCATGCTACCTGCAATCTTGAATGCCATTTCATTGGAGTCAACGTCATGGTAGCTACCGTCAATCAAGGCAACTTTTACATCGACCATTGGATAGCCGGCCAAAACGCCATTTTCAGTCGCCTCGCGCACGCCCTTTTCAACGGCCGAGAAATATTCTCTCGGCACCGAGCCGCCGACGATCTTCTCTTCGAACTCGATGCCTTTGCCCGGCTCGTTCGGTTCAAGCGTCAACCAGACATGGCCATATTGACCACGGCCACCCGACTGCCGGACAAAACGGCCTTCAGCCTTAACAGCCCTAGTAATTGTCTCGCGATAGGCAACCTGGGGACGACCGACATTGCACTGCACACGGAATTCGCGTTTCAAGCGGTCAACGATAATATCAAGATGTAACTCACCCATGCCGGCGATAATTGTCTGACCGGTCTGGTCATCATAGTTTACCTGGAAAGTCGGATCTTCTTCCGCCAACTTAATCAACGATTCAGTCAACTTATCCTGATCAGCCTTCGATTTTGGCTCAACCGCCACCTTGATCACGGGATCAGGGAATTCAATCGTTTCCAGCAACACAGGATGATCCGGATCACACAATGTTTCACCGGTAAATGTTTGTTTCAGACCCACAACAGCGGCGATGTCACCAGCCCCACATTGTTTGATATCTTCACGTTTGTCTGCGTGCATCTGGACGAGGCGACCAATGCGTTCACGTTTTTGGCGATTAGCATTGTAGACGCCACTGCCAGCTTCGAGTGTACCCGAATAAACCCGCACATAAGCCAAGCGACCAATAAACGGATCGGTCATAATCTTGAAAACCAACGCCGAGAATGGCTCTTTGGCATCCGGGGCCCGCGATACTGGTTGCCCATTGTCAGGGTCGATACCCTGGACAGGTGGTACATCAAGCGGATTGGGCAGGTAGCGCACTACAGCATCCAACATCGGTTGAACACCTTTGTTACGCAGAGCAGAACCAGCCAAGATTGGCACTAATTTGCTGGCAATAACCGCCTTGCGCAAACCAGCGTACAATTCCTCCACACTAAACTCCTCACCTTCGAGAAATTTCATGGTTAAATCATCGTCGCTCTCGGCAATACGTTCAACCAAATTTAAGCGTGCCACCTTAGCACTTTCAACTAAGTCGGCCGGAATCTCTTCTATCGTTGGGTTTGCACCTAGTTCATCGGTGAAGATCAGCGCTTTCATGGTAAAGAGATCAATGACACCACGGAAATGCTCTTCTTTGCCTATTGGTAGTTGAATAGGCAACGGATTGGCACCCAAGCGATCAATGATCATTTGGCAAGTGCGCTCAAAACTGGCGCCGGTGCGATCCATTTTGTTGACAAAACAAATTCTAGGCACCTGATAACGATCCGCCTGCCGCCAGACAGTTTCTGACTGGGGCTCAACGCCAGCAACGGCATCAAACACGACGACACCACCATCAAGCACGCGCAAACTGCGTTGCACTTCAGCAGTGAAGTCAATGTGGCCAGGTGTATCAATAATATTAATCTGACAATCTTCACCGGTAACGCGATCTTTCCAGCTGGTTGAGATCGCGGCGGCCGTGATGGTAATACCACGTTCACGTTCCTGCACCATCCAGTCAGTGACCGCAGTGCCTTCATGCACTTCACCCATTCGGTGGATGCGCCCTGAGTAAAACAGAATGCGTTCTGTCGTTGTAGTTTTGCCAGCGTCAATGTGCGCAATAATACCAATATTACGCGTACGTTCAATCGGATAATCGATACTCATATGACATTCCTATTTTTGACCAAAAAAATACGGCACCTATTTCCATCGAAGTTGCTGGGTACTTGTCTATACAAAGCTACAAAAATCAAGTACCAAGACGGTTCGTGGCGAAGGCGCCGCACTTTATGCTACACGGTTGCTACAAAAGTAGTTTACCGAAGCTAAATCCTACTGTACCCGGTTGCGACGGACACTCCAAAGAGAGGAATGTGGTCTCGCAGTGCCTGGGCGATTAGTACCGGAAATGTGCGAATGCCTGATTGGCCTCTGCCATTTTATGCGTGTCTTCCCGTTTCTTGACGGTAGAACCTTCGTTCTTAGCCGCATCAAGTAATTCGCCGGCTAAGCGTGCAGACATATCACGTCCACTACGTTTGCGGGCGCTTTCGATCAACCAACGCATAGCCAGAGCTGTACGTCGCGATGTGCTGATCTCAACAGGGATTTGATAAGTAGCCCCACCAACTCGACGTGGTTTCACTTCAACCAGCGGGGTCGCATTTTTCATGGCCTCTTCAAATACTTCCAAGGGTGGGCGCTTGCTACGTTCGCCAATCAGATTTAGCGCATCGTAGACGATACGGCTGGCCAAACTCTTCTTACCGCGCTCCATCACACTATTTACAAACCTAGCAATCAATTCATTATTATAACGCGGGTCAGGTGTAACTGAACGCCGTTCCGCATGGTTTCTACGCATCTCTTTTTTTCTCCACCCTGAAGATTACTTAGCCTTAGGTCGCTTGGTGCCATATTTGCTGCGGCCACGTTTGCGCTTATCTACGCCGGTGCTATCCAAGGCGCCGCGCACAATATGATAGCGGACACCAGGTAGATCCTTGACACGACCACCACGCACAAGAACAACACTATGTTCCTGCAAGTTATGACCTTCACCTGGGATATAAGCAGTTACTTCCATACCATTCGTCAGGCGAACGCGTGCCACTTTGCGCAAAGCTGAATTCGGCTTCTTCGGCGTTGTGGTACGCACCTGCGTACAAACGCCACGCTTCTGGGGATTCCCCTTTTGCATACGCTTGGTTTTACCCGTTAACGTATTCTGGGTGAGTCGCAAGGCAGGAGCTTTTTCTTTTTTAGCGATACTGGCGCGGCCCTTACGGACCAACTGATTAATTGTTGGCAAAAGATTCCTCCGTATTTACTAAATCCGTATCTTACTAAACTTTTCACCAAGGACACTGATATCCAGTGCCAAAATTTTATTTCAATGCCCGCGCTCTACCTAGTAAATTTGTACCATGTCTAAACGCTGCACTTATGGAAAAGATAGAACAATTTTTCTATAAAAAGCCAGAAAGTAATTGTAGACTAATTTTCTACTTAGCACACTACCCATGAACAGATAGTTTATAGAGGTTGATATAATACCAACAGCCATAAGCGCAGAAGAAAAGCCACACCTAGAATATTAGGTGTGCCAGCCCACGAACATAGAGTGTAACACACTTCTCGAACTCAGGTCAAATCTATCAAGCCAAAAACAAATAAAAGTCCTAGAAGAAGATTTAGCCATCTAATTTAAAGATAACCATTCACACTGGCGGACGATTTACCTGGCTTCCTTGGCAAACAAACGATAAACTTGATATAACCGCCAAGCAGAAGGGCCTAGAGTACATAACTCTAGGCCCTTCTGCTTAGGTACGAATTCGCCGGGTACCGGCAACAATTACATTTGTGCCAAGCTGATTGTCAAAGTGCCTTCACCAGTCGTCACGTCAACAGCAACCCCTAGATTCGGATCAGCCAAGAAATGATTGATCCAGGTGCTTACCATTTCAACAGGTGCACCAGAAGCACTCATGCCATTGGCGGCAGCATCGGTCAAGTTGATCACGATATGATGATCTTGAACTGATACGCTACCGGCCAGATCAATCGTATTACCGCCCAACAACACACCATCTGTCAATTCGGCGCGCAAGAAAATCTTATTATCGGGTTCAAACCAAGCCTTGATGCTCTTCACAGGAACATTGGGGCCAGTATTTTGCTGCAACAAAACAGTCAGGAAGCTGCTAAACTGTGATTCAGTCCAGTCAACTTTACCACCCATCATACCTGCCATGCCTGCATTCTGGGCGGCAAGGGCCTCGTCTACACTGACCGTCACATCGCGACTCGGTGGGTTGACTGCGCTACCAGCTGCGCAGGCGGACAGGCTGGATACCAACAAAACCAACATCAGTGCCAACTTTACAGTCTTTCGGTTAAGCATCGAATCCTCCCTTTGTGTCTGATACGAATTTGACCATGCATGAATGTTTATTATTTTTTTTACAGGTTCCGCAAAGCGAATCTGTATTACAATAATTATACTACCAACAAATCCAAATACAAAACAGCAAAAAAGCCAGAGAATTAATAGGGTATCGCGAAGATCAATCTTGCCAAGTCCACCTCCTGCAATTTTGCCAAACAGCCCGTTTATTTAATTTACCAACTTTGCTCAGGAATCTTGTAAAAATTTGAGGAATTTGATTGTAACAGACATGACTAAATAGTGCAACCTCTTTATGGGCCAATTATGCGCATTACACTAGAGACAATAAATAGTAGCCATAATAAATAGGCAAATCTCAGAGCTATAGGCAATTTAGCAGTGCTGTCCTCGTAAATTTGTAGCGAACTAAGTCCTGTCGCTGATTTGTTCATGCTCAAACTGTAAGCAAAAGCTCTACATAGCTAGCCAGTTAAGCGCCAAGTAAGGCACCGGGCTCCTTTGGCAAATTTTCTTCATATCGCTCTAATACGGCGAACAGCACTTCGTCTAAAAACTGGTCTAGCAGGCGCTGAACCCGCACATCATCCGCATCTAAATGATCGGGGGTCTCTTCGTGGCGCATCGCTTCGATGAGTTGACTGCGAAAAAAGCGTACGGCGCGCCCTGCGGCAACCAAGCTTACACCACTTGTACTTGCTTCTTGACCATATTCCCAGCCCAGCTTCCGTCCGTCTTCTAAAATTTGCGTGCGCTGCGTCGGTTTTAAGACAAAGGAGATCGCCAGTGCAAAAAGCTGGCGACCCCGTTTTTGGCGATCATGATTTGCCGTTTCATTCAATTTGTAATGCCAACGCAGTTGATCGTGTGGTATGTTTTTGATCTCATGCCGCGCAAGATCAACTGCAGTTTCGATCAAGGCTACTTCATCGGACGTCGGCAAATTGCTAACACGTTCTTCCAAAAAGCGGCGTAAATCTGCCGCACTAAAACGCCGGTGACCACCAGGCGTGCGAAAGACAGGGATACTGCCGCCATCGGCCCAATGACGCAAGGTCGTAAAATGGATGCCCAAAAACTCACTAGCTTCTTTTAGCGTTAGCCATTGCTGAGGGATAACTGGTACAACTTGTGTAGGTTGCGCCACAAGGCTATTGGGTGTGGTGCTTGCCTTAGTAACCGCCGGTAAGTCAGCATGGAAATTCTGATTTTTTGTGCTCATATTCGATTAGCTCCTGGTCATGGAGACAAAGATCCGTTGTCGCCTCAGCTATTATACGAGAGGATCCTCGGCTAGGCAATGAAAGTCCATGTCCTGTACGCAGCACACTTCGTGGCCTGAATGCGAATGCTTTATAGCATAGAAACAGGATCAATGTCCACGCGCCAACCAAAGGGGATCGACAAACCGCGCAGCACCGCGGCCGGATCAGGGGCATGCAGTAGAATTTGCCAACGATAATAACCGCGATAGCGCGCAAAAAAGGCAGGGGCGGGGCCGAGCACGCCGGCAAATTTACCCTCCAATGCCATATTATGTAAACGATGGCGCAAGATGGCGCTTAGTTCCTCTGCCGCAGTCTGGGCCTTTTCAGACTTTTTGTCCCAATAGATCAAACGGGCCAGCCGGCGAGCAGGTGGATAGCTATGTTCGCGGCGGAACTCAATTTCATGTTGATAGAAGGCTGCATAGTCATGTTGCGCTGCTGCCTGAATCGCATAATGTTCTGGACGATAGCTCTGAATAACAACACGCCCGCCCCGCTGACCACGTCCAGCACGGCCCGCCACCTGGGTGAGCAATTGAAATGTGCGCTCGCCGCTGCGAAAATCAGGCAAATAAAGCCCCACATCGGCGGCTATCACGCCCACTAATGTGACCAATGGTAAATCTAGCCCTTTAGCAATCATTTGCGTGCCGACCAGCACATCGGCCTCATGGGCTGCGAATTGACGCAAAATGGTAGCGTGGCTACCTTTGCGGCCTGTCGTATCAGCATCCCAACGCAACAAGCGAGCACGGGGCTCTATCTGCTGGATCAGTTCTTCAATCCGCTGTGTACCACTGCCAAAATACTTGATGCGCTTACTATTACACTCTGGGCAAATCACTGGAATAGGATAGCGTTTGTTGCAATGGTGACAGACAAGCTCTTGCGCATTTTCATGATAGACAAGCGGCACTTCGCAGCGGGGACATTCCTGGACATCCCCACAATCACGACACATCACAAATGTATTGGTGCCACGTCGATTTAAAAAGAGAATCGCCTGTTCGCCAGCGTCCAGCGTTGCATGCAACTCAGCTTGAAGACTGCGACTAAAGATGCTACGATGACCAGCGCGCAATTCCTGGCGCATGTCTACAATTTCGACGGGTGGCATCTCAGCATAGATCGCAGATTTCGGCGCCACTACTATAGACCCAGCGGAGGCCAGCGCAGTTTCTAATACGGGCGCAGTTCTAGATAAAGTATCTTCGGGTGGCACGTCCGGCGCCTGATGGCCCATCACTCGGCGCGGCATTTCTAACAAAATAAGCTTACCTTGCGTCGTTGCATAATAACTTTCCAAGCTTGGGGTAGCACTGCCCAGGATCAGGGCGCTGTGCGTTAATTCGGCCAGCTTATGCGCTACCACTCGGGCGTCATAAAAGACAGTAAAACTACCCCACTCCTCCGCATTTTGCTTATAAGAACTTTCATGCTCTTCATCTAAAATAATGAGACCCAAACGCGGTAAAGGCGCAAAGAGCGCGCTGCGTGGTCCCACCACCACATCATACGTGCCAGCTCGGATCGAACGCCAAGTATCGTACCGTTCGCCAGTGCTGAGTGCCGAATGAATCACCGTTACCCGCCCCGGAAACCGCCCCGCAAACCGCGCAACAGTCTGGGGCGTTAAAGCAATTTCTGGCACCAATACAATAGCCTGGCGTTGTTGGGCCAAGGCATATTCAATTGAACGCAGATAGATTTCGGTCTTACCGCTACCGGTTACACCGTGGAGCAGAAATTTTGCGGCAGACGTTTGGCCTGGTTGCCAATGAGTCGCGACCTTTTGCCAAACTTGGGTCTGTTCGGTCGTAAGCGGTGGGGCTTTCGTAATGGTATAAGTTTGGCCAGCCAAGGGATCGCGTAAGCGAACTTTTTCAACTAAGCTAACCAGACCAGCGGCTTGCAAAGTGCGTAACGTCTCTAAGTCAGTCTTGGTACGGGCGTGCAAGTCACTTTTCCAGAGTGGTTTCCCTGCGGCCAATAATGTCTGCAAGACAGTATCGTACTTATCCACCCCACGCCACCGCCATAAAGTCTGGCGAGCCTCTGCGTCGGGTCGGGCCAGTTGCACCAGGCCATCCTTAAGTTCAGCGATGCCCTCGGCCAAGACACTCTTAATAGCAACTGGTGTATTTAAACCACAAAGTTGTTGTAACACTTGAGGGGTGGGCGACTGATCGGGATGCTCTAGTAGCCAGCCAAGCACAAGTGCCTTATGGCTGGCCCGACCTAATGTCGGCAATTGTTGTTTGATGGTGGCAGCATCCGCAAGCAGGGCCACTTCTACTTCACGTTTTGCGCGCGCGCTGCCTGCGCCATCCAATTTTGTAAAGAGACCAGGCGGCAAAAAAAGCTTAATTGCCTCTGCAAGCGGCGCAACATAAGCATCTGCAATCCAGCTGGCAAGTTCAACTTGAGCCGGTGTAACCACCGGCTCAGGGCGCGCGAGCCGGAGAATGGCCTTCGTAGGCACTGGTGCATCCCCAGCCAGCCGCACGACAATTCCCTGAATCTCTTGGCGACCAAAGGGGATCCAGACCAGATGGCCCGGTTGGAGGAGAGTTTCGAGTTCGGCAGGCAAATGATAGTGAAAAATTTGGAGGGCAGCCGCAGACGCGCGCCCCTCGTTAGGCACATCTGTCTCATTTTCCGATACAAAGGGCATCGGCTCAGGCGGTGGGGGTTCGGTACCATGATTGCCAAAAGACCGCCGGATGGGAATATTGACAATAATTTCCGCGTAGATCATAACGTAAGCAAAATAAAACTATCTACGCGTGCCATAGATTGATTCCTGGCTTATACCAAAAATGAAGGCGATCAGGGCAGGGAGTGTACTCAGAGCCATGTTTATCGACGGGTTGAATTCCAGTAAATAGAAAATCAAGCCAACGAACAGGTAGAGCACAAAACCAAAGAGCGCCCCCATCACCGGTAAAATCAACCCTCGCAAACCATATTTACGATCAAAAAAGCCATATTCAAGACGGCTGCGTAAACGCAAATTAATTAGTGTCCCCAGCGCCCCACCCAGTGCACCGGCAGATAATGTGCTAATCCAAGCCGCAAAGTTTTGCGCAGCAAAGCTGTCAGTAGCCCAGTTACCTAGCGCAATCACCCAATTTTCCATTTGCGGTTGATACATATAACGAGCGAGGAGCACAATAGCCGCCAATACTGACCAACCGGTCAGATAGACCAACAAACGGTTGCGATAAAGATTTGACCAATGGATCGTCTGCTGCACACGTTGAAAAATAGTGCGCACTTGTTGCAAATAATATTCAACTTCGGCCGAACGCATCGGATCGTTCTCTAAAATGGCCTGGGCTTTTTCCAGCAAGTGCTGAGATCGTTGGTTAGACTCATGGCTAGCCGGCAAAATGGCGTTGATCTCACTGTGCAGCGTCGTAATTTCTTGTTGCAGGGTTTGCAAGTCGGTAGTCGATACGCGCGGCAATAGATTAGACCATTTGCCATTGCGGTTAGGTACACTCTGTGCACCAACACCACTGGCACTAGCAGGTGCGCCGTGGACGGGCATAGCCATCGCATTGGTTACTTGGGGTACCGTCCGGCGCACTGGCCCTAACTCGGGGCCGTGGCTACCATTAGTAGCCGCATAACCATTTTGAGCCTGGCCGCTTTGGGCAAACTCAGAGGGGATCATGAGATTTGCAGCCGATTCAGCGGCCATCCACGGTTGGGCAGATGTTGGCACAGGAATTGCCGAAGTGAAATTAGCTGGTGATTGGCTAGCAGACTCCGTGTTCTGACTACGCGCAATCTGCTGATAGCGTGCTTCAGCAGAAAACACCCAGGATTTAGTTTCGCGGGCGGGTGGCTCTACCGGTCCGGGATGACGGGGCTGCCCCGTTTGGCTCTCTTTTTTGGCAGGACTTACTTCAGACTCAGTTGGTGTGGGCGCGGCAGTCGCTAAGGGGCGAGACGTTGACCCATCCGTCCGCCCATTTTCACTATAAGCGTTTTCCTGAGGAGCATTCTGGCGATAACCATTAGCGCTATACCCATTCACGGTTTGCGTTTCTGGCCCGTGATGGCCGCCATTGCGGCCATTTTCATAAGAAGCTCGCGGAGAAACTGACCGTTCGTCATGCGCGTCAGTCTGATAGCCATCGCGTGGCTGGTAAAGCGATGGACCGGCGGGCACGGATGCAGTTTTAGGTTCTCCTGCATAAACATCAACCGCGCCCAGCATCATTTCATCCATCAGCATATCAGCGCGCCAACGCAATAATTCAGGGCTTTCACCGCCGGGCATATTGCCTGGCGTTTTAGCACCCGCATTGGGGTCTTCATCACGCAAATTTTTCACCTGAGAGAATTGCGCTGTCGGCGTCAATCCCAGATCGGTGGGATTTCGCGCAGACTGTGTGGACATTCACCCTCCAACAAAGCTTTAAAGTTCTAACAGAAATTATAGTACCACTACTCCCACTGCTTGCCAAGCCTAATTGGCATTAATCAGCAATATAGGCCCGTTTTTTTTGCAAAGTGGCACTGGCGAGGGTATAGTGGCAAAGTGCCATTTAAAGCTTACTTCAGCAATAATACACGGCTATTCACAGACCAAAAACATACGCTTACCATCCGCAGAGTAAAAACCCGGCAGAGATAATTTTTACGGCGGAAAAAGCTAGCGCAATTTGACGTATGAAACAGATACACGTATAATATCCGTTTGAGAATAGCCCTATGCAGCGACTGGCGCTGTTAATCGATCATAAGGAGTAAACCATGTCTACAAAACGCACTTGGCAACCAAAAGTCCGCAAACGCTTGAGAACCCATGGGTTCCGAAATCGCATGATGTCACCCGGTGGTCGCAATGTATTGAGGCGCCGACGTTTAGCCGGCCGCGCAAAGCTGAGTGTGCAATTGACTATGCGTAAATCGATTGATTAAATGCACTTTGCATTTTGCTAATTCTCATCAATCGCAGGGGTTTCCCGTGCGACTGAGTTGAGTACGCCCGAGGCTTACAATATTATATACTTATTTTGTTAAAAAGTAACATTCGATACAGCCACGCTTAGAACATGAATGTTACTTTTTCAACGTTATTAAGTAGCATTCATAGGTTCTGTGTAGTCTAGTGGCCGAGTGAAACAGCGCTATCGAATCCGCCAAAATGAACGTTTCCAGGAAATTCGCCGCCGTGGCCAATCCTATGGTAATGAGCTTTTGGTTATGTGCGTTCTGCACAATGAACTGCCTTATAGTCGCTTTGGTTTCTCCATTAGCAGTCGAATTGGGGGCGCTGTACTGCGCAATCAGGTCAAGCGTCGCTTGCGCGAAGCCACCCGTCTGCGTATGCCACTAATTGAACCTGGATGGGATATTGTTTTTATTGCAAAATACCCGATTGGTCGCGCGAGTTTTCAGCAGATGGACACCGCCTGCGCCCGCCTCCTTCGGCGGGCGCATTTGTTACGTGAGGATCTGTTACGTAATGAGGGTGTTGCGAGCCGTGGTTGACGAATAAGCCAATCAAACAAATTTGCTGCGGGCTTTGATAGCTGTTGTTGAAGCTAAGCTTTGGATAGATATGGTCCTATGCAACTCTTTATGTTAGTATTGATTCGTTTCTATCAACGTTTCATTTCACCACTGCTTGGTAGCAATTGCCGTTACTATCCTACCTGCTCCCATTATACGGCGGAAGCTATCGAAAAATATGGCGTCCGCAAAGGCGGTTGGATGGGACTTAAACGGATTATGCGCTGCCATCCTTGGCATGAAGGCGGCTTCGATCCAGTCCCTTGATTAAAGGAAACGCTTCAAAACTCAGTTGGGTTTCGTGGCGATCTACTTGTTGTAATTCTCTTAAAGGAGAAAACTCTACGTGAAGCGTAAATATTGGATCCTTCTGATCTTGATCATTGCCGTGCTAGCTTTGAGTGGCTGTGGCGTCCCACACGAAGGCGTTGATGTTTATAAGGTGCCGGCTAGTGGGCTCTGGCAAACTCTTGTCGTGTGGCCCTTGGCCAAGTCACTTCTATGGCTGCATACACGGCTGCAAGAATCTGGTGTACCCTACCACTGGGGCTTTGCGATCATAGTTTTCACGCTGATCATCAAACTGATCACCTTTCCTTTAACGGTAAGCCAGATGCGTGGCATGCAGGCTCAAAAGGACATGCAACCCAAAATTCAGGAATTGCAAAGAAAATATGGCAAAGATCGAGAAAAGTTAGCGCAAGAGCAAATGAAGCTTTATAAAGAAGCTGGCGTCAACCCTGTCAGTGGTTGTTTACCCCTGGTGATTCAGATGCCGATCTTGTTTGGTTTGTATGCAGCGTTGATGACGTTGGGACCAGCTTTACAGCATGCCAACTTTTTTTGGATTCCTGACCTTGGATTCCCTCAGTATTCGCATGGAACAGCCTGGTTGACCGATGCTTTTAAAGTTGGCAACTATACCTTGCTGGCAAGTTACTTGGTTTTGCCGATCCTATTGGTAGCTTCGCAATTTGTTATGCAGAAATATATGACGCCAATGGCGGCCCCCGCCAATGGTGACAGCCAAGCCAAGATGATGCAGCAAATGAGCTTGATGATGACGCTGATGTTTGGCTTCTTCACCGTGCAAGTGCCAGCGGGCCTTACACTTTACTGGGTCACGAGCAATTTATTGCAGATGTTACAGCAGTGGGTCGTGACCAGCAAACGCTTTAATATCGTTGGCCGTGGCAAGCCGGCATCCGAAGTTACGATCGATGTACCACGCTCGCCAAAGTCCGACAGCTCAGGTGAATTAAAAGCTATCACGGCCAACAATATGAGTGCGGATGACATTGATGCTACGTCCAGCAAAAAAAGTGCACCTCCCCAGCCAAAACGTCGTAGAGAAAAAAGGAAATAGGTCATGGCAGCACAGAGTTACGAATTTACGGGCAAAACAACAGATGAAGCGATTGCAGATGGCCTGAAAACGTTAAAGCTGCGCCAAGACCAAGTTGACATTGAAGTCTTGAACAAAGGGAGCCGTGGCATCTTTGGGATTGGCAGTGAACCAGCGCAAGTGCGTTTGACGCTCCGTTCGACAGGTGTAGAAGAGCAGCCGGCAAAACCAGTAGCACCGGTTATAGCTGAGCCGGTGGTGCCCCAGTCAAATCCCACACCAACTACAACCTCTGTGCTGCCGTCTGCTACTGGTGCGGAGGCCAATATCACAACGCCGTTACCAGCGACGGAGGAACAAGCCATACCGGCTGAGATTCAAGCGCCAGCGCCTATCCTAGAGGACGTGGCAGCGCCCGTTGCGACGCTCCTAGAGAGCACACCACTTGCCGAAACGGCTTTGGAACCAGCGGTTACCACCCTTGATCCAGCCACAGACAATCCAGCCACAGAAGAAGTTCTGGCCCAACTAGCTGTTGAATTATTAACCAAAATGATTCAACTCATGGGCTTTCAGGGGGAAGTCACAGCGACTTGGCAGACCGGTGATAGCAAAACAGGGGAATATGAAGAGGCATATCTGCTATTGGATGTGCGTGGTGCCGATTTAGGGGCTTTGATTGGACGCCGAGGCGAAACGTTAGACAATATTCAATATTTGCTCCGTCTCATGATCAACCAACGGCTACGCCAATGGAAAAATATCGTTGTTGACGTTGAACAGTACAAAGCACGCCGGTTAACACAATTGACGCAATTAGCCATGCGTATGGCCGAACAAGTCACAAATTCGGGGCGGGCAGTTTCGTTAGAGCCTATGCCGCCCAACGAACGGCGGGTTGTTCACCTGGCCTTGCGCGATCATCCAACCGTCTATACCGAAAGCACCGGGGATGGTGAGCGCCGCAAAGTTAACATTGTTGCAAAGTAGTGCCTTTATCGCGATTAACTTGGCTTAAACGCCCTGCCTCCAGAGGCGGGGCGTTTTCTTTATCCTATTGAGATCTGTCTAATCAGCAATCTAACCGGTGCGATAGACGCACACGAAATAAAAAAGTTCTTTGACCGGGAGTTCAAGGCATGCTAAAATCTAATCCTATGGCGCAAGATAATTCGCAAGTCGATATTCTGCTGATCGGGCACTTGACCCGTGACCTTATTACAAATCATCCCAACAGTGATTACCGCTTGGGTGGCACCGTAAGTTTTGCGGCGATCACAGCCTTACGCTTGGGCCGCCAACCAACGGTGATCACACGAGCCGCGCTGGATACGAATTTATCGGAGCTACCACCCGATGTCGATCTGCATATTCTCCCCAGTCCAACTACAACGACCTTTGCCAATGTTTACACCGAACATGGGCGTATCCAGTATTGTTATACACCCGCCGCGGCGATCACAGCCGACGAAATCCCTGTGACCCTTCGTCAGCCGCGTGCGGTGCTGCTTGGGCCACTGGTCAACGAAATTGGCGGCGATATTCCACCCATTTTCTCGGATTCAACCCTAGTCGTGGCGGTGCCACAAGGGTGGATGCGTCGTTGGGATGAAACCGGTCGAGTTTACAGCAAGCCATGGGATAGTGCCGAAATTATTTTGCCACATGTGGATGTCTTAGTGCTGTCGCTCGAAGACATTGACAATGATCTAGCACGCCTTGAACCTTTTTTCAAACATGTGCCGATGGTGGTGCTTACTGAATATCGGGATGGCAGCACGCTTTATCAACGCGGTGAAGACGGGCGAATGCGTGAGACGAAGATCCCACCACGGCCGGCCAAAGAAGTTGATCCAACAGGCGCGGGCGATATCTTTGCCACCGCCTTTATGATCCGTCTTCAAGAGACCGGTGACCCAATGCAGGCGGCGCGCTTTGCTAATATCACGGCGTCATTTGGGGTTGAACATAAAGGCGTTACCGGCATCCCCAGCCGTGACCAGGTGTTAGCCTACATGGAAACATTTCCTTTTGTCTTGTAAATCCGTGTATCCGCAGATGGCTTGCTCGTCCTCGGCGATTGGCTTGAAGGGAGAGAATAAGGATGAGTAAGCAACCGGGTACCGAAACCAGCAACCCATTGCCGTTGCATGCGACTGGAATGCCAGCAAAAATCTATTGTTTTGCTAATCAAAAAGGTGGTGTAGCCAAGACGACGACGGCAGTCAATTTGGCGGCCTATCTTGCCGCGTCTGGCCGGCGTGTATTGGTGATCGATACCGATCCGCAAGGCAATGCGACAACCAGTTTGGGCAACGATCCTAGGACATTGACGGTTAGCTTATATAATGTTTTGATCGAACAGACGCCCATCCAACAAGCCATCACCTTGACGGATCGGATGGGGTTGGATCTGGTGCCATCGAATACAGACCTGGCTGGCGCCGAGATTGAGATGTCGCGTTTGATGGCGCGCGAGCGTTTGTTAACACGCGCCATCAAACCGGTGATCGAACAATACGATTATATTCTGATTGATCAGCCACCGAGTTTGGGGTTGCTCACGATCAATGGGCTTACCGCAGCCACGCACGGGGTCATCATCCCAGTGCAATGTGAATATCTGGCGCTCGAAGGTTTAAGCCTGTTGCTTAAAACAATCCAACAGGTACATGAGATTTTGAATGATCAGCTAAGGGTGGCGGGCGTGGTATTGACCATGTATGACAGCCGGACGAATTTGGGCCAACAAGTGGTGCAGGAAGTAAAAAATTACTTTCCTACCGAGGTTTTCCAGACCATTATCCCGCGCAATATCCGGCTGAGTGAAGCACCTAGCTATGGTCAGACAATTCTTAGTTACGCGCCAACCAGTGCCGGGGCCCAAGCCTACCACGCGCTGACCCAGGAATTTCTAGCGCGCGTAGAGGGGCAACCGCTTGATATCGTGACAGCCAAGACGTGATCGTTTCTCTAACTCTGTGCTGAGCGTTGTAGCGTAACGAAAAACGGCAGAGAAACGGCGAAAACATGTCACGTCATCATTTGCGCCCTGCTCAAAGCAGGATTAGAGTGACACACTTTTCAACTTGAGGTTTGTATGGGTAAGAGCACGACTCCAACCAAAAGGGCCTTAGGCCGGGGACTTGGCGCCCTGATCGTTAATACAGAAATTCATCATCCAGACGACCCCATTTCCTCGTCGCAGTTGGATGATACGGGTAGCGGTATCGGCGTGAGCTTATTGTCACTCGAAGTCATCCGCCCGAATCCACAACAGCCGCGCACAATTTTTGATGAGGCAGCCTTGCAAGATCTGGCGGCATCGATCCGTGCGCATGGCATTATTCAGCCGCTGATTGTGACGGAAAACCCCACCCAACCCAACACCTATTGGCTCGTGGCCGGTGAACGGCGTTGGCGGGCGGCTCGCTTGGCCAATTTAACCGAGGTGCCCGTGCTCGTGCGCGAAGCATCCCCGCAACAACTGATGGAATTGGCGCTGGTTGAGAATGTGCAGCGTGCGGATCTAAGTGCGCTGGAAGAAGCGGCGGCTTATCAAACGCTGCTGAGTGAATTTGGGTTGACCCACCAGGAAATCGCCGAACGGGTGGGCAAGAGCCGTTCCGCCGTCACCAATACCCTACGCCTGCTAGAGTTGCCGCTGCTCGTGCAGGATGCCTTGGCCAGTAATCACATTTCTGCTGGTCATGCCCGTGCTTTGCTCCCCTTGCGCAATCCTACTGCCATACAACAAGCGTTACAACAGGTGCTTGCCGAAGAGTTGAATGTGCGCCAGACCGAAGCCTTGATCACGCGGTTACTCGTGCCAAAAGTTGCGCCGCCAGCCAAACCAGCCCCCAAACCCGCCGCAGCCGAACAGCTCGCTTATCTGGAAAACCGTTTTCGCACCGCGCTCGGTACGCGTGTGCAATTAAACCGTAGCACCAACGGCAGCGGCAAGCTTGTCGTTCACTTTTATAACGACGATGATCTGGAACAACTATACAAATTGATTGCCGGTGGCGACGAAGCTGATTGAATCGCTGTTTCACCAAAGGAAGCTCCCCATGACGCGTAAAATCGATGTGATGTTTGATACACCAGGTCCGCAGCCCAACGGCATGCAGGCCATTGCTGATGGACTCTGGATTCTTGATCAGATAACAAATCAACTGCATCTTGTCTCTTATACTGGCGAAATTCTAAAAACGTTGGAGACCGCGGCCGACAAAGGTAGCGGCGTCACCGATACGGGCGAGGCACTTTGGGTCTCCTCGACTTACAGTCGCGAGATCCTCAAACTAGATCGCGCCACCGGCGCGACGCTGGCTTCGTTTCCAACGCCAGGTGCGTCAGAAACCGGTGCGCATGGACTGGAATGGCGCAATGGTAGACTTTGGATCGCGACACCGCCTTCGGCAACGATCTATGAAGTGGCTGTGGATGATGGCTTTACGGTTGTACATTCGATCCCCGCGCCGGGCAATCGCCCGCACGGTCTGGCTTGGGATGGGGATGATTTGCTCTGTGTGGAGACAAATTTTCGCGCCATTTATCGCCTGAATCCGCAAACGGGCGAACAATTAGCAAAGATTGAGATTCCCGAACCAAACCCCGAACCGCATGGGATGACGCTTTGGGACGGATTTATCTGGTATTGCGATGCGCATACACGCGCAGTCTGTCGCTTGCCTTTATAAACAACATCAACACCATTGCAACGAATGTCACGAATTTTGCGAATTGAATTCGTATTAATTTGTGGCATGTGTTGCAAGTTTTTCTCATGGGATCAATATGCGTATTGTTGAAATTAGCGGCCCAATCGAAGATGGTATGTGGTCCTATGGCGAGCCGTATCCTACGCCCAAAATCACCCAGATTCCGCCACCAAACTGGCTCGATTACCCAGTCTATTCGCAAACCATTACGCTGGCCGTCCAAAGCGCCACCTACCTTGAAACCGCCGCCCATATGGATCAAAGCCGGATGACGATCGACCAATTGCCTCTGGAGCGCTGCTACAGAGTCGATGCATTGACGCTCTGGATTCCGCGCCAGGCCGACGAACGGATCAACGCTGATGATTTAGCGCAGGCCCTCGTACAGACAGGCGAAACGTTGCAGCCAGGGGATGCGTTGCTCATCGGCACCGGTTGGGACAAACATTGGCATCAGCCCGATTACGTGACCCATCCACCCTATTTCAGCGCCGGTGCAATTGATTGGGTGCTCGATCATCAAGTCTCGCTGCTAGGTGGCGACACCCCGCGCTATGACAGC
Organism: Chloroflexota bacterium; assembly: GCA_026389895.1. Lineage (GTDB taxonomy): Bacteria > Chloroflexota > Anaerolineae > Caldilineales > Caldilineaceae > JAPLGZ01. The sequence continues at coordinate 13,356 of JAPLGZ010000195.1, read as the reverse complement.
CCCAACGATCCGCAAAACTTTTTCCCCAAGTTTTTTCAACAGGACATTTTATTGTTGGCGCCCCTGATTAATTTGGACCAGGTGCAGAAGCCACGCGGTAAATTGATCGCATTGCCGTTGAAGATCAAAGATGCTTGTGCATCGCCGGTGCGCGCCTTGTGGCTTGAGGAGTAGCGTATGCGCATCTTGCTAACTGGCGCGAGTGGCTTTATCGGCGGCCATTTGCTACGCCATTTGGCTGGTGGGCATCAGGTCTATGCCTTCGTACGCCAACCACCAACGGTCAGTTTGCCAGGCGTCCACTATCTAGCACAAGATTTGCGCCAACCGCTGGATCACACCGAGTTGCCCAAGCAGTTGGATCTCATCGTTCACCAAGCGGCCTTAATCCATTCCGAACAACAAGACGACAGCCAAATTTTCGCCGTGAATGTCACCGCGACTTGGCATTTACTTCAATATGCGCAGGCGGCTGGTGTCCATACGTTTGTCCATGCTTCGACTGGTGGCGTCTATGGCTGTCGCAATCAACCCTTTGTCGAAAGTGATCCACTCAACCCAATGGATTTGTATAGCCTGACCAAGGCGCAGGCTGAGTTGGCGGTGCAAGCCGCGCCCGATGCGTTTCACAAGATCGTATTGCGCTATTTCTTTCCATACGGCGTAGGCACACCGAACCCAATTCCGACTTATGCCCAGCGCGCCTTGACAGGCGAACCGATCCAGGTGCTACAAAGCGGCAAACCAGCGTTCAATCCCATCCATATCAGTGACGCCATCGAAGCCACCGTCCGCGCCCTGAATATGGACCAAAGTGCGACGATCAACATTGCTGGCGCAGAGATCACTACGTTTAAAGCGATTGCCGAAACGGCCGCCACTCTGGCCCACCGCAGCCCCATCTTCTCCCCCATCCCTGACGAAAATGCGATTCCCTATTACCGCAGCGATCTGGTGGCCGATATCAACCGAATGCAGACATTGTTAAACTTTACGCACCAAGTCACGCTAGCAACTGGCATCGCTGAGTTGACGCGCGATTATTTGGATAAGGGTCTGTAGAATATCCAAACAATCGGCCATTCAGCCGATATTGTGCTAGCCTTCTGCTGAGATTATTTTTTCTAGTTGAGTGATAATGGCCGGCAAATCTTCAATGATTACTTGCCAAACAACATCCTCATCTATATTTAGGTAATCATGGACAATGCGATTACGCATCCCAGTAATCTCATGCCAGGGGATTTCAGGATAAGCAAGGCGAAGCTGTGGCGAAATGCGACTAGCGGCTTCGCCAATAATCTGTACAAGATGAGTCAACGCCAACTGTAAATTTTCATCATCGTCATAATCTTCTTGCTCAAGGCCCCTCACTTTTTCCACCGCTTTACGTGCCATCTCCAACATATGCAGAAAATAGAGTGAATCTTTACCGAGCATACTGTACTTCCATGTCGGCCAGCACCTGTTCGCGAATACGTGGATGCAAAAACTTCAACGTAACCAGATCAACTTTACGGTTGCCGAATAAAACGGAGAGTTCATCCTGCATGCGAATCAACGCTAGACCAGGCGTATGGCCTGCCTCGAAATCGACCAACACATCAATATCACTGTGCGAGCCAAAATCATTGCGCAAGACCGAACCAAAGAGCGACAATAGTCTAATATGATTGCGTTGACAAAAATCAGCCAGTATGACTGGCGAGAGATTAAGTCGCCTTTGCACAGGTCTATCGGCTAGTGTAATTGTTTGTTCACTCATTGACTTTATGCTCCTTTTCATACCCACGTGGGGATGGCAGAACCAGATTATACTATACGGCTGGAGAAACAAAGAACAAAAGGAAAATTATTTTTTGGAATGCTTGCCAAAGCGTGAAAGCCAGGCCTAGAATCAATACAAGCACCGATTAAGCTCATGGTTCAGCCAATGCCAGGCCATATGGTAAAATGACAGGTGGAAAAATAGCAATATCTTCACGCAGCGCTAAATTAGTGGGCAATCCGATGCTTAGTATCAAAAATGGCAAGAGCAGCTAAAACATGCATGACCTTCTGAGCGGCATCCGCATCCTCGCTGTCGAACAGTTTGGTGCGGGCCCATTCGGCACGCTACATTTGGCCGATCTGGGCGCCGAAGTGATCAAAATTGAAGACCCGGCCACGGCTGGGGATATTTCGCGCGCCATGCCGCCGTATAAAATTGCTGGCGACAGTCTCTATTTTCAATCTTTCAATCGCAACAAGCGCAGTTTGACGCTGGATTTGAAACACCCAGAGGGGCAACGGCTCTTCCAGGATCTAGTACGTGTTTCGGATGCAGTCTTTAACAATCTACGCGGCGACCAGCCACCCAAGTTGGGCTTGACGTATGAGCAACTTAAATCAATCAACCCACGCATTGTCTGTTGCTCGCTGAGCGGCTTTGGGTTGACCGGCCCGCGCCATGCCGAACCAGCCTATGACTATCTGATGCAAGCTTACGCGGGCTGGATGGATTTGACCGGTGATCCAGAGGGGCCGCCGGCTAAGAGCGGTTTATCGATGGTGGATTATGCGGGTGGCGCGCTGGCGATGACGGGTCTGCTGGCTGCCCTTCTCAATGCGCAACGCACAGGGTTGGGCTGCGATATTGATGTCAGTCTCCTCGACACCGCCATCAGCATGTTAAATTATGTGGCGATCTGGACGCTGAATCGCGATTATCATCCTAAGCGGCTGGCTGATTCGGCGCACCCAACCTTGACACCGGCCCAGGCTTTTCCAACCCAAGATGGCTATTTGGTGATCTTCTGCGCCAAAGAAAAATTCTGGCGGGCATTGACCGACGTGTTAGAAGCACCCGAGTTGCTGGCCGATGCGCGTTATGGTTCGTTTGCCACACGTCTCCAGCATCGTGACGCTTTAATCGCCAACCTCAAAACGCGTTTCCTCACCCGCACGACCGCAGCATGGCTCACCCTTTTGCGCGGCAAGGTGCCCTGCGCGCCGGTCAATAGCGTCGAACAGGCCCTGGCCGATGAACAAGTGTTGGCGCGCGACATGATCATGGAAGTCGAGCATCCCGAATTTGGGCCGTTACGGCAGGTGCGCACGGCGATCAAGGTGCCAGATGCCGTGGATCATAAGCAGCCCGGTCCAGCATTGGGTGCAGATACAACAACGATCTTGCAGGAGCTCTTGCACTATTCGGACGCCGAGATTGCTAATTTACAGCAGAAAGGGGTTATCTAGCATGTTACATTCACCGGAACTTGTGGCTGAGCAATATAAAACGCCGATCAATCTTGATGCACGCATCCAACTGCACGATCAGTTTAGCACGAATAAATATGACTGGTCGCTGTGGGTCTTTGACCAATTTAAGCTACCATCCACGGCCCAGATCTTGGAAATCGGCTGCGGTACAGGGAAATTGTGGCACACCAATTTACATCGTATTCCTGCAAGTTGGGCGATCACGCTCTCTGACCAATCAGCGGGCATGCTGGAACAGGCGCGCCAGAATTTAGGCGACCAAGCCCCACGTTTTTGTTTTGAACAATTCAACGCCGAAGCCATCCCGTTGGCCGATGCCAGCTTGGATGCGGTGATCGCCAATCATATGCTCTATCACGTGGCCGATCTACCCAAAGCGCTGGGCGAAATTCAGCGCGTGCTCAGGCCAGGCGGCCACTTATACGCCGCTACGAATGGCGAGAAGCACATGCAAGAGTTGCGCGATCTGGTGCGCGGCTTTGCACCCCACGCCTATGCCTGGCGCGAACAGATGCATTTTAGCCTGGAAGATGGCGCACAATGGCTGGCACCGTACTTTGCCCAGGTGGCTTTACGCCGCTTTGAATCTGACCTGCTTGTCACGGAAGTTGCGCCTTTGGTGGCTTATGCTTGTTCAATGGGCGAAATCTCAACCGCCCATCAGGCCGATTTTACGCGGTATGTGGAAGAACAATTAAATGCGCAGCAGGGTACGTTGCGCATTCAAAAAGCGGGCGGGCTCTTCTGCGCCGTTAAATAATCGAGAGGAACCAAAATGACCGAGAAAGCACGCATCGCCGTTGTCGGCGCTGGCTGGTGGGCTACTTTTACACATATTCCTGGCCTACAAATGCATGATGGCGTTGGTGCAATTGTCTTGTGCGATGCCGATGCCGCCAAGCTCGACGCCGCCGCCGAAGCGTATCATATCGAGAAGACGTATACGGATCTCAACACCATGCTACAAAACGAGCCGCTGGATGGTGCGATTATTGCGACACCCCATGCCACCCATTATAAGCTGGCCAAAGCCTGTCTGGAACGCGGCTTGCCGGTGATGATCGAAAAACCAATGACGCTCTATGCCCGTGACGCTCGCGATCTGATCGAGACTGCGCAGGCCCACAACACCGAGATTGTCATGGGCTATCCCTATCATTTTGCTGATTTTGTGCAGCGCGCGCGCCAGGTAATTCAATCGAGCGAACTCGGGGCCATTCAACTGGTCAACTGTTTTATGGCCTCGCACATTCTGGACCTGTTACGCGGCGATGATGGTTCGAGCAGCGGGGCGCGTTATGTGGTGCATGGCCCCGGCAACGTCTACAGCCAGCCCCATCTTTCCGGCGGTGGACAAGGCCACTTGCAGATTACACACTCGGCTGGCTTGATGTTTTTTGTCACCAGCTTGCGTGCGCAACGGGTGAATGCGCTGATGCACAAACATAATCTGCCACTCGATTTGGTGGATGCCATGCTGGTTGAATTTGAAGGCGGTGCGCTGGGCGTTGTCAGCGGCACGGGCAATCAGGGCAGCGCCAGCGGTGGCAAGGTTGATCTCGAAGTGCATTGCGAAAACGGCTCGATCTATCTAAATGTGAACGCCGGCATCCTCGAAATTCACCGGCGCGGCCAGGAGCCGGAAATCATTTCTGTACCAGAAGGCGAGCGTTACCCACGCTTTGCCACCTCGCATAATTTGGTTGATCGGGTTCTGGGCAAAGCACCAAACGGTTCGCCAGCAGAGGTAGGTTTGCGCACTGTTGAGTTGCTAGATGCAGCTTATCGTTCGGCGGAGCAGGATGGACAGAAGGTGCGGGTTGAAGAATTATATCAATCGGCAAATGGCTGATAATTTATGCTATAATCTTTCAAAGTATGATCTGTACTCCCTATCTCAATAGCCACCATTAAAATGTGAAAGACTACATTCAGATCCTGATGTATTCGCGATCTGATAAAACTCACAATCGGAGTCGAGACATGAAAATTACCGAAATCCGCGCGATGCGGCTCAACGTTGCCCCGAATGAGAGCACCACCAAACCGCGGCGTGCTTCGTGGTGGCAAGAGGCCGAAGTGGCCAACCCGATGTCACGCTACCCCAAAGTGAAACGCAGTCGCGATCTGTGGCTGCCGAAATGGGAAGGCGTCTGGTGTAAGGTAACCGCCCAAGATGGCACCTGGGGGATCGGCTCGACGAGCCACGGTCGACCAGTCGCCGCGGTAATCGATGATCATTTGGGGCCGCAGTTGTTGGGGGAAGATTGTTTTGCCACCGAAAAACTGGCCGATATGATGTTTCGCCTGACCAAGCCCTATGGCTCGACCGGCTTGGCTTCGTATGCCATTAGCGCCATTGATCTGGCCTTGTGGGATTTGCGGGGCAAGTTGCTCAAGCAGCCAGTCTATCAGTTGCTGGGCGGCGCCCAAAAAGACCGCATCTTCTGTTATGCCACGGGCAACGATGTAGACTGGTATCAAGAATTAGGGTTTCGCGCCTTCAAGTTGGCCTGCCCATATGGACCAGCCGATGGTTTGGATGGTCTGCGCAAAAACGAGGCATTTGTCGCCAAAACGCGTTAACAGATCGGCGATGATTGCGAATTGATGCTTGATTGTTGGATGGCCTTTGATGTAGAGTATACTGTCCGGCTAGCCGAAACGTTGCGCCCGTATAAATTGAAGTGGATCGAAGAATATCTGATCCCTGAAGATCTTGATGCACATGTGGCCTTGCGCCAACGCATCCCTTGGCAGACGCTGGCCACCGGCGAACATTGGTACACCCACGTGCCCTTTCAATGGGCGGCCAACCACAAAGTCGCCGATATTCTCCAGCCCGACATCAACTGGTGTGGCGGTGTGACCACCTGCCAAAAGATCGCCGCCGCGGCCGACGCGGCCGGGATCAGCGTGATCATGCATGGCGGTGGCAACAGTGTCTTTGGCCAACATTTTAGCATTGCCACGCCCGCTGTGCCCTGGCTAGAATGTTTTGTCGGCACGGCGCCGGGGGTGCCGTTAGAGGAAGGGTGGCGTTTGCCTGGCCAAGCCATTCCAAAAGATGGCTGGTTGACGCCAACCGATGCACCAGGATTTGGCTTGGAAATTGCGGCCGATTGGTTAGCGCCTTTCTTTGGGTGAGCAATATGAAGCATTTCTACTCTTACCTACTTTTATGCTGTAGCGCGGCTTTGCTGCTGGCTTGTCAAAGCGCAAGTCAGTCAACCGACATTCAAGCCATACCACCTGCAACTGTCCCCGTGACTGTCAATAGTGCGAGTCTGGCGACAGCGCCGGCGTGCGAGAATCATTTTGTCCCCCACCTGTTAGATTTCGCAACAGGCACCCACCTACGGGAGATCAACACCTACGAAAGCAATGGCTCAGGCGTAGCGGTCAATGATCTGGATGGCGACGGCGACTTAGATCTCGTCTTTGCCAGTGTGGACGGTGAAGCTGCCATTCTCTGGAATGAAGGTGCGTTAAAATTCAGGAGCGAAACGCTGGCCGATAATTACACGCGCGGCGTCAACATTGTCGATGTAGATGGGGATGGCAAACTCGACATCGCTTTTACACACCGCAGTTTGGAAAGTGTCTCCTATTGGCATAATCGTGGGTCAAGCGCCCAGCCCCGCTTTGTGCGCGAGCCATTACCCGGCGTGACAGGCTATGCCTATTCGATGGCTTGGGCTGATTTGAATGGGGACAATGTGCTTGATCTGGTCACTGGTTCCTATAACACTGACCTTAAGCAGCATAAATTGTCCGCGGCAGAGATGCAAGAGAAAGCTGGCATCGTCTATTACGAACATCAGGGTGAACAGTTCATTGCCCAACCGCTGACGTCGCAAGCCGAAGCACTGTCGATTGGCTTGGTCGATCTCAATGGCGATGGGCACCCCGACATTTGGGTGGCCGATGATTTTACCCTGCAAGACAAAATCTGGCTGTACAACCCAAACGGCCAACAGACTAGACAACCCCAGTGGCAACCGGCACAACCGTTTGTGCAAACCTCCCACAGTACGATGAGCATCGATTGGGGCGACCTGACCAATGAAGGCAATTTAGCGCTCTTCACCACCGATATGAACCCTTATGACATTTCGCCGCATAATCTGGCCCGTTGGCTGCCGATGCTGAATGGGATGGAAAAGCTCGAGAAACATGAGCCGAATAATCCCCAGATCATGGCGAATGTCTTACAAGTGCGCGCCAATAATCGCTGGGCCAATGAAGCCCCACAATATGGGATCGATGCGACCGGCTGGAGTTGGGCCAGCAAATTTGGGGATCTGGACAATGATGGCTATCTCGATCTATACATTGTCAACGGCATGATCGCCCAAAATTTGTTTGGTCAATTGCCGGGTGGCGAACTCGTCGAAGAGAATCAGGCTTTCCACAATGATGACGAAGGCATGTTTGCCCCAGCGCCCGAATGGAATTTGGGTTCGACCAGCAGCGGGCGAGGTATGGTGATGGCCGATCTGAATGGCGATGGTTATTTGGATATCGTCGTCAATAATCTACGGAATTCTGCTCAGCTCTTTGAAAATCGGTTATGTGGCGGGTCAAGTCTGGAAGTAGACTTGCACTGGCCGGCTTCCGCCAATCCACAAGCCATTGGCGCGCAACTTGCCCTCCAGACCAGCCACGGCACTTATCGTCGCGATGTACGGGCATCTGGTGGCTATTTATCGGGGGATCCAACGCGTGTTCACTTTGGTTTCCCCAAAGAGACGACCTTGCAAACATTATCCGTTATTTGGCCCGATGGGGCCGTTTCTCAGTTGACCACGTTAACGGCTCAAACCCAGTTGGAGGTGACAAGATGAATCAAACACTCCCACTTACTTCATTTTCCACGTCTTTGGATACGCGCCTGCCGCTACTCCACCTATTACGCCCAGGCAAGTATACGCCCATGGTCATGCGATCACTCACGCTTGGCATCGTGGCAGGCTGGATTGGCATGCAAGTCTGGTCTTTACCCTTGTGGGCAGGTGCGTTTATCGTGCTAGCAGCCCTCCTCCCAGTTGGCATTCTCAAGTGGCGCGAAGATGGTTTGCGTTATGGCACAGTGGTTATGCTCCTAAGCATCCTGCTCACGTCGCAAGGCGCCCACTCGATTGAACATTTGCTGCAATGGGGTCAATATCACCTCTTGAATTGGACGGCTCGCCAATCGACAGGTCTGCTTTCCCCGGCGAATGGCGAATGGGTGCACTTCATCTGGAATTGGGCCGTGCTCTTGATCATCATTACGCTGATCAAAGGTGGCATGCGTAACTTTTGGTCCTACCTGCTGCTAGCCGTCGCCGTCGCGCATACATTTGAACATACATACATGATGGTGCGCTATCTACAAGTTATGCACGAATTGCGCGCACTGGGCGTGACCACCACAGCCCAGGGATTGCCGGGCATTTTGGGGCGTGATGGGTGGCTGGCGCGCAGTCCATTCACGCGCGGCACCGTCTTGTGTAGCGTGCCGGGGCTGACAACGGCGGTCCGCTTGGACGTTCACTTTTGGTGGAATGTGCTGGAAATGAGCTTACTTGCCGTGGCTGGCCATGTTTTTCTGCGCCGCATCAATTTTCGTGATCGGTCCGCTATTTGATGTAGAGCGAGCGTACATAGCTACAAAAAGCCGTTTACTTCGGGAACGTTCCCGATACTTTGACAAAAGCGCCGATTGAGCAGTAAGATATCCCCAGCAACTTAGTTACAATCTAGTTACAGCACAACTGTTATCCTAGGGTGTAGCCAGTTGGCAACGTGAGCTCCCTGTTCCCCTGCCGAGGCTACAACCTGTTCTGCGTGAACGATTTGCAATCACAACAGCCCCAGAGCCTAGCTCAACGGTTTGTGGACCCTGCATCGCTCCGCTAATTCACCAAAGCACAACCATTTCAACAATTGAATAGATTAATCGCTTGTTCTTCCCAGACCATTTACCAAAGGAGTCAAAAGGAATGTTGAATGAAAACAAAAACGCCCTCAGCCGACGTGGGTTTCTAAAATTCTCGTCGATCATCGCGGCTGGGGCCGCCTTAGCCGCTTGTACACCGGCCGCGCCCGCGGCCAATGCCCCGGCGGCCAGTGGTGGTGCAGCTGCTGCGCCAGCCGCCGAAGGTACGACCGTTGCCTACTGGTACAACTGGAGCAACTTAGATCCAGCCCTGGTCAAGATCATTGCAACCGATGAATGGAAGCAGATCATGGGCGACACCAAGTTAGAATATAAAGGCTCGGTCAACGACGAGGCCCTCCTGACCTCCATCGCCGGTGGCGCTCCCCCAGATTGCCACTCAAATCATCCCTATTTCGATCTATTTACACGTGGCGCAGTCACGCCTGTACAAGATATGGTCGCGGCTAGCAAATATGTCAAGAAAGAAAACATGCTGGATTGGGTCTGGGACTACTGCTCCTATGAAGGCGCGATGGTGGGTGTGCCCGGCATTGAGAGCTATGTGCAGTGGGGCTTGAACTATAACACCGATGCCGCAGAAAAGGCCGGTCTTGATCCCAAAGCACCACCGGCCACTTGGGCAGAGACGCTAGATTGGCACAAGAAGCTGACCAAGAAAGATGATGCCGGCAACTTGTTACAGATGGGTCTAGACCCTGGTGACGCGATGGGTGGTGATGTGGACTATGGCGCCGCTTCGTATGGCGTCACCTGGTTTGACGAAAAGAGCAAGGAATTCCACCTAGATGATGAGCGCGTGGCGGCTTATTTGAACACTGCCGCTGAGTTTATCAAATTTGCTGGCCCCGATCAATTTGCCGGTATGCGCCAGGTGCAGGGCAATGGCGGCTGGGGTGAAGCCTTTGAAGCAGGCGTGCAGACGATGATCATCGAAGGTTACTGGCATCCCGGCGAGACAATGATCCACAAGCCAGAAGTAGGCAAATTTAATCAGGCGAGTTGGGGGCCACGCTCGGACGACCGCAAAGATGTGAAGATGCAGGCTGTGAATGCCCACTTTGTCCAGATCCTGAAAGATGGCAAGAATCCCACCGGCTCCTTTAAGCTGGGTGAGGTCTTTAATACGGTAAAGGCCTGCGATATCATCTTCAAGGAAGTAGGCTGGATCCATCCCCTCAAAGAATTTATCCCAACCGTCGATGCCAATGCCTATCCTGGTCTGAAATTCTATGTGGATTCGGAAAAGGAAGCGACCGAATGGCACCTGTTACGACGCTGCCCGATTCACTGGTTCGTCAAGACGCAGTTGGATGAGTTGCGCGATAAAGTCGCGCGTGATCAGATGAAACCGGCGGATGCCGCGGCCGAATTGCAAAAGCGCGCCGTCGAAGAGTTTGCAAATCAAGGCTTGAAGAAGTAGCGTTTTATTTACGATTTACGATTTACGATTTACGAGGTTTCTTCGGCGGTGTTGATGCTTCTGCTTTCGAATATGAATTGTCGAAAGCAGAGGAGCCTATTGCGCCGAAATCACTTCGTAAATCGTAAATCCAAAATCGTAAATCTACAGGAGGTACACATGGCAGTGGCAGCGGCCCCAGCAAACCGGACAAAGTCGCGCGGTATGTCAAATCAGGAGAAGCGTAACCAGCGTTTGGGTTTGCTCTTCATTTCACCTTGGTTGATTGGTTTTATCGGCTTGTCGCTGATCCCGTTAGCGATGTCGCTTTATTACAGCCTGACACGCTACGATCTGATCAGACCCCCTCAATTTATTGGTTTAGCCAATTACGTGCGACTTTTCACCAATGATCCCGATTTTGGCATCGTGATTGGGAACACATTTTTCTATGTGTTGATCGGCGTGCCGATTGGCACAGGAGTTGCGTTTCTAATCGCCAATTTGTTGAATACCGACATCAAAGGCCGGGCGATCTTTCGTTCGATCATCTATATTCCGACGATTGTACCGGCGGTCTGTACGGCGATGGTCTGGCTTTTCTTGCTGAACACCCAATATGGCGCGATCAATGGTCTACTCAAGTATTTCGAGAAGCCGACGATTCCTTTTCTCTCCAGTCCTGGGCTATCTAAACCCACATTGGTGTTGATTTATGTCTGGGCGCAGGGTTCAGCCGTTGTCATCTATTTGGCGGCCTTGCAGGATGTCCCTCGTTCGCTCTATGAAGCCGCCACCGTGGATGGGGCGAATGCCTGGCATAAGTTTTGGCATATCACCGTCCCCCTCTGTACACCGGTCATTCTGTTTAATTCGATCCTCGGCTTTATTGGGGCCTTCCAAGAATTTACGTTGCCGTGGTTGCTCACACAGGGCGGCCCGATGAAATCAACCGAGCTCTATGTGATGAGTCTGTATCGAAACGCGTTTGTGCAACTCAGTATGGGTAAAGCTTCGGCCATGGCTTGGATTCTGCTGGTGATTATTGTTACTTTCACCGCCATTCTTTTTAGTACGTCGGGACGTTGGGTCTTCTACGGGGGTGAAAAATGACAACAGTCAGCCAGACGGCTAGCCAAGCCACAAGCGGTCCACAAGATAGCGCAGAGTTAGCGGCTGCCCACGCCCGCCGTCACGCTACACTTATGCGTATTGGTCATATTGCCAAGTACGTTCTGCTGCTCTTTTTAGCGTTTACCTGGCTGTTTCCACTCTACTGGATGGTGATCACCGCGCTGAAGAATGATTCGCAGGTGCGCACCGTGCCGCCCGTGCTCTTTCCTCACCCACTATTGTGGAGCAACTTTGCTGGTGGCTGGGCAACTTATAACTTTAACCTGGCCGCGTTTAATTCGATCTTCCGCTATGCCTTACCGGTGGTGATTTTTACACTGATCTCCTCGTTGCTCGTCGCCTATGGTTTTGCCAAGATCAAGTGGCGGGGACGCGGCTTCTTTTTTGGCCTGTGTATTGCCACCATGATGTTGCCCTGGCAGGTGACGATGGTGCCGCTCTTTATTATTTTTAAAAATCTGGGCTGGCTCAACACCTATCTACCGTTGGTTGTGCCATCGCTTTTTGGTCACCCCTACTTCATTTTTATGCTGCGCCAGTTTTTTCTCACGATTCCCGAAGAATTGTCAGAAGCAGCCCGCATGGAAGGGGCCAATGAGTTCACCATTCTCTGGCGGATCATTTTGCCACTGACCAAGCCAGCGATTGCGGTCGTGGTGCTTTTCCGCTTTTTGTGGACATGGAACGAGTTTCTCAGCCCGTTGATCTATCTTAAAGATGAAGCCCAATATCCGCTGGCGTTGATGATCTATCGCTTGCAACAGACAGCCACCAATATGGGCAATACAGCCTTGGCCTATCCATATTTGATGGCCGTGAGCACCATCGTGGCGCTACCGGTCATCATCATCTTTATCTTTGCCCAGCGAACCTTTATCGAAGGCATTTCGGTGACAGGTCTGAAGGGCTAAGCAGCTTTGTGGCGGGCATTAGAATACCTACCTAGAACAGGAAATATGTTGAAATATATTCGCCGGTCAGTGTGTTTCAACATATTTCCTGGAGCAAAGGGTCAATGAATTCACCCTCTGGCAATCACAAAAATAGCTACTCCTCTGATACGTCATTTGGCCGATCCAAAGTGGTCTTTGACAAAATATAGACCCCACATTATCATAAGCTCGTATAATTCACTTCTCATTTAAAATCGAAAAGGTAGCCCATGAAAGTATTAATCACGGGCGGCAATGGCAAACTAGCCGCCTATGTACTTCGCGCCCTGGCCGCCGACCATGAGTTGGTGCTCTTTGCGCGCCATCAACCAGCCCCTGAATTTGCCAATTACCCTTGGATTCAAGGAGAGCTGAACAGTTTTGAAGATTGCCAACGCGCGGTCGCTGGCGTGGACGCAATCCAGCACATTGGCGCACAGCCGTGGCCGGTGGAGCATCCCCAATTGCGCGCCAACGCCGAAAAACAAGGTATTCCGTTTGATGCCACCTTTAAGACCAATATGCTAGGCACCTATTATTTGATGCAGGCCGCCGCCGAGGCTGGCACGGTCAAGACCGTAGTGATGGCGGGCAGCAACTGCGCGCTTGGTCACGGCTTTCGGATCAGCAAAACACCCTTCCCAATCGAGGCGCTGCCGATCAACGAAACGCACCCAACTTAT
>JAPLGZ010000711.1 GCA_026389895.1 Chloroflexota bacterium | reverse complement strand
TTGCCGCAGCAATGGTCACCATGCCTGACGTGCTCGTCTTGGATGAGGCGACATCCGAATTGGACGCGGTCATGGTGCAGAAGATTTTTGACTTGTGTGCGCAATTCAATCAAGAGTTGGGCACCACGATAGTAATTGTTTCGCACGAAAGCGAATTGCTGGCTCGTTATGCCAAGCGCTTGGTGCTTCTGGATCAAGGGCGGATCGTGTTAGACGCACCGATGCGGACAGCCGTGCAACAGGCCGAATTCTTCTTACAAGCGGGTGTGCGGCTCCCCCAGATCACACAGGTAGCCGAGCTATTGACGCCACAGATTACCTGGCCTACGCTGCCACTGATCGAAGAAGAGGCTTTACCTACGTTGCGCCAAGTCTTAACAGAAAGGCCGCGCGCCGATTCACCATTCGCCCCTTCACCCCCATCCTCCGCGCCACCCAGCACGCCGATCATCCAAGTGGAAAATGTGCGCTTCGCCTATCGAGCCCCGGCCACCGTATTGCACGACATCAATTTGGCGATTCAACCAGGCGAATTCACGGCGATCATCGGCAACAATGGGTCAGGCAAATCGACCTTGATGAAGCTGATCCTGGGCTTGTTGCGCCCGACTGCGGGGCGTGTGCGAATCGACGGCGTAGAGACGCGCCATGCCAAAGTAACCGATCTCGCGCGCAAGATTGGCTTCATTTTCCAGGAGCCGAACGATCAACTTTTTGCCAACACGGTAGCCGACGAGATCCGTTTTGGCTTACAAAACTTAGGTCTGCCAGAGCCAGAAATTGAACAACGTTTGGCCGCAACGTTGCAGCAATTTGGGCTAGAAGCCGTGCAAACGATGTTCCCGCGCTTCCTCGCGCGCGGCGACAAACAAAAGCTGTGCATTGCCAGCATTGTCGCCATGCAGCCCCAAGTTTTGTTGCTGGACGAACCGACCACGGGCCAGGATCATCGCGATGCGCGGCAAATTTTAGAGCTGGCGCAAACGTTAAACGAACAAGGTTTAACAATTTTGTTGGTGACCCATGATCTCAGCAATGTGGCCCAATATGCACGGCGCGTGATCGTGGTTAACGATGGCGTGATCATCGGCGATGGCCCCACCGCGATGATCATGGCGGATGCGCCCTTGTTGGCTTCCTGTCACCTGGCCCCGCCCCAGATCGTCCGCTTGAGCTTGGCGCTGGCCGATCTGGGCATCACGCCGGCGTTGACGCCAAGCGCGTTTGTCGATCAGGTGCAGGTGCGGCTGAACCATCGGTTGGCGCCCCACATGGGGAGTGTAGCCAGTTGATCAGCGGACTAGAAAAAAGTGGCTTGCGCCAAATCGACGCGCGCGTAAAGATTTTGTGGTTTCTGGCAACAACGCTGGCCGGACTGATTTTTGTCGAACCCTGGCCGCTGCTTCTCCTGCTCGCCAGCATTATCGTGGTGGCCGTCTTGGGTGGCGTCTTGGGTGAAACCTTGCGCCGTCTGCGCAGCCTCGTGCTGTTGATTATTGTTTTTGGCCTGATCTTTGGGTTAACCGCGCCGGGCAGGCCGCTTTTTTATCTGGTGCCGCACCTCGGCTCGATCGGCCCAGCCCTACCCTTTACCCAAGAAGGACTCGCGCTCGGCATTGTCGCGATTTTACGGATTTTTGTCTTTTCGATTCCGATCCTGATCGTGATCATGACCACCAACAACTCCGATCTGATCCAGGGCTTGATCGTCTTTCGATTGCCACTCGAATTTGCGCTGATGATCGTGCTGGCGCTGAATTTTGTGCCGATCGCGCTCAACGAATTTGGCCGCATTGCTGACGCCCAGAAAGCCCGTGGACATAGCTTGCTAGAGAAAGGCTTGATTGGCAAGGCGCGCGGTTTGGTGCCGATCTTCATACCACTCACGCTCAATGCCATCGACCGCGCCGACACCGTGGGCAAGGTATTGGAGATGCGCGGCTTTGCCCGTCGCCAATTTCGACCCGAATTTGCACCTTTACAGCTCAGCAGTTGGGTCTTGCTCTGGTTCGTAGTCGCATTGCTGGGGCTGACACTGGCGACAGTACTTTATCGCTTGTTCAGTTGATCGCGGCGCCCTATTTTTTGCGAGAATAAATTCTGCGGCTGACAATAGCAAGTCACCTCAGCGCCCAGGGCACGGCCAACGCTGACCGACTGTCGACTTGTCTA